>JAMLJB010000001.1:2870955-3172683 GCA_023953835.1 Rhizobiaceae bacterium | reverse complement strand
ACCTTCACCCGGCCATGCTCGTCGCAATAGATTTCCTCGCCTTCGGGGCCGGTAACATGGGCGATCTGCGGCCCGTCGATGCGCGGGCGAGGATTGGGGTTCACCGGCCTGTAAGGCAAGTGCGCGGGCTGGGTTGTGAAGCGCGCACGATAGGTGGTGCCCTTGTCCGTGGCGGCTTCTTCCTGCATAGCCGAGGCCTGGTGCCCTTCATGAATGACACGAAGGATGCGATGGTTGGTATTGGCCGCCGGGTCGGGATGCTCCATCAGGGTAAAGCCATAGCCCGCGGACAGCCGCACCGAATTCGTCTCGCCCTCGGCGATCGCGGCCTCGACACGATGCGCTTCCAGCGCATAATCATTGAAAGCGCGCCCGGTTTCGGCCGATTTGTGCCGGCCCGGCCAGGCGTACAGCTCATACTCTGCCTTCGCGCCATTTGCCTTCGTCTGCACCGCGCGTTCCTCGAGCGACTGGGCCGGGCTCAAAAAACTGTAGTCCCGCACGGCGCGATGCGTCGCACGCAGTCGTTCTATCCGGTCGAAACGCCATATCCGCGGGCCCTGGCCGATGCCGCCGGGGAGATTGTTGAAGGGGAACGTCGACAGGCCGGGCAACATCGGCATTGCAAGCGGCGCGTCCGAAACGATCATCTTGTGGCTGGTCGCGCTGTGTTCGAACCAGAAGAATATTCCTTCCTCCGCCCACAATCGGCGCAGGAAATCGTAGCTCGTTTCCTGATATTGCACACAGAATTCGCGAGGCTCGTGCACGCCTTCGATCCGCCATTCGACATCGGTGATCTGGTGGTCGGCCAAAATGGATTTGGCGATGTCCGGCACCGATTGGGCCTGGAATATCCGGTTGTCGGATTGATAATGGAGCCGGTGCAGCGACGGCTTCAGCGTCGCGCGATATAATGTGCGTCTGAAAGTCAGGCTTCGCCGCTCGATCTCGACGATCACGCCATGCAGGAAGCGCGGCTGCTCATAGGCGTGGAGCAACGAAAGTACCGCAGGCGTGTCGAGCAGTGCCGCGAGGTCGAGCGAAGGGTCTTCCGAGACCAGATCGACGACGATCTCATAGCCCTCGAACAGCGCCTCTTCGCCGACAAGGTTCAGCACCGAAAATGCGCCCGGCATAGCCTCGGCCTCGAATGCAAAGGCGACATCCGCATCCTGCGGGATTATGCGTTCAAACACTCCCAAGACCCCAGACTCCATTCCATTCAATGCGATTTTTCGATTTCTCTCCGGTCGCGCCGCGCTTCAGGGGTCGGGAAAGCGCACACGATCATGTTCACGCCACCTTTGTTTCCGGTGCAGTCACGACCTTAGTCGCCAGCACCAGGCATCTGCACTATCTCGGCACGTCTGCCGGGTAGCGCGGACTTGACGGGCGCATGACTCAGCCGACAGCCAGGCCAACGCTCGCCCGGGCGTTGTTAAGGGAGCACGCCGAGCAGAATCCAAGGAATTTGGAAACAATCTTCAATATTATATCTCTCTGAAATAACAACACATTCCGCGGCTGAGCACTGGCAAACCGGGCGAAATTCCGCCCGCTCACGCATGCTTCCTGGCGAAGTCCCGCCCAGTTTGCGGAATCGCCGAGATTGTCGGCGAAGAACTGGAGAAAGTGGATATTCTTCCGAAGGGTCAGCAATCCTCCCCATCTCAAATCCTGGCTCAGAGCGCTGTCCGAAACTGAAAATCGATAACCTCTCCATAATTATATGTCGTTGGTAATAATTCGGAATAGGTGAGAAACGGCGATAAAAGGTGATAATCGCTGATAATGACCGCCGTCAGGTCGGGTCGCGTGGCAGAGATTGGACGCGTTTTGGCTTCATAAGAAAACGGTGAATTGCCGATTTTGAAGGAAAGCGATCAGCGTCGAACCTCTGCTGACAAGCTTCCCATATTTCCATGATAGTAATTGTGCCCGCGCATTGAGAGATGAAGGTTGATATCTCCGCATCCCGCTCAATCTTCGAACGCGGTTTAACGCACCTTTGAAGTGGCTTTGAAAAGAGCTGTTGCGCTTCCAAAAGTCGCTGATACTCGCTCAAGGATATCGTTATCGTTGGCGCATTGAGCGTTGCTTTTCCGCAGATCGAGCAAATGGCCAAATTCATTAGAAGGTTTCCTTGAACACTTTTCGAGAATGGCCGCTTTGAAATTACGCCGCGCCCCTGGAGAAAGGCGCGGCGCTGATCAACTATCTTATCCAAACCAAACGTCAGTTGACCGGAGCAGTTGCGTATTCGATCTGCAGGGCGACTTGTGCCCCCAGTTCGTTCACGCAATCAGACCATCTGTTCAATGCCGCGATGTGTTCTTCTGTCAGGCCGTCACAGCATGAAATCTCATGCAGCATGGCGTTGTTTGCAACCGTCAGTGAGTGCACATAAGCCTCGTACAGCACGACCAAAGCAACCGCCTGTTCCGCTGTGAGATTTATTTCCTCCAATGCCATCGTCAGAGCGCCACCCACGGGGTGATGATAAGTTCCGCCGTGCCCTTCCATTCGTTGGTTTCGCCGCCAACTCCAAACTCGCTAAGCAATAGCCTTCGGGCCGCGCTTTCCAACGAAGGCGGAACGACCAGATGCGTCGGGGTGACGCCCAGCGGCCTGCCGCTGTCATTTCTGAAGCCGGTCATGGCGGCACGAGCGGCGGCATAGTTCGCCGGTGTCAATGCAAGCTTGGACCCAAAGGCGAGTTGCCAAAGACCGTAACCGGCATTTGAGCGACCACGGACGCCATAAACATAGCGGTCATTGAAGAACACCTGCTGTTCGTTCTCCCCGTCAATTCGGGCCATGCTGAACGGAAGCCGCTCCTGCCACACCATCGGCTTGATCGACTGGCTGCAATCCAGCAGGAACCATGCCGGTTGGTCGCCTGTCTGGACGTTGGAAACACTTTCGCCGCCAACCTCATGATCGGCGTCAAAGAAATATTGCCCGTCAAAACATTTGGTGGAAAAGCCGCTTGCCAGAAGCTCGAACACCATCTTGTCGGGATGGCGGGCGGTATCGCTCCCCATCTTCTCGAAGATCGGAGAGAATACCCCGTATTGATCATCCTCGATCTGCGTGCGGCGAACCGAAACCGTTTCCTCGTAGAGCCGGTTCTCCACGACATAATGTGAAAGCGAAAGATCGTGAATGATGCGGTCGCCAATCCACTCGCGAATGCCGGGAAGGTCTTTCAGCCATCCATAATTGTTCGAAGCACCGGACGAAGGCACCGTCATGGCAACCTTGGTGTAGTGATTGGTTGTTTCCTTCAAACCCTTGTTGAAGGCGACGCTGAACGCCTTGAAAAGGCCGTTCAAATTCGGTGCGGTGGCGTCCATCAGTTCTGTTCCTTGTTGCCGTACCTGTCCACGTCCTCGCGGGTCAGGCGCATGTTGCGGTAGATTTCATCCTCGCCGGCGGAGCCGCCGTGCAGCTTGCGGTCGATCTCCCGGCCACGTTCGGCCACGCCGCTTGGCCCGAACATCGTGGCCATCGGCTTGCCCATACGTTCAATGAAGCCGTCGAAGGCGGGCTTGTTGGCAGTACAAAGCTCAATCGCCCAATCACGCATGAAGGGCAGTAGCTTCATTTCGTCCATTGCCTTTTCAACCGCCTGCTCAGCCGCATTGAGCGAAACGCCCGCGTTCACGCGGTTCAGTTCGGCAAGCGTTGCCTCGAACGTCTCAATCGGCACATAGCGCGCCGGATCGACGCTGTTCATCTCGCGGCCTGCCAAGCCATCGACCGCTTTCAGGATGGCGGCAAAGTCCGCATCTTCTTCAAGGCCAAGCGCCTTTCGCAGATCGGCAAGGAATTGTTCTGTGTCCATAAGTGTGTTGCTCCCGGCTGCATTCAGCGCCTTCAATGTGAGGTTGGGATTGTTGGTGAGTGACGCCCGTTCGATTGACAGAACCTCGCGGTTGAGGTTGTGGCGAATGACCGGCGAGAGAAACCGGTATTCGCGTTCGGCCACATGCTGGCTGGCGCGTGGCGTCCATTCGATCAAGCCCCAGATGGAACCATCCCGAACCTCCATGCGCGAAATCCAGCCCGCCGCCGGTGACGGTTCGCCCTTGGGCGCGGCAACGTCGATTGCATGGTTGTAGTCAACCGGAATTTGTCCGGCTGTGTTCGCCGCCCACTCGAACGATCTGGCAATGATCGCCATGCCATTGGTCGCCTTGAACTTGCGGCCATCCACGCCGTTCACGGCCCCGATTGGCAACAGTTCAGCCCATTGACCAGCTTCTCCAGCCGAGAACGATTGCAGCGCATGGGCGTGAAGAAATGCCGCCGTCAACATCACGCGGCCCTCACTTTACGCTTGGATAGCGAAACGGTGCGCTTATTGTTCGCCTCAAAAAGCCTGCCCACGCCGCTTTCCGTCATACCTAGTTTCAGAGCGATTGCCGAATTGGGCAGGCCCTCTTGCCGGTAACGATGAGCGCGAAACTTTCGTGCGAGCGGCACCTTGATGTAGAGGCGACCAAATTCTTCCGACAGTTTGTGTGAAGCTTCCGAGCCAAGATGCTCAAAAATCTGCGAACGCACTGAGTGATTTGCGATGTAGAGCCGCGTTCCGCCCCAACGATCTACCAGTCGTAGGAACGCGTCATCACCCAGCAACTCACGCAACTCGATTTCAATATCGCTTCTGGATTGCATTCTGCGCCTGCCCGGTCAGTTTCATGCCTGCCAAGGAAGGTTTTTCAGAATTCATACAGTGGGAATATGCCTGCCATCGCGGGGCGGGAAAAGCGTGCCGGGGAGCCTTAGTTTTTCCCGCAATTCAAGACACCGGCTCCGCAATGACTCGGCGCAAAATGCACCCCTAGCACACCAGCATGAGGATCAAACGCACCGGGGGGCCGGAAATACCATCCCACTCCGCCTCAAAGGCGGCGCTTCCTGCTCGGTGCTGGCGGCACCATATCATGCATTTGCCCACGCGCAACGCTGTCCCAGAAGTTGGTACGCTATTGCCGCCTCTTACAAAACAGCGATAAACATGTGAGCGCTTAAGCCATTCGAATAGTGCTGGTTTCGGCCAGCAGGGGGAGCTTTCGGCCCTCCGAGCGCGCTTCTCGCTTCCCAATCCATCGAAAGCCAAAGCCGCAGCGATGGCCATAGAAGCGCTTTCCGCCTCCGTCTAGTGAACTTTCCCATCCGCAACAACAAAAACCGCTCCACGGGCTTCGAAGGGCCTTCGAATTTAATCCTATTGGCGCGCGACCATTGCCTTAAGCGCGGTTATCACCGATTTCGCTTTCTTGGCGCTCACAAACCGCATGGCGGACACGCCATGGAAGCGACGCAGCCATGCGTTCAAATGCTTTTCGTCTTCATCGGCTGGATCGTACTTTTCCCAAAGCGAACGCATCAGCTCGACTTGTGCAGCCGACGCCATGGAGGAATGCCGATCGCCGAATGTTCGTTTTGTCCAGGTCGAACGAAAGCCAAGCCCTGCCATGCGTATCATGACGGCCTCAAATTCGACCGGATCAAGATCGGCACTGCTTTCCACGCCGCCGAAGCGGCGTAGAATATCGCGGTAGGTGTCTTCATCCAGCCCGAGTTGCCGCTTGGCGACATGCAAAAGGGCGATCTTCTTGGCTGGAATACTGGATGATTTTCTCGGGCGGTGCATATCAAGCCCCAGCATTCGCGGGCGTGACTTGATAGCCAAAAGCCTCATTGAACGATTGGGGTTGGAAGCCATTTTGTTCGCGATCATGGCGCTTTTTAAGTCTGAAATGAATGAGTGCTTTGATAATACGCTCGACGGTTTCGTAATCGGCCCCAACCTCTAGAGATACCTGCTCCATCGCATTCTTTGACTCCGATACTACCAATGCCGAAACGCCACGCACGTTATCTACAAATTCGTCCAAATCGTCGTCTGACAGGAATGGGTCTTGAATGCCGGTAGCTACAGCGACAACTCGTGCTGCGAATTTCGGCGAAATTCCTACCAACTCCGCGATCAACCTACTGTCTTTAAGTTGGAGTTTGCTTTTTTTTCAGACGATTGAATTCTCGCAGAAGCGCGCTCCGAAGGTGACGCAGATCATCGCATTGTTGCAATAACATACTCCCAACACCAGAGCTTATCTCTCTAACGTCATCGCCAGAATTAAGTGTATGCTCCATCATGCCGCAGAATGCATTGATTTTTGAAATAGTCGCATCCATTTCATACAAAATATTACTGAAATCGGCGTAGCTATCTACATGCTTGGCATTCATTTTCTATATCCCTCACGTTGGAAATGCGCGCTACGCAATACAAAAGCGCGGGAAAGTTGATTGATTTCAGGTGACTGGCGACAGAAGCTTGAGGGCGTCACGCGAACTGCGCATTCCCATCAAGGTCGTTTCGATGTGCGAAAGGCGGATGCTGCCGACGCCTTGCGTCGTGGCGATCACGCATGTTTCCAGCAAATGACAGGCTGCCCGCAATGACGTTCGCAGCCCGTAATTCGCTATAGCCGAATAGGCTTCCTTGCCCTCGACATTGTATTCAACGGCTATGCTGCGAAAATCGGCGTCTGTCGGTTTCTCGATTTTGAACGTCGCGCCAATGCGGCTGTATATCTGCTCAAGCGCGTTTGCGTCTTTCGCCGTCGATTGCGCCAACCTTTCGCTATTGCCAACAAGCAAAAGCGGAAATCCGCTTTGCTCCTGAAAATGCAGAAGTTCGCGCAGAACGGTGGCTGAAAACGTTTGGTACTCGCCTACGAAAAGAGGCGGTACCGTTCGGGTCGTTGTATCGAGGCGATTGCGAAGCTGGCGGGCAAGCACATCAATGAAATGGCTTTCCGTATGAATGCCATAGGCATTGAGCACCATGCGATACATGCCTGTGAGCAACTTCGTGTGTTGTGTCACTTCGCAATGCGCTGCTTCTATTTCAGCGGCGACCATCCGCAGCGCGGTCGTTTTTCCGATCCCCGCATCGCCAACAACGCGAACCGGATAACCAATGGTACAAGCCATCGACGCAGCCTTACGAACTTGGTCAACCGCTCGAATTTGAATGGCTTTGCGTTTGTTGAACACGACCTATCCAACCTTGAAATTCTGTTGAATTTGATAGATTTCTTCGGCTTCGCGGCGGCGGTCGGCCTCTGTTTTGACCGCTTTCACCTCGACCTGCTTAGGCAACTGGCGAGACGGCGCGCCATCCATCACAGAAACCGTGCCCAAAGGTTCGTTCGGCTGAACTGGCAGATTGGCTTTGCCGTAGGCGATTAGTTCCTTGCCGACATCAATGTTCGGCGTTGAACGATCCATTGCCCGCAACGCCTTGTTCTTTTCTTTCACGCGACTGGCAGAGCTTTTCGCGCCACGTTCATCGAAATACTCGAGTTCCTCATGGGGCTTCACAATGCCCAGTTCCTCGCCCTTTTCCCCGACGATCAACAATTCGTTGAAGCCGTGATAGGCTGGAATGTGAACGGTGACGCTCGAACCGAAATAGCTATCAAGCGCCGGACCTGTCCAAATGCGGCCATCGACGCTGATGGAATGATTGCGCACCATGCGCGTTTCGGGCTTGGTGAACACCATGTGCAAGCTTTCAGGATTGATAACCGTTGCGGCCCAACCCGCGTCGACATGCTCTTTGAAAATATCGTTTGGCGACCGTCCTTTGTGTTCACCGTGCGTGTGCGGCATGGCCTGATAGGCTTGGAGCAAGCCGAAGAAATAGGGCTTGAACGTCTCAAAGCTGCCAAACGGCGCAACCGCCTTTCCGATTTCCTGTTGCTTCTTGTTCACGCGGTCGCCGCCAATCCAGCCTTTCGCATGGCGCAAGAAATGCTGTTCCAAATGCCCGAATAGCCGCTCAATCGGCTTTGCCGCCGCGTTATAAGGAAGCGCCCGAATAACCCGCGAACCGCGCTTTCCATCCGGTGTCAGGTAAGGAACGGCCAGTTTGAGCGCATCGCCCAGAAAATCGGCAAAGCGGTATTCGCTGCCATTGTCGATGTAGATGGTTTCCGGCAATCCAAATGAAGGATCAGTCGCCATAGCGATAAACGCTTCGACCACGTCACGATTGCGAACGCCCCCTCGCTTGTCGAAAAAGATCAGTTCGGCCCATAAGCGACCCGTTGCCAGATCGAGAAAGCCAAGAAGCTTGGCGGTGGCGGTCAAACCGTCTGGACGCGCGACCAGAACGTCAATCGGGTGAACGTCCATCACGACGATTTCCATAGGCCGCAAGCCGCGCTTGGTGCGTTTGACTCGCGGGCGATCATCCTCGCTCGCCTTGCGGTCGTATTTGTGCCGGTAGAGCTTCCGATATTGGCTTTCGGCCTCGATCAAATGGCGGGGAATGCGGCAAGCGCGCTCCAAAGGCGCGTTTTCAGCCGGTCGAAATCCCCATTGCCGTGTGATGCGAACCAGATAGGCCGACGCCAACACGTTCAATTCTTTCGGCTGCGTTCCTTGCTTGAGATAGCCGCGAATTTGCTGGCGAAGGTCTTCCGCAAGCTTGGCTTTTGTCTCGTCGTCGAATGAAACCAATCCATCCCATTCACGGGAAATGAAGGTGCGTTTCTTGCCCTTGTCTGCCCTGCCATAGCGGGCCAGCGGCCTGATACTGCCTTCTCCTTCCATGCGCTCAAGCTTACGTTGAAGCGTTCGCATACTGGGTTTCCAGCGACGGCCATGCCAATCAAGTTGTGTGGTGGAAGCGGCTTCGGCCAGCGCCGACTTGCGTTCCTGTGAGCCTTTCGGAAGCTCCAAAGCCGGACCCAGAACATGCAACCACCACGACCGCTCCCGCGCCGCATCATTGCCTGAAAGCACGTTTGAACGGCCTTCAACAGGGCTTTGAAGCGTCTTCAAACGCTGTTGAAGTTCGGGCGGAAGGCTGGTGTCTTCAACAACGTAGGAAACACCCGCCGCACCACCGCACCCGGTGATCTTGCGCACATTGAGAAAGTATCCACGCCAAGAAGACAACTCGCCCGAAGCAATCGCCGAAAGCGCCTTTCTCACCCCTCGATCAGAAATAGCCGCTATAGACGCCAAGGTGGCAGTGTTCACCCAACTCATTGCGATGAACTCTTAGCCTTGAGACCGAGAGCAACGGCAATCCTGTGCCCTTTGCCACGAGTTGCCCTTAATTCACCACGCACGACGGCGCGAACTGTCCTGATATTGAAGCCATGAATGCGCGCCCATTCGGCAAGAGAAATACCATTCTCCTCCATTAGTTTCCGGATTTTTGAAGTAGCGTTTGGCAAAATGCCCCCGATATGCTTCGTTATTGAAACCTGTCAGATTTATGTAACATTAGTGAAACATGTCAAGACGAAAAAGCTTCGATAGTGAAACATTAGTTGCTATTGGCCAGCGCATTCGGGAAGCGAGAGGCTCCCGAACACAAGATGAATTTGCCTCTATGTTGGAAGTAAGCCGGGCCGCCCTGACTAACTATGAGGCAGGTCGGAGACTTCCTAACGATCTGATATTGAAAAGAATTTCTGATATTTCCGGAATTCCAGTACCGACCATCCTTTTTGGACCCACGCTCGTTCCATTCGACGAGTATCTGCATTCCATCGAGAATGATGCGATCCGCGAATCACAACGGCGTCCCGGGTTCATTCCGCGCTTTATGATTAGCGATGATGAGCTTGCGATGGTTTCACTATTCCGTCTTTTGATGGACATGGGAGAGCCTGCCGCGTGGGCGACTATCAAAACTATCATCGATTATTGGGAAGCTGAGCTCACTCACGCTAAGAGTATAGATGGCGAACCTCCTATTCAGTGGGGAGAAGGCCATCTTGATCGTTTGAAAGCCGCATACGCAGAACAGTCTTGGGAAAAAGGGGTTGACCCCATGCAATGGCTATGGCCAACCCTCGCCGAGGAAGCGAATGCACGAGCAAAAGACGAAACTTCTGAAAAATAGTTCCGCAATAGGGTCCGCAATCTGTTCCCGCTACGCTCGCCCTTCGTTCTGGTTCCGCAAAATACCTTGTGAAATCAACAACCTATAATTATTTGTCGTTAGATCAGATTGAGGACCCTGAAAACGACAGATTGCGGACCTATCCAGCCACATAATTCTCTATTTTATCAATAACTTAGCCTATTACTAATTCGCCAACTTAATTATAGCAGCGACGACAGATAATTTTCGCGACCTTACCAAACAGCCATTTCACTTTCACCAAAAGTTAAACGCTTGCAGAACACAAATGGAACAGATAGTGATTGTTCCTGATTTGTTTTCAAGTGATTCCTGTGGGGGAGCCAACGATGCTGACGCGAAAGCAACACGAGCTTCTGGTCTTTATTCACGAGCGGCTGAAGGAAACCGGCATTCCGCCATCGTTCGACGAAATGAAGGAAGCGCTTGATCTTGCATCGAAGTCCGGAATTCATCGGCTGATTACCGCGCTCGAGGAACGCGGCTTTATACGCAGGCTTCCCAATCGCGCGCGGGCGCTTGAAGTTCTTCGCCTGCCGGACTCCATTGCGCCGGGGCTCAGCGGCCCAAAAAAATTCTCGCCCAGCGTCATTGAAGGCTCTCTCGGGAAAGCTCCGGCGCCCGCCCCACTGAGGCGGCCCCAGCCGAGCAATGATGAAGCGGGAGTCTCGGTGCCGGTCATGGGTCGCATCGCCGCCGGTGTTCCCGTCGACGCCATCCAGAACCACACGCACAGCATCGCCGTGCCGCCCGGCATGATCACGGGTGGCGATCATTTCGCGCTCGAAGTCAAAGGCGATTCGATGATCGAGGCCGGCATTTTCGACGGTGATACCGTCGTGATCCGGCAAACGAACACGGCCAACCCGGGCGACATCGTCGTTGCACTAGTGGACGAAGAAGAAGCGACCCTGAAGCGCTTTCGGCGCAAGGGAGCCTCGATTGCGCTCGAAGCTGCAAACCCCGCCTATGAGACCCGGATATTTCCTCCCGACCGCGTCAAGGTTCAGGGCCGTCTTGTCGGGCTGATCCGCGTATATTGATGCACTGTTGCCGGTTCGGTCAACCGGGACGGGTGGATGAAACGGCGGCCTTGGCCTTGCTTCGCATGTAAGGCAGTTGGCCGCGAGCAGTCCGCGAAAAAGCGCGGTGCGCGTGCCAGGGCCGGTAGTGAGCGCCAATTGCATATTCCACGGCGATATCTGGCCAAACCGCCCCGGCAGGTTGCGCAATGCTGACCGCGGCCGCTCCACGCCTCGCCAGCGAGGCCGCGTCGATTGTGGTCGTATGGCCGTTGCGACATGGACGATGGATTTTGGGGACCTGCACAACGATGAGATCGGCAACCGCACACAATTCGCGGGGAATGCGCGAGGCGGCGAGAACGGCGATGATCGAACCGGAACGGTGTTCGAGCACGCAGAGCGAATCCGCACAGAGGAAGTGATGCGGCGAAATATTGGTCAGAAGCACTTCAATCGTTCGCTGCGTCGGGTGGAATCCGATTGCGTCGGCACGTTTGGAGCCCGCGTCCGGCTTCTGTCGAACCGGCGCAATCGTTTCCTGAGCCATGAAGGCTCGTTTCCACCCGTCCAAAGTAAAGCTTCGCATGTTGGGGTCGCTCAACAGCAGCCTCCCCTGCCCGTCGCCGACGGCGACTACGCCTGCGTCATCGGAAATGTAGATGTCCGGCGTCAGTCCCGTTTGCAGGCACAGTACGCCCGCCATTCCGCAAGCAAGGCCCAGCAGCCGCAATCGGGTTGTGGCGAGCGTCGCGAGAAGCAAGGCCGCGGTAAGCCAGATCACGGCCGCGCCGGGAACAAGGCCGATGACGTCGAGCGGCGAGCGCGCCGAAAGCCAGTCGGAAATCCACAACATCGCACTCAGGCCCTTGCCCATCACGATGAGGAAGGGAGCGTCGATTCCGAAAGGCATTGCCGTCGCCGAAAGTACGGCGAACGGCATGACGACCAGCGAAACGATGGGCGACGTGGCGAGGTTTGCGAAGAGGCTCAAGGGCGAGATGCGCTGAAAATGCCATACGCCGAAGATCGCCGTGGCAAGCCCCGCCACAAGGGCCGTGGCGATGCTGCCCGCGACCATCGAGCTGACCGCTTGCGCCATCCGACGCAGCAGCGGGACATGTGCGCCGCTCTTTGTGGGAGGCGTGCGCCTCGCCCTGAGCGCGCCCCAGATCGCATAGCCGCCGATGAGCGCCGCCGTTGCCGCAAACGACATCTGGAAGCTTGGCCCGGCGATCTCGTGCGGCGTGAATATCATCACCACCGTTGCGGCGACCGCAAGATTTCGCATGGACAATGCGCGGCGGTCCACGAGGACAGCCAACAGCATGACCGCCAGCATCAAGAAGCTTCGCTCTGCCGCCACGTCGCCGCCGGAAATGAAGAGATATGCGCCAACTACGAAAAGGGCTGCGGCAGCGGCATATTTCTTCGCGGGATAGAGCGTGGCGAAGCGTGGAACAAGCGCCGCTCCCGAGCGGACGGCGCCCATGACGATTGCAGCGACAAGCGCCATGTGCAACCCGGAGATGGAAAGGATGTGGGCAAGGCCGGTGCGCCTGAGCGATTCGTTGACGCTCTCCGGAATGCCCGCGCGCACGCCGACGATGAGCGCTGCGGCGATCTCGCCTTCCGGTCCGTCGATCGACTGGCGTATGCGCGCCGCAATCGCATTTCTTGCATTGTCCAGCATTGCCTTGAAACGCATTTCAAAGGGCTGGCTGGCCGAAGGGGCAGCGGGCTTCGGCATGCCCAGGAAGAAGCCATTCGCTCCGATCCCCCTGAAATAGCTCTGGAACGAATAGTCGTAGCCGCCCGGGCGCACCGGGCCGGGCGGGGGCATGAGCCGCACTGGTCCTGTAATCAGATCCCCGGCGCGCGTGCCGTCCGGCAGGCGGCTCGCCGACACGCTCACCCTGTCGGGCTGGTAGCGCAATGTTGGCCGCTCCGTCCTGACGACATCGATCAGGAGACGCACGCGACCGTTTGCCAGGTGATCGATGTTCACCACATGGCCTGTGAGCCGCGTCGAAATCTCGCCGCCGATGACCTTGGTGCCTGCGCGATAGACTTCCAGCTTTGCAAGGGTAGCTCCCGACGCCACGAGCGAAATGAAGAGCAGCGCCAGCCGCAGGAAGGGAATGCCACGCGCAGCGGTGGCCCCCGCAAACGGCGCGGCGACCCACAGCAGCAGAAGGAACAGCGGCGGCTCCTCCGACGCCGCATAGTAGGCGAGCGCACCGCAGCCCATCGATACGGGAACCAGCAAGGCAGGAATGCCGCGCTCGAGTTCCAGCGTCGCGCTTTGCCGCAAGGCACGGCCCGCCGAAGCGACGCGCCGCACAAGCTCAACCCTGATCGGTGTCGGACCAGCGTCGGGCAGTCCTCGGGCCGGCAATGCGGGGTTGGCGCCAACGCCCGCCACTGCCCGCACCAGTTCGCGTTCCTTGACGTCTATGTCGGGCGGCCCCGTCCCCATTGAGGCTCCTCAAGCCCTTGCACCTGTGGGGTCCTATGCTACATGAGCGCCAGCAAATGGCCATGCTTATATTAGCATTTCCTTTTCAAAGAGATCGCGAGTTCACAGAATGCCCGACAAGGTTGTCACCCGCTTTGCGCCCTCGCCCACCGGCTATCTTCACATCGGCGGAGCGAGAACAGCGCTTTTCAACTGGCTCTATGCGCGCCGGTTCGGCGGCCGCATGCTGCTGCGCATCGAGGACACCGATCGCGAGCGTTCCACGGAAGACGCAACCCGAGCGATTCTCGATGGTTTGAAATGGCTTGGTCTCGACTGGGATGGCGAGCCGATCTCGCAGTTTGCGCGCGCGGCGCGGCACCGCGAGGTGGCCGAACAACTCGTCCGGGACGGCAAGGCCTATTATTGCTATGCCACGCCGGAAGAACTGAACGAGATGCGCGAAAAGGCCCGCGCAGAGGGCCGGCCGCCGCGCTATGACGGGCGCTGGCGCGACCGCAATCCCGCCGAGGCGCCACCCGGCGCGAAGGGAGCCATTCGCATCAAAGCCCCGCAGGAAGGCGAGACGATCGTCCACGACCAGGTGCAGGGCGAGGTTCGGTTTCCCAACAAGGATCTGGACGATTTCATCATCCTGCGCTCCGACGGCAACCCGACCTACATGCATGCGGTCGTCGTCGACGATCACGACATGGGCGTGACGCACATCATTCGCGGCGACGACCATCTGACCAATGCTGCGCGCCAGACCGTCATCTACAACGCGATGGGCTGGGACGTTCCGGTGATGGCGCATATCCCTCTCATCCACGGGGCGGACGGCGCCAAGCTTTCCAAGCGCCATGGCGCGCTCGGCGTGGAGGCCTATCGCGAAATGGGCTACCTGCCCCCCGCCCTGCTGAACTATCTCGCGCGGCTCGGATGGAGCCATGGCGACGACGAGGTCATGTCGATCCCGCAGATGACGGAATGGTTCGACATCGTCGACGTTAACAAGGGTGCTGCGCGCTTCGATTTCGCCAAGCTCGAAGCCCTGAACGGCCTCTACATGCGCAAGACCGCTGACGAGGAACTACTGGGCATATTGTTGAAGACATTGCCGTTCCTTCCAGGCGGCGCGGCAATGACGTCGGCGATCGATTCGAAGCGCGAGCAGCAGTTGCTGCGCGCCATGCCGGGCCTGAAGGAGCGCGCGAAAACGCTGGTCGAGCTTGCCGACGGCGCGGCCTTCCTGTTCGCGGTGCGCCCCCTTGTGCTCGACGAGAAGGCCACCGCCCTGCTTTCGCCGCAGGCGAAAACGGTTCTCGCTGGCGTTCTCGAACCGATGCGCGCCATTGGTGCAGACGACTGGAACGCCGCCTCGGCGGAGGCCGCCGTACGCAGCTATGCCGAAGCCGCCGGCGTCAAGCTCGGCGCGGTTGCGCAGCCCTTGCGGGCCGCTTTGACGGGCCGGGCAACCTCGCCGGGTGTTTTCGACGTGCTCGACGTGCTCGGCAGGTATGAAAGTCTGGCGCGAATTGAGGATCAAATCGATTAGGACAGGAGCCCTTACCTTGTAGCCACTTAGTAGCTATTGAAATCAACCTGTTGCGGTGCAACATTGCCTCTGGCGCGCATCGCGCCTACCTGCGGAAAGCAACGTCCTGCGCTGCCTACCCGTAGCATCTCAATACCGCGCTCCGGACCATTCCTCTCCGTGCTAGGCGCCTTGCTTGAAAGGGAGTTTGCCATGACCAACGCTGTTGCGAAGCTGGATTTTGATGGGAAGACTCACGAATTCAAGGTGAAGAAGGGTTCGGTCGGGCCGGATGTCATCGACATAGCGGCGCTGTACAAGGACACCGGCGCCTTCACCTACGATCCGGGTTTCACATCCACCGCGAGCTGTGAATCCAAGATCACCTTCATCGATGGCGACGAGGGAATTCTGCTGCATCGTGGCTACCCGATCGAGCAGCTCGCCGAACACGGCGATTTCCTCGAAGTCTGCTACCTGCTGCTCTATGGCGAATTGCCGACCAAGGTGCAGAAGGAGGATTTCGACTATCGCGTCACGCGCCACACGATGGTGCATGAACAGATGTCACGCTTTTTCACCGGCTTTCGCCGCGACGCGCACCCCATGGCGGTGATGTGCGGCGTGGTCGGGGCGCTGTCGGCCTTCTACCACGACTCGACGGATATTTCGGACCCCTACCAGCGCATGGTCGCCTCCATGCGGCTGATTGCGAAAATGCCGACAATCGCGGCGATGGCGTACAAATATCATATCGGCCAGCCCTTCGTTTATCCGAAGAACGAACTGAGCTACGCCGCCAATTTCCTGCACATGTGCTTTGCGGTTCCCTGCGAGGAATACAAGGTCAATCCGGTGCTGGCGCGCGCCATGGACCGCATCTTCATCCTGCATGCGGACCACGAGCAGAACGCCTCAACCTCGACCGTTCGCCTCGCAGGCTCCTCCGGCGCGAACCCCTTTGCCTGCATTGCGGCCGGCATCGCGTGTCTGTGGGGTCCGGCGCATGGCGGCGCCAACGAGGCTGCGCTCAACATGCTGGCGGAAATCGGCACCGTCGACCGCATTCCGGAATTCATCGCCCGCTCCAAGGATAAGGACGATCCATTCCGGTTGATGGGTTTCGGCCACCGCGTCTACAAGAACTACGATCCCCGCGCCAAGATCATGCAGAAAACCACGCATGAAGTGCTCGGCGAACTCGGCATCAAGGACGATCCGTTGCTCGATGTCGCGATGGAGCTGGAACGCATCGCATTGACCGACGAATATTTCATCGACAAGAAGCTCTATCCGAACATCGACTTCTATTCCGGCATCACGCTCAAGGCGCTCGGCTTCCCGACCACCATGTTCACCGTCCTGTTCGCGCTCGCGCGCACGGTCGGCTGGATTGCGCAGTGGAAGGAAATGATCGAGGACCCGCAGCAGAAAATCGGCCGTCCGCGCCAGCTCTACACCGGTTCGCCGGAACGCGACTACGTGCCGATCGCCAAGCGCTGAACAATTCCCGGCGCCGCAGCGCAGGTTGCGGCGCTTATTTCTTTCCGGCCTCGATGGCTTCCAGCACTGCTTGTGCGGCGATTTCCCGCGACGGGCGGTCGGTTTGCATGCGGCGGTGAACCTCGGCGAAGCCGCTCTTCTGCCAGCGGCGCAGATCGGTATCGTCCATCAGGGCTTCCAGTTGCCGCGCCACATAATGCGGGCGCAGCATCTCGTCGATATATTCCGGCACCACCACCCTGTCGGCAATCAGGTTCGGCAGCGAGGCCGACCAGGCCGTGACCAGGCTGCGGGCAAACCGCGCCAGAAGGTCAAGTTTGTAGGTCGAAATCATCGGCACGCCGCAGAGCGCAAGCTCCAGCGAAACGGTGCCGGACGCAATCAGCGCGGCGTCCGCTTCGGCAAACGCATCCCATTTCGCATCCGCGCCGACCAGAATTTCCGGTTTCAGCGGCCAACGGCCTGTCTCTTCGCGAACGATATCCGCCACATGCGGAACTGTCGGCAGCAACAGGCGCAGGCTGCGCCCGCGCTCTATCAATATCTCAACAGTCTCGCGAAAAGGCTCCAGCAGCGAGCGCACCTCGCCCTTGCGCGAGCCCGGCAGCAGCAGCAACGTCCGGCGCGTTCCGGGCAGCAGGTCGCGGGGCTCTTCCTGCGCCGAAGCCGCACGCATCACCCCTTCGTCGCGCATCAGCCTGTGGCCGACAAAGGTTCCGGGCGGCCCGCCGAGCCGCGCAAGCTCCCCAACCTCGAACGGCAGAATGCAAAGCACTCGATCGATGTTCGGGCGCATCGCAGCGGCGCGGCCCGGTCGCCATGCCCAAACGCTGGGGCAGACATAGTGGACGATGGGAATTGCCGCATCCATGGCGCGGATCTTCGCAGCCACCCGCAGATTGAATTCGGGGCTGTCGACTGTGACGACGCAATCGGGCTGTTCGGCCACAATGGCGCGCGCCGTGGAGCCGATGCGGGCAATCAGGCGCGGCAGATCGCGCACCACCGCGCTGACCCCCATCAGGGCGATGTCACCGGACGGAAACATCGAGGTCAGGCCGAGCGCGGCGAGGTGCCGCCCGCCTACCCCGACAAGTTGCGCGTCGCGCCCGCTTTGCGCCTTCAGCGCCTCGACCAGATCGGCGGCAAGCAGTTCGCCGGATTCCTCGCCGGCAATGATCGCGAGCTTGAGCGGACGGTTCATGGCGTCCGACCCGGTGCCAGACCGACGACAAAAACGCCAAGCGCATCAGCGCGTTCAACCAATTCCCTAAACCCAATGGCAAGTGTCGAATCCGCTACAACCGCTATGCCGCGAAGTCCCGCGGCAGCCGCGCCTTCGACCGTTTGCACGCCGATGCCGGGCAGATCAGTGCGCAATTCCTGCCCCGGCTTCACGCTCTTCACGAGAACGCCGCCCGCTTTGCCGGCGAGCCGTCCGTGTTTGCGCAGGCCGGCAACGCGTTCCAGCAGCCCGTCTGTCCCTTCGATGCCCTCAAGCGCGACGGCACGTCCACCGATGGCGACCGCCGCCTGCCCGATGTCCAACGCACCAATGGCAAGTGCTGCTTCCAGCGCCGCCGCAATGTCCCGGCGGTCAGCCGCGTTTGGCCGCGCGCGTGTATGCACCCCTTCGGGCACCAGCAAATCCGGCAGGATCTGGTGCGCGCCAACCACCGCGATGCCATGTTCTTCCGCATAGCCGACAACGCTTCTCAACAGCGCATCATCGCCCTTGCCCAGCGCCGCGGCAAGGCGCGCCAGCACCGGCAGGAGAGGCAACAGGGGGCGCATGGCCAAAAGGCGCGGCCTGCGCTTGACTGTGCCCGCAAAAACGAGGCGCTCGACCTTTCGCGCCTTCAGATGCGCCAGCAATCCGCCCAGCGCTTCCAGTTGAAAATTGGTTTGGGGAAAGCCCGAAAAGGCGGACGGGTTTTCAACCTCGCCATCGAGCATCACCACATAAGTCGGCACATCCTGCGCCTTGAGCGCATGCGCCAGATCGACCGGCAGCCTGCCGCCGCCTGCGATGAGCGCGGTCGAAGCCTTGTCAGCCTTCGGGCCGGGCTCACTCTTCCGCTTGGCCGGCATCTTTATCGCCGCCCTTGACCGGCGGTGTGACGAAGTAGCGTTTGCCGCGAACACTGAGGAACTCGATGATCCGCATGGACAGCGGTGAATCGGAAAACTGCCTGCGCGCCGTTTCGAGATTTTCCGCCAGGGGCCGCGACCTGTCAAAAATCGTCACGTAGGCCTCGCGCACTTTCTTTATGTCGTCCTTGCTCATGCCCGAACGCCGCATGCCGACCACGTTCAAGCCACGAAGGTCGGCAAGATTCCCCTGCGCCATTCCGAACGGAATCACATCGCCCGAAATGCCAGACATGCCCGCGAGGAATGCGTTGTTGCCGACGCGTACGAACTGGAGCACGGCGGTCAGGCCACCAATATTGACATTGTCGCCGATCTCGCAATGGCCGGCGAGCGTCGCGCCATTGGCCATGATGACGTTGTTGCCGACAACGCAATCATGCGCGATGTGGCAATACGCCATGATAAAGCAATTCTCGCCCACCGACGTGTGGCCGTGGCTCGAGTCGGAGCCTGCATGGATGGTCGCCGCTTCACGGATCGTTGTGCCCGACCCGATGCTCAGCGTCGTGGCGCCGCCCTTGTGGGAAAGATTCTGCGGCGCTTCACCCAGCGCGACATGCGGGTAGACGCGGCAATTGTCGCCAAGCGTCGTCACGCCCGTGACGGAGACATGGCTGGAAAGCTTCACATTCCTGCCGATCACCACGGAGGGCCCGATGTGGCAGAAAGGGCCGATCACCGAACCCGCTCCTATGACCGCGCCCGGCTCCACCACGGAACTGGGATGAACAATCGCACTATCGGGCATGCTTCAGTCCGTCTTTGGCGACAGCATGGCCGAGATTTCGGCTTCCGCTGCCTTCGCACCGTCAACCAGCGCCTCGCAGGCGAAGCGCCAGATGTTGCCGCGCTTCTTCGTCTTGCGCACATGGATTTCCAGCCGGTCGCCGGGAACGACCGGGCGGCGGAACTTCGCATTGTCGATGGTCATGAAATAGACGAGCGACGGCTTATCCGCGCCGGTCGCGTTGATGCAGATCGCACCTGCGGTCTGGGCCATTGCCTCGACGATGAGAACGCCCGGCATCACCGGGTGATCGGGAAAGTGCCCCTGGAAATGCGGCTCGTTGAACGTGACGTTCTTGATGCCGATTGCGGAATCGTCTCCGTTGATCTCAACGATCCGATCCACCAGCAGCATAGGATAGCGATGCGGCAAAAGCCGCAACAACCTTAGGATATCCGCAGCTTCCAGCCTTGCGACAGGTTCATTCATGCGTACCTCCCGATTTGCGACCTGCAAGTTTGCGTATGGCAGAGACCTGCCGGAAGAAGTCACGAACGGGAAGCGCCGGCAGACCAGCCCAGCGCTCGTCATCCGGAATGTTGTCCATGACGCCGGATGCCGCCGCGATCTGCACGCGCGATCCGATGGTCACATGGTCCGAGATACCCACACGCCCCCCCAGCATCACATAGTCTCCAAGCGTCACGGACCCCGACAGCCCGCAATGGCCGGCGATGACGCAGCCGCGCCCGATCTTCACATTGTGCGCAACCTGCACGAGATTGTCGATCTTCGTGCCCTCGCCGATGACCGTATCGTCGAGCGCCCCACGATCCACGGTCGTGTTCGCGCCAATCTCCACATCGTCCTGGATGATGACGCGGCCCAATTGCGGCATCCGCTCCGGCCCCTTTTCGCCGAAGACGAAGCCGAAGCCGTCCTGTCCGATCTGCGCCCCGCCATGAATGGTGACGCGGTCTCCGATGAGCGCATAGCGGATGGAGACATTCGAGCCGACATATCCGTCGCGGCCGATCTTGCAGCCCTCACCGATGACCGCATTCGGCGCGACCACCGTTCCTGAACCGATGGCGGCACGCGGACCGATCACTGCTCCGGCCTCGACGATAGCGCCACTTTCTACGATCGCAGACGGGTCGATGTGAGCGAAGGGCGAGATACCTGTTTCGCCGGTCGCGGGCGCAGGCATGGCAGACGACGGAAAAAGTGCGCGCCCGATCCGGGCGAAGGCCAGTTGAGGCCGTTTGTGCGGGATGGCGACCACGCCTTCCCGGACATCACCAGCCAGTTCCGGCGGACAAAGAACCGCAGCCGCATGCAGCGTCTGGAGCAGGCCGGCATGCTTGCGGCTTTCTACAAAGACCAGCTTTCCTGCGCCTCCGACCTCGATCTGGGCCAGTCCGTCGATCTCGATATTGGGGTCCTGCGTGCTGGACAGCTCGACACCGACGAGCCGCGCCGCATCACCCACGGTGAAGCGCCGCGATGGAACAAAAAAATCGGTGGTCATGCGAGCCCGTGGTCCGGCGGGCGCTTTCGCGCCCGCGTTCTAGAACTTGGTGGAAACGCCGAAGCTGAATTCCTGCACCTGGTCGTAGTCTTCCTTGGCGACCGGGATCGCGTAGTCGACGCGCAACGGCCCGAATGGAGAAGCCCACAGCAGCCCGAAGCCGACCGACGCGCGCCACTGCATGTCGTCGCCCTGAACATTTACGCCTGCGACCTGAATATCGCTGCCGTAAAGCGTCGCCGCATCGGCGAACACCGCGCCGCGCATGCCGAGCCCCTCGGGCACCAGCGGAAGCGGGAATTGCGCTTCCAATGAAGCGTTCAGGTAGGTCGTACCGCCAAGATGGTTCTCTTCCGGATCGTCGACATTGGCGTCATAAGGACCGATGCCATTGTAGTCGAAGCCGCGGATGATGCGGTTGTTGCTCTTGAACTGGTCGAAGATGCGCAATCCATCGTCGCCATTCGCGGAAATGTGCCCGCCCCCGATCGAAGCAAGGCCGACAATGTCCATCTCTTCGCTGAGAGTCTTGTATGCCGTGCCACGCGCCGTCAGCTTGAGGTAATCGGCATCGCCGCCCAGACCGGCATATTCCGTCGTGAACGTGCCATAGAGACCTTCATGCGGGTTCTTTTTGTCGTCAATCGTATCGTAGACGACCGTGCCGCTGACCGAAGACCGGACCCAAGGTGATTCGTCTATCGCCTGGATAACGGCCTGCGAAATGTTCGGAAGACAGCTCGGGTCAGGGATCCCGTCGCCATTGGCATCGCAGGTATCGCGATAGTCGTATTCTTCCTGCGAGTAGGTATAGGCGAGCTGAGTCGAGATCGACTCAGTGATCGGCAGGCCGAACCGGATCGTTCCACCCGTCTGCTGGCTTTCATAGTAACTGTAGCGCCGGGTGGTTCGGAAAATATCGAAGCCGGCAGAGATGCGGTTCCCGAGGAAATATGGCTCGGTGAACGAGAACATGAAATCCTTCGAATTTTCGCCGCCGCCCGCCGAAATGCGGATGAACTGGCCGCGTCCCAGGAAGTTGCGTTCGGTAATCGAACCTTCGATGGTCGGACCGGAGGTTTCGCCGCCGGTCGAATAACCTGCGCCGACCGCGAACTCGCCTGTCGATTTCTCGACGACATCCACGATCAGCACCACCTGGTCGGGCTGCGAGCCAGGCGCAGTCGCCACATCGACCTTCTGGAAATAATCGAGCTTTTCGAGGCGGCGCTTGGCGCGCTGGATCAGGACCTGGTTGAAGGCGTCACCTTCACTGATGTCGAATTCGCGGCGGATGACATAGTCGCGCGTGCGGTCATTACCCCGGATTTCGATACGTTCCACATAGGCGCGCTGGCCCTGGTCGATCGTGTAGACGACATCGATGGTATGGTTCTCGAAGTTGCGGTCGCCGCGCGGCGTCACCTGCGCAAAGGCATAGCCGCGACCCGCGACAGTCTCGGTCAGAGCGATGATAGTGTCCTCGACGTCCTTGGCGCTGTACCAGTCGTTGGAGCGCGTTTCGACGACCGAGTTCAGGGAATTGGCATCGATCTCGGGGATGCTGCTTTCGACGCTGATATTGCCGAAGCGATAGCGCTCTCCCTCTTCCACCGTGATGTTGATGGTGTATTCGTTGTTCGCCTCGTTCAGGTCCGCCGTTGCCGAAATGACCTGGAAATCGGCATAGCCGCGATTGAAATAGAAGCGGCGCAGCGCTTCTTCATCCGCGCGAAGGCGATCCTCGCTATAGATATCGTCGCGGAACAGGAAGGAAAGATAGCCCGACGCCTTGGTTGAAACGACCTGCGCGAGGCGGCGGTCGCTGTAGGCATTGTTGCCGTTGAAATTCACGGCGGCGATCTTGGTGCGACCGCCTTCATTGATCTCGAACAAGACGTTGACGCGGTTGTTGCCGAGGTCCACGACCTGGGTCCGCACCGTGGCGTCATCGCGCCCGACGGCCGCATATGCATCCTTCACCGTCTGCGCATCGGATTCGAGTTGCGCACTGGAGAACGCCGAACGCGGCTTGGTCTGAACCGAATTGGAAAGCTGAGCGTCCTTGATCTTCTTATTGCCCTGGAACAGCACCTGATTGACGATCTGGTGCTCCGAGACCTGGACGATCAATGTCGAGCCGGACTGGTTGATCTTGACGTCGGAATAGAGACCCGTGGCAAAAAGACGCTTCACGGCCTCGTCGATCTCATCGCTCGTCACGTTCTGGCCGGGAGCGATTCCGATCTGGCTGCGAACTGTTGACGCATCGATTCCGGCGCTGCCGCGCACTTCGATGTTCCTGACAACCGCTGCATGGGCTGCAGATACGGTCACCAACTCCGCAACAACTGCGCCAGGAAGCACAAGAGCGGTGGACATCGCCACCGCAGACGCGGCGCTAAGATAACGAGTACGTGCCTTCATCGGGCTTTATTACCTTTTTTTCTCGAAGTCCCCACGGCGAGAAAACCGGACTTTCAGGGATTCCCACTCTCGTAATAGCGAGATTTTCCCTACACGCAAGGCTCCCGGTTAATTTCGATTTACTAAGCACCGATGCGTGGCAATCGCGTCACGCCTATCTCGAGAGTATGGTAAATACACGGTCAATTTTCAGCGATTTTGATCTATTCACGGGTCGTGAGGTGCGAAAATCGGGACTCGCGCCGGTCACTCGCCCATCGCCGCCTTGACCGCAAGAATGGCGTCATTTGCTTTCGATGCGTCGGGGCCGCCGGCTTGCGCCATGTCTGGACGCCCGCCGCCGCCCTGTCCGCCGAGCGCGGCGGAAGCCACGCGCACCAGATCGACTGCGCTGAACCGCGCCGTCAGGTCATCCGTGACGCCGACCACCACGCTCGCCTTGCCATCGGCCTCGCCAACCAGAACCACGACGCCGGAACCCAGCGCCTTCTTGCCCTCGTCGGCGAGCGATTTCAGGTCCTTGGGCGCAACGCCGGCCACCGTCCTGCCGAGGAAACCGACTCCTGCGACCTTTTCCGCCTCGCTGACCCCGTCGGCCTTGGCCGCGCCGCCCATGGCCAACTTCTTGCGCGCGTCGGTCAGTTCTCGCTCAAGTTTCTTTCGCTCGTCGAGCAGCGATTCGACGCGTGACAGCACGTCGCCCGGAGCGACCTTGAGCGCGGCGGCGACAGCCTTCAGGCGCTGGTCCTGCTCATCGAGATGCTTGCGCGCGGCAACTCCGGTCAGCGCTTCGACACGGCGAACGCCCGCCGCGACCGCACCCTCGCCGACGATGCGCACCAGGCCTATGTCACCGGTCGCGGATACGTGCGTTCCGCCGCACAACTCGACCGAATATGGCCGATTCGCCTTTGCTCCATGCAGCCCGGTTCCCATCGACACGACGCGGACCTCGTCGCCGTATTTCTCGCCGAACAGCGCCATCGCGCCCTCCGCAATGGCGTCGTCGACGCTCATCAGGCGCGTAGTCACCGGCGCGTTCTGCACAATGATCTCGTTTGCGAGTTCCTCGACGCGCTCAAGCTCCTCGTGACTGATGGGCTTCGGATGCGAGAAGTCGAACCGCAGGCGGTCCGGCGCGACGAGCGATCCCTTCTGCGCGACATGGGTGCCCAGCACCTCGCGCAGCCCCTCATGCAGCAGGTGCGTGGCCGAATGGTTCGCGCGCAGGCGCGAGCGGCGGTCATGCGCCACCTCAAGCTCGACGGCGGCGCCCGTCCTGATCGCGCCCTTTGTCACCTTGCCGAGATGGACGAACAGTCCGTCGGCCTTCTTCTGCGTATCGGTGACGGCGAAGCGGAACCCCTCGCCGGAAATCGTCCCGGTGTCGCCCATCTGGCCGCCGGACTCGCCGTAAAATGGCGTCTGATTGACGACAATTGCGGCCTGCGACCCCTCGCCCGCCTCGGCAATCTCCTTGCCGTCCTGAACGATGGCCAGCACGACCCCTTCTGCCTTTTCGGTGTCGTAGCCGAGAAATTCGGTTGCGCCGAGCTTCTCGCGCAGGCCGAACCAGATGGTTTCGGTCGCCGCCTCGCCGGAGCCGGCCCAGTTGGCGCGCGCTTCGGCCTTCTGGCGCTCCATCGCGTCCTGGAAGCCGTCGAGATTGACGGAAATATTTCGCTGACGCAGCGCATCCTGCGTGAGGTCGAGCGGAAAGCCGTAAGTATCGTAGAGCTTGAAGGCGGTCTCGCCGTCCAGCATGTCGCCGGATTTCAACGTCGCGGTCGCGTCCTCGAGCAAGCCGAGACCCCGCGCCAGTGTCTTGCGGAAGCGCGTCTCCTCAAGCTTCAGCGTCTCGGTTATCAGCGCCTCGCCGCGCACCAGCTCAGGGTAGGCCTGCCCCATTTCGCGCAGGAGGGACGGCACCAGCTTCCACATCAACGGCTCGGAAGCACCGAGCAACTGCCCATGGCGCATGGCGCGGCGCATGATGCGCCTCAGCACATAGCCCCTGCCCTCGTTCGACGGCAGAACGCCGTCGGCAATCAGGAAGCAGGACGAGCGCAGATGGTCCGCGATGACGCGGAAGGATGCGGTGTTGTCGCCCTCCGGTCCGCGCCCCAGCGCCGACGCGGTCGCGTCGATCAGGTGGCGGAACAGATCCGTCTCGAAAACGCTCTCGACCCCTTGCAGGATCGAAGCCATGCGCTCCAGCCCCATGCCAGTGTCGATGGACGGGCGCGGCAGGTCGATGCGCTCGTCCTTGGTGACCTGCTCATACTGCATGAAGACCAGGTTCCAGAACTCAAGGAAGCGGTCGCCGTCTTCTTCCGGGCTGCCGGGAGGCCCGCCCCAGATATGTTCGCCCCGGTCGATGAAGATCTCCGAGCACGGCCCACAGGGGCCGGTGTCGCCCATCGCCCAGAAATTGTCCGAAGTCGGGATGCGGATGATGCGGTCGTCGGAAAGGCCCGCGATCTTCTTCCAGTAGCCAGCCGCCTCATCGTCGGTGTGGTAGACGGTGACGAGGAGCTTGTCCTTCGGCAGGGCGAAGTCCTTCGTTATCAGGTTCCACGCCAGCTCGATGGCATGTTCCTTGAAGTAGTCGCCGAAGGAAAAATTGCCGAGCATCTCGAAAAAGGTCAGGTGGCGCGCGGTGTAGCCGACATTGTCGAGGTCGTTGTGCTTACCGCCAGCGCGCACGCTCTTCTGCGCCGTCGCGGCGCGCGTATAGGGGCGCTTTTCAAGGCCGGTGAAAACGTTCTTGAACTGCACCATACCCGCATTGGTGAACATCAGGGTGGGGTCGTTGCGCGGCACCAGCGGGCTTGAAGCGACGACCTCATGACCATTCTTGCGAAAATAGTCGAGAAATGTTGACCTGATCTCGTTGACGCCGCTCATGCACTGACCTTCAAGAAAAACCGCCGGAGAACCGGCGGGAACATTCGACGGTGCTTCTTAGCGGCCCGCTCTATGCCTGTCTAGGAAATCGCTTTGGTCAGGGACCGAACCTGGCTCAGCTTTCGGCTTCGGCGCGCAAGGTGAGATCGGCGGGGGGTAGCGAGACCTCGCGACGCTCGGCAAATTCCGGGACCACATGGTGCAGGATCAGGATGGCGCGCTCGCCGTCCTCGCGTGCAAGCGCGGCCTCCATCTCGGCTATGGACTTGTTGAGCAGCGCGTGGTCGATCATGCGCGGTGAGGCGACGAAATAGCCGTCATGCGGCACCTCCTCACGCACCTCGGACTTGTCGAACAACTCTTCATAGAGCTTCTCGCCCGGGCGCAAGCCGCTGAAAACGATGTCGACATCCGAATAGGGCTTGTAGCCCGCAAGCTGGATCATGCGCTCGGCCAGATGCAGGATGCGCACCGGCTTGCCCATGTCCAGCACAAGGATCTTGCCGCGATCATTGGCGCGGTGCATGGCATGCGACGAGGCGTTCAGCACCAGGCGCACCGCTTCCGGGATGGTCATGAAGAAGCGGATGATGTCCGGGTGCGTAACCGTCACCGGCCCGCCCGCCGCGATCTGCTCCTTGAAGCGCGGCACCACCGACCCGTTCGAGCCGAGCACGTTGCCGAAGCGCACGGTCTTGAAGCTCGTCTTGTCGCTCGCGACATCGAGCGCCTGACAATAGGATTCCGCCGCGCGCTTGGTGGCGCCCATGACATTGGTCGGGTTCACGGCCTTGTCGGTCGAAATCATGACAAAGGAAAGCGCGCTGTTGGCATGCGCCGCGTCGGCGACGTTGCGCGTTCCCAGCAGGTTGGTCTTGAGCGCTTCGAGCGGATTGTCCTCGACGAGCGGCACATGCTTGAGGGCCGCCGCATGAAAGACGATCTGCGGCTGGAACTCCTCGAAGATGCGGTTGACGCGCGCACGGTCGCGCACGTCCAGAATGCGCGCCACGACCGACAATTGCGGATGGCGGTCCCGAAGCTCGGTGTCGAGATTGTAGAGCAGGAACTCGGAATTGTCGGTAATGATAAGCGATTGGGGCCCAAGCATCGCGATCTGACGGCACAGTTCCGACCCGATGGACCCGCCGCTTCCCGTCACCAGAACGATGCGCCCGTTGATCATGGCGGACACGCCCTCGAGGTCGGTCCTGATCTCCGGGCGACCGAGCAGGTCGCCAAGTTCGATTTCCTTTGGCTCCAGAAGCTGGTCGCTCGTCAGCACCGTCGCGGAGGTGCGGTCAGGCAGCCGCATCACCTTCAATCCGGCCGCCGTTCCCGCCTCGACAATCTCGCCGAGACGCTTGCGGGAGAGATTGGGGTCCGCGATGATGAGGTCCGTGGCGGCCTTGCCGCGCGCCTTCAGCAGCGACTGGATCGCCTCCAGATCGGAAAGCTTTCCGCGCACCTTGACGCCCTGCACGATGCGGCCCTTGGCGAAAAGCCCGTCGTCCACGATGGCCAGCACTTTGAAATTGCTTCCGCTGGAACGCCGGGTGGACCGGATGAAGCTCTCCGCCTCGTCGGTCATTCCGAGCAGGATGACGGCGCGCGGATTGCGCCGGTCGCGCAGGATCGCGGAGGGCATTGCCATGCGCTCGACGAGCAGCCGATATGCAAAGCGCGAGGCGGCCATGCCGCCGATCATGAAAAACGTGGTCAGGACCGGCACGGAGCGCGGCACGTTCTGGCCGCGAGACACGAGGAATGCGCCGACCGTGTAGATGGCGACGGCCACGATCACCGCCTTGATGATCTCCAGCAGGTCCGGGATCGAGACATAGCGCCACGAGGTGCGGTTGATCCGGAACACATAAATGCAAATGGCGCTCAAGCCGACAAACGCCGCCACCTTCTGCGGGAAGCTCGGAATCCAGGACAGGTAGTTGGTGTTGTAGGCAACAGCGAATGCAGCCACGAACGCAATCGCCGCAACGACCAGATCATGCCCGAAGCTGAGATATTGCAGCCAGCCCCGCTGCCGAACATATTGGTATAGCTTCAACATATGCCTGCCTGTCTGATCTGGCGGACCAATATACCTTGTTTAAGCGCTCAACAATATACTACTTCAAGGTCTACCACAGGATGCAGCCCCCGGGGATGCGGTAGTGTTACCTGAGATTGTGTCCTATTCCAGTCGGCCGACCTCCGGCTTCATTCCGACCGTCGTCCGGTCGATAACCTCGCGCAGCGCGAAAGACGAATTGATCTTGGTGACGTGCGGCATGGCCGAAAGCCATTCCTTATGGATGCGCTCATAGTCCTGCAGGTCTTTCACGGCGATGCGCAGGATATAATCGTATTCACCCGACATGAGATGGCAGGACAGCACATTCGGGCAGCGCCGGATCGCCGCCTCGAACTCGGCGAGCGATTTCTCGAACTGGCCCGCAAGCGAGATGTGCACGATCGCCGTCGTCCCGTAGCCGAGCGCCGCATTCGACAGGCGCGCATGATAGCCGCGGATCGCACCGCTTTTTTCAAGGATGTCGAGGCGACGCGAGCAGGCCGATTGCGAAAGTCCGACACGCTCGGAGAGCGCTGCGTTCGACAGCCGCCCGTCGGACTGAAGCGCATCCAAAATTGCGATATCGAGCTTATCCAATGTCATTCGTCGAATGTTATTCGAAAAAGAGCCAGTTTCACGCAAGGAATAACGAATATTAGCCCGTTCTGCAACTGACTTCGCAAAGACCTTCGATGCCTTCTGTGGTCTAATGCGCCTATTCTGGGAAAGCAGGCGAGAAGCCACAGGAGAGCGACATGCGAATTGGGTGCCCGAAAGAAATCAAAAACCATGAATATCGCGTCGGTCTGACGCCCGGTGCGGTGCGCGAATATGTTGCGCATGGGCACGAGGTGATCGTTCAGACCGGCGCTGGCGCCGGCATCGGTGCCGATGACAACGCTTACCGTGCGGCGGGCGCCGCAATCGCCAAGACGGCGGAGGAAATCTTCACCCGCTCGGACATGATCGTGAAGGTCAAGGAGCCGCAGCCGGGCGAATGGGTTCAGCTTCGCGAAGGGCAGATTCTTTATACCTATCTCCATCTCGCTCCCGACCCGGAGCAGACGAAAGGCCTGATCGATTCCGGTGTGACCGCTGTTGCCTATGAGACCGTGACCGACGATCGCGGCGGCCTGCCGCTGCTGGCCCCGATGTCGGAGGTCGCCGGCCGGCTGGCGATCCAGGCGGGCGCAACCGCGCTGCAGAAGGCGAATGGCGGTCGCGGCGTGCTGCTCGGCGGCGTTCCGGGCGTTTTGCCGGGCAAGGTCACTGTTGTCGGCGGCGGGGTCGTCGGCCTCAACGCGGCCAAGATGGCTGCCGGCCTTGGAGCCGATGTCACCATTCTCGACCGCTCCATTCCGCGCCTGCGGCAGCTCGACGACATTTTCAACGGGCGCGTGCACACGCGCTATTCAACGGTTGAGGCGCTGGAGGAAGAATGCTTCTCCGCCGACATCGTCGTTGGAGCCGTGCTCATCCCCGGTGCGGCCGCGCCCAAGCTCGTGACCCGCGAAATGCTTTCCGGAATGAAGAAGGGCGCGGTGCTGGTCGATGTCGCAATCGACCAGGGCGGCTGCTTCGAGACCTCGCATGCGACGACCCATGCCGAACCGACCTATGAGGTCGACGGCATCATCCACTATTGCGTCGCCAACATGCCGGGCGCGGTTCCCGTGACCTCCGCTCACGCGCTGAACAACGCGACGCTGCACTATGGATTGCAGCTCGCCGACAAGGGCATCAAGGCGATCCTCGACGACCAGAACCTGCGCAACGGCCTGAATGTCCACAAGGGCCGCATCACAAATCGCGCGGTTGCCGAAGCGCTCGGCTACGAGGCGGTCGAGCCGAAGGCCGTGCTCGCCGCTGCCTGAGCAGAGCACGACGCATATTGCGCCCGCCTGCTTACCGCAGGCGGGTTTTTCGTGCGCGAGCAAAGCGCGCCAAGCAGCTCAATGAAAAGGAAAATTCGGGAAGGAAGTTGGAGCGGGTGAAGGGAATCGAACCCTCGTATTCAGCTTGGAAGGCTGCTGCTCTACCATTGAGCTACACCCGCCTGGCATCCGGCGCGACAGTGGTGGAGGGGGTTGGATTCGAACCAACGTAGGCTAAGCCAACGGATTTACAGTCCGTCCCCTTTAACCACTCGGGCACCCCTCCATACTGTCTTCCGGAGCCATGCGACGAGGCACGTCATGCATCGTGATCCGACCTCGGCCACGACGCGAAGCGCCTTATGGCGACTGCGTATATGCGTGTCAACCACGGCAGCACATATTCGTCGCCTATTTTCAGCGAATGGCGATATTCGTTCCAATCGAACCGCCGCGCGTGTAGCCATTTCGCCCGAAACTGATACAGCGTTCGGCCAATCAGGAAGCAAACGGCATGAGCGACGACAAGAAGTCCGGAACACCCAAGGACAGCCACTATGCGCGGCTGCGGCGCAAGCATCGCGCCGAGACCGGCGGCCAGCAGCCGCACCGGGCGCGCGCCGCCGTTCCCGGCGGGCCGGTACCGACCGGGCTGGTCCACATTTACGGGCTGCATTCGGTGCGGGAGGCTATCGCCAATCCTCGACGCCGAATCGAGCGCATGATGGTCACGCGCAACGCGCTGGAGCGGCTCGGGCTGGACGATCCATCCGCCCTGCCCTTCGAGGTCAGCATGGTAGATCCGCGCGAGATCGACCGCGTGACCGGCAGCGATGCCGTGCATCAAGGCGCGCTGGTGGAAGCCCGCCCGCTGCAACCGAAACGATTGGAAGAGCTTGGCTCTTCGCCCCTGCTGCTGGTGCTCGATCAGGTCACCGACCCGCACAATGTCGGCGCGATCATGCGCTCGGCGGTTGCCTTCGGCGCGGGCGCGCTCATCACCACCGCGCGCCACAGTCCGCAGGAAAGCGGTGTGCTCGCCAAGGCTGCTTCCGGGGCGCTCGAACATATCGACCACATCGAGGTGCGCAATCTGGCCGAGGCGCTGGAAGCGCTGCACGACTCCGGTTTCCAGACGATCGGGCTCGATTCCGACGGTCCTGGGGAGCTGGAAGAGACCTTTGCGGGCGGCAAGATCGCGCTTGTGCTCGGCGCCGAGGGCAAGGGCCTGCGGCAAAAGACGCGCGAGACAGTCTCGGCGCTGGCGCGGCTCGACATGCCGGGCGCGATCCGTTCGCTGAACGTATCGAACGCTGCCGCAGTCGCGCTCTACGCGGCGCGGAAGCATCTTGCCTCAGCCTAGCGCTACGCCACCGTGTGACCGGCCATCAATTCCAGCGCCTTCACCAACCCTGAATGATCGTCCCTGCCGCCGCCATTGGCCGCGCAGGCATTGAAAAGCTGTTGCGTGGTCGATGTGTTCGGCAGCGCCACGCCAAGCGAACGCGCGCCCTCCAGAGCAAGATTCAAATCCTTGCGGTGCAGGTCAATGCGGAAACCGGGATCGAAGGTGCGCTTGATCATGCGTTCGCCGTGCACCTCCAGGATGCGCGATGTGGCCAGCCCGCCCATCAGCGCCTGTCGCACCTTTGCTGGGTCCGCGCCCGCCTTGGCGGCAAAGACCAGCGCTTCCGCAACCGCCTCGATGGTCAGCGCGACGACAATCTGGTTGGCGACCTTGGCCGTCTGCCCTGCCCCGACCGGCCCGACCAGCGTGATGTTCTTGCCCATCTTTTCGAGCACGGGGAGCGCGCGCTCGAACACGTCCGACCTGCCGCCGCACATGATCGAAAGGCTGGCGGCCTTTGCGCCGACCTCTCCACCGGAAACCGGCGCATCGAGATAATCCGCAGCCAATGCCTCGACCTTCCCGCCAAAGACCTTCGTCTCGATGGGCGAAATCGAACTCATGTCGATGACGAGCTTACCCGTCGCGAGACCGGCGGACAGACTGTCCTCGCCGCCAAACAGAACGTCGGCGACATCGGGCGTGTCGGGCACCATGGTGATGACAATATCCGCCGCCTGCGCGACCGCCTTGTTGCCGGTCACGGCCTCCAGCCCTTTTGCCAAGAGGTCGGCGCGCGGCTTGCCGCGATGATCGGACGTGACGACGCGATAGCCCGCGTCGAGCAGATGGCCGGCCATCGGGCCGCCCATGATGCCGAGGCCGATGAATCCGATGGTTTCCTTACGCGTCGCCATCACGCAGCCGCCTTTCCTGCCACGTCCCGGAACCAGCCCAGCCCCTCGACTGTGCCGCTCTTCGGCTTATATTCGGCCCCGATCCACCCGGAATAGCCGATGCGGTCGAGATGCGCGTAGAGGAAGGGATAGTTGATTTCTCCCGTGCCCGGCTCGTGACGTCCGGGATTGTCGGCGATCTGGATATGGGCAATGCGCGACAGGTGCTTCTCTAGCGAGCGCGCGAGGTCGCCCTCCATGATCTGCATGTGATAGATGTCGTATTGCAGGTAGAGGTTGTCGGACCCGACCTTGTCCATCAAACCCAGCGCCTGACGGCTGGTCCTCAGGAAAAAGCCGGGAATGTCGAGCGTGTTGATCGGCTCGATCAGCAGGCGGATACCCGCTTCTTTCAGCCTCGGGGCTGCGTAGCGAAGGTTCTCGACAAAGACGTTTTCAAGAAGGGATGCATCGATTCCCGCCGGCGCAATGCCTGCAAGGCAATTCACCTGATTGCAGCCGAGCGCTTTCGCATAGGTGATCGCGGTGTCCACGCTCCTGCGAAATTCGTCGATGCGATCCGGCAGCACCGCAATGCCGCGCTCGCCAGCCGCCCAATCGCCCGGCGGCAGGTTGAACAGCACCTGCGTCAGCCCGTTGCGCTTCAGCCGTTCGGCCACGATTTCGGGCGAATGGTCATATGGCCCGACATATTCGACACCCTTGAAACCGGCTTGCGCGGCGGCGTCGAAACGGTCGAGAAAATCGTGCTCGCCGAAAAGCATCGAAAGATTTGCCGAGAATTTTGGCATGTATTGCTTCCCTTTTTCAGTCGAGCATCATGATGGCGGTGGGCGCGTCCTCGTTGCGCTCCGCCAGTTCCTCGAACTCGACGATATTATCTATTTCCGTGCCCATCGAAATGTTGGTCACGCGCTCAAGGATGAACTCGATAACCACCGGAACCTGATGTTCCCTGACGAGCCGCCGCGCTTCCCGGAAAGCCGCCGCGCAATCTTCCGGCCTGCGCACGCGCAGCGCCTTGCAGCCCATCGCCTCGGCCACTGCGACATGATCGACGCCGTAGCCCGCTTCCGCGTCGTCCCCCGCATTGATGTTCTCAAAGGCGAGGTCGACCTGGAAATCCATGTTGAAGCCGCGCTGCGACTGACGGATCAAGCCAAGATAGGCATTATTCACGAGAACATGGATGTAAGGCAGCTTGTGCTGTGCGCCGACGGCAAGCTCCTCGATCATGAACTGGAAATCGTAGTCGCCCGACAGCGCCACGATGTCGGCGTCGGGACGCGCGGCACGCACGCCGAGCGCGGCGGGCAGGGTCCAGCCGAGCGGCCCGGCCTGTCCGCAATTGATCCAGTTGCGCGCCTTGTAGACATGCAGGAACTGCGCGCCTGCGATCTGGCTCAGCCCGATGGTGGTGACATAGGTTGTGTCACGGCCAAACGCCTTATTCATCTCCTCATAGACACGCTGCGGCTTGAGCGGCACATTGTCGAAATGGGTCTTGCGCTTGAGCGCCTTCTTGCGATCCTGACAGTCGCCGACCCAACCGCTCCAGTCCCGCAGGCGTCCGGCAGCCTTCCATTCGGTAGCGACGTCGAGCAGCATCTTGAGCGCAGCTCCCGCATCGGAGGCAATGCCAAGGTCTGGCGCGAACACCCGACCGATCTGCGTCGGCTCGATGTCGATGTGCACGAATCTCCGGCCCTCGGTGTATTTCTCGACGGAGCCTGTGTGACGGTTGGCAAAGCGGTTGCCGATGCCCAGCACAAAGTCGGACGCCAGCATGTTGGCATTGCCGTAGCGCTGCGAGGTTTGCAGGCCGCACATGCCCGCCATCAGCGGATGGTCGTCCGGGATCGCGCCCCAGCCCATCAGCGTCGGAATGACCGGGATGCCGGCGATTTCGGCAAATTCGGTCAGCAGGTCCTGCGCATCCGCGTTGATGATGCCGCCGCCGGCGACGATCAGCGGACGCTCGGCTTCGTTCAACATGCTAAGGGTCTTTTCCGCCTGAGCGCGCGTCATCGCGGGCCGCGCAATCGGCAGCGGCTCATAGCTGTCGATGTCGAACTCGATTTCAGCCATCTGTACGTCGATGGGCAGGTCGATCAGGACAGGGCCGGGCCTGCCCGAGCGCATGAGGTGAAACGCCTTCTGGAAAGCCATCGGCACCAGATACGGCTCCATGACGGTTACCGCCCATTTGGTGACGGGCGCAGCGATGGCCGGGATGTCGACCGCCTGGAAATCCTCCTTGTTCAGGCGTGCACGCGGCGCCTGCCCGGTGACGCAGAGAATCGGGATGGAATCCGCCGAGGCGGAATAGAGGCCGGTGATCATGTCCGTTCCCGCCGGGCCGGACGTGCCGATGCACAGGCCGATATTGCCTGCCTTTGCACGCGTATAGCCCTCGGCCATATGTGACGCGCCTTCGACGTGCCGCGCCAGGATGTGGCGGATGCTACCCCTGCCCTTCAAGGCCGAATAGAATGGATTGATGGCCGCGCCCGGCACACCAAAGGCGCATTGCACGCCTTCCGCTTCGAGAACGAGAACCGCTGCATCGACTGCCCGCATGCGCGCCATGGCTTCCTCCTAACGCCGGAATTCGGGATGGCCTCAAGCGTCGCGCAGGCCCCCTTCAACGACAACCGGGTTAAATGCTGTTTCATTTTCAAGATTTTCTTGTCAATTCGCCCCTCCCGACCTTGAGGTTAGGGGTTGCGGCGCAACCGCTTTCTTGCTCTTTCGGGATGATAAAGGCCATCGTCAGCAAGACGAAACGGCCCGGAGGAACACGCATGTCCGGCGAGATCAGGCAAAAACACAGCGACCTCGAAGAAGCCGCTCTTTTCTTTCACAAATATCCCGTTCCGGGAAAGCTGGAGATCCAGGCGACCAAGCCACTGGGCAACCAGCGTGACCTTGCGCTCGCCTATTCGCCGGGCGTTGCCGCGCCCTGCCTCGAAATCCACGACAATCCCGCGCTTGCCGCCGAGTACACCGCCCGCGCCAACCTCGTCGGCGTGGTCTCCAACGGCTCGGCTGTCCTCGGCCTCGGCAATATCGGGCCGCTCGCCTCAAAGCCGGTGATGGAGGGCAAGGCGGTCCTGTTCAAGAAATTCGCCGGAATCGACGTGTTCGACATCGAGATCGACGCGCCGGAAATCGACACGATGGTGAGCACGGTCGCAGCACTCGAGCCTACCTTCGGCGGCATCAACCTTGAGGACATCAAGGCGCCTGAGTGCTTCGAGGTCGAGGAACGGCTGAAGGCGCGGATGAAGATACCCGTCTTTCACGACGACCAGCATGGAACCGCGATCATCGTTGCCGCTGCCGTGCTCAATGCGCTGGAACTCGCGGGCAAGGACATCGGCAAGGTCAAGATCGTCAGTTCGGGCGCGGGTGCGGCGGCGCTGGCGTGCCTCAACCTGCTTGTCTCTCTCGGCGCCCGCATCGATAACATCTGGGTCACCGACCGCTTCGGCGTTGCCTACAAAGGCCGCACCGAAGAGATGGACCGCTGGAAAGACCCCTATGTGAAGGACACCGACAAGCGCGTGCTGGCCGATGTCATCGAAGGGGCGGACGTGTTCCTCGGCCTCTCGGCGGCGGGCGTTCTCAAACCGGAACTTCTGGCCGGCATGGCCAAAAACCCGCTTATCCTGGCGCTGGCGAACCCGACGCCGGAAATCATGCCTGAGGTGGCGCGCGCCGCCCGCCACGACGCCATGATCTGCACGGGCCGCTCCGATTTTCCCAACCAGGTCAACAATGTGCTCTGCTTTCCCTATATTTTCCGGGGCGCACTGGACTGCGGGGCGAGCGCTATCAATGAGGAAATGAAGATGGCGGCAGTCCGCGCGATTGCCGGGCTGGCGCGCGAGGAACCTTCCGACGTGGCGGCGCGGGCCTATTCGGGCGAAACCCCGACATTCGGACCGAACTACCTTATCCCCTCGCCGTTCGATCCAAGGCTCATCCTGCGCATTGCGCCCGCCGTCGCGCGCGCTGCTGCGGAAACCGGGGTCGCGGCGCGCCCGATTGCCGACATGGACGCCTATATGGACCGGCTGACGCGGTTCGTGTTCCGCTCCGGGCTGGTCATGAAGCCGATTTTCTCCGTCGCCAAGGCGTCGAACGTCAAGCGCGTCATCTATGCCAATGGCGAGGACGAGCGCGTGCTGCGCGCGGCGCAGGTGGTGATCGAGGAAGGCCTGGCGGAGCCCATCCTCATCGGTCGTCCGCATGTCATCAAGGTTCGCTGCAAGCGCTACGGGTTGAGGATCAAAGCGGGCACGGATTTCGAACTCATCAACCCCGAGGACGATCCGCGCTACCGTCACTATGTGGACGAGCTTGTGGAAGCGGCGGGCCGTCGCGGCGTCACCACCGAAGGAGCGCGCACCATGGTGCGCACCGACAATACGGTGATTGCAGCGCTTGCTCTCCGGCGCGGCGACGCGGACGCCATGATCGGCGGGCTGGAAGGCCGGTTCGAGCGGCACTTGCGCAATGTGCGCCTGATCGTAGGCACCCGTCCCGGCATCAAGGACAAGGACCTTTCGGCCCTTTCCATGCTGATCTCGCAGCGGGGTGTGACGTTCTTCACGGACACCTATGTGACGGTCGATCCGTCTGCGCAGGAAATTGCGGAAATGACCGTTCTGGCGGCGGAGGAAATCCGGCGGTTTGGCATCCATCCCAAGGCCGCCCTGCTCTCGCATTCGGATTTCGGCTCACGCGATTCGCCCAGTGCGATGAAGATGCGCGAGGCGGCGGACATATTGAAACGGCTTGCGCCCGACCTCGACTGCGACGGCGAAATGCACGGCGATTCAGCACTTTCGGAAGCGCTGCGCCAACGCGTCTACCCGCACTCCAAGCTCAAGGGTGAAGCGAACCTGCTTGTTTTTCCGAACCTCGATTCGGCGAACATCGCGCTTTCGACGGTCAAGCAGATGATGGATGCGCTGCATGTCGGGCCGATCCTGCTCGGCACAAACAAGCCCGCGCATATCCTCACGCCCTCCGTCACGTCTCGCGGCATCGTCAACATGACGGCGCTCGCCGTTGCCGAAGCCGCACAGAAGGCCGAAGCTTCGCTGCCGGGGATATAGCGACCGGAGAATGTAGATCGGTGGTGGCGGGGAATGTGGCTGCGCCCACTCCGGTTCGCTGCATGTGAGAAGTAGCTGCCCCCACTCCGTCTCCGCTTCGCGGATCCACCTCTCCCCCACAAAGTGGGGGGTGAGGAAGGGTGCGGTGGAGATGGCAGGCTCCCTTCCTCTCCCCTGCGAAGTGGGGGAGAGGTGGATCCGCAAAGCGGAGACGGAGTGGGGGAAAGAATATCGACCCCAAGCGCGAAAAAGCGCCTGGCAGGTGCGCCCTTCAGGGTCGCCGCGCCATCATCCCGTCATAGCCGATCAGCGGCAGCAGGTCGGCGAGTTCGGGGCCGGATTCGCGGCCCGTGATCGCAACCCTCAACGGCGTAAAAAGCTGCTTGCCCTTGCGCCCGGTGCCTTCGCGAACGGCAGCAATCCACGTCTTCCACGTGGTCTGGTCCCACGGCTCCGGCGGCAGCAGGTCGAAGGCCGCGCGCACGAATTCCGCATCGGCATCGCTGAGTTCGGGCTTTTCGTGAGGGCCGTCGCGCACGATGCGCCACCAGCCGGCTGCATCCTGCAACCGGTCGAGATTGCCGCGCACCACGTTCCAGAATTCCTCGGCGCGCTCGCCCGACACGCCATGTGCGCCGAGCCTGTCCTGCGCATCGCTGAAATCCATATGATGCAGGATCGCCCGGTTGAGCGTGACCAGCTCGTCCGGGTCGAACTTGGCGGAGGACTTCGAAACCGTCGCGAGATCGAAATGCTGCGCGAGCTCGGCCATCGTGCCGCAGGGCACCACATTTTCCGAGGTGCCGTGCAGGACCGCGAGCGAAGCGATCGACATCGGCTCAACGCCGTCCTCGCGCAATCCGCCGATGGAAAGTGCACCGCTGCGTTTTGACAGACCCTCGCCGGACGCGGTGGTCAGCAGGTTGTGGTGGCCAAAGACCGGCGGCTCGGCGCCAAGCGCCTTGAATATTTCGATCTGCACGCCGGTGTTCGTCACATGGTCATCGCCGCGTATGACATGGCTGATGCCGAGATCGACATCGTCGGCCACGGAGGGCAGCGTGTAGAGATAGGTTCCGTCTTCGCGCACCAGAACGGGGTCGGAGAGCGAAGCGAGGTCAACCGTCTGCTTGCCCTTGATGATATCTTCCCATGAGATCTTGGTGTGGCGCGGCTCCAGCGGATCGGAGGCATAGTTCGGAAGCAGGAAGCGCCAGTGCGGCCTGCGGCCCTCGGCGGCGTATTCGGCCTTTTCCTTGTCGGACAGAACCAGCGCCTCACGGCCATAGACCGGCGGCATTTTCCGGGAGCGGCGAATCTTGCGCCGCAATTCAAGCTCCTCCTCCGTTTCGTAGCACGGATAGAGCAGCCCCTTTGCCTTCAACGTGTCGACGGCATCGGCATATATATCGAAGCGGCGCGACTGATATTTCTGCTTGTCCGGAAAAATGCCCAGCCAGTGCAGGTCGTATTGCGTGGCGTCCGCATATTCCTGCCGCGAGCGTTCGGTGTCCGTATCGTCGAAGCGCAGGATGAACTGGCCGCCCTTCTGCATCGCAAACAGCCAGTTGAACAGCGCGGTGCGCGCATTGCCGATATGGATGTAGCCGGTTGGAGACGGCGCGAAACGAACGGTAACAGTCATGAGGTTCGACTAATTCAAGCGGTCAGCCTTTGCAAGGTCGGCCATGGTCCGCGTGCACATGCAATGCCGGTCGCTCACTGCCTGTCCCTGAACCGGTTGGTGATCGGATAGCGGCGATCGCGCCCGAAATTCTTCTTCGTGATCTTCACGCCAGGTGCCGCCTGCCTGCGCTTGTATTCGGCGATGTAGAGCAGATGCTCTACCCGCTCGACGGTGGCGCGGTCGAACCCCTGCGCGACGATGTCGTCAACGCCAAGCTCGCCTTCAACCAGCCCCTCCAGAATGGCGTCGAGCACCGGGTAAGGCGGCAGCGAATCCTGGTCTGTCTGGTTGGGTCGCAATTCGGCGGACGGCGCCTTGTCGATGATGTTCTTCGGAATGACCTCGCCCGAAGGTCCGAGCGCGCCGGGCGGAACATGATCGTTGCGCCACCGCGAAAGCGCATAGACCTGCATCTTGTAGAGGTCCTTGATCGGGTTGAAGCCGCCATTCATATCGCCATAGAGCGTCGCATAGCCGACCGACATTTCCGACTTGTTGCCGGTGGTGACGACCATCGAGCCGAACTTGTTGGATACCGCCATCAGGATTGTGCCGCGCGCGCGGCTCTGCAAATTCTCCTCAGTGATACCCTCCTTGGTGCCCTCGAACAGCGGCCCGAGCGCTTCAAGGAAGCCTTCCACGGGCTTGAAGATCGGTACCACATCATAGGCGCAGCCCAGCGCACGCGCGCAATCCTCGGCGTCCTTGAGCGAATCCTTCGAAGTATAGTGATAGGGCATCATGATGCAGCGCACCCGCTCCTCGCCCAGTGCATCGACGGCAAGCGCGGCGCAGATGGCGGAATCGATGCCGCCCGAAAGGCCGAGCACCACATCCTTGAAGCTGTTCTTGTTCACATAGTCGCGCAGGCCGAGCATACAGGCGCGATAGTCGCCCTCCTCGGGCTCCGGCAGCCGCGACATCGGGCCGTCCACGCAAGTCCAGCCCTCGCCCACCCGCTTCCACGTGGTGACCGCGATCGTTTCCTCGAACTGGCTCATCTGGAAAGCGAGAGTCTTGTCGGCGTTGATGGCGAAGGACGCTCCGTCGAACACGAGATCGTCCTGTCCGCCAAGCTGGTTGGCGTAGAGCATCGGCAATCCCGTCTCGATCACCTGCCGGATGACGATCTGCTGGCGCACATCGACCTTCGCGCGGTAGTATGGCGAGCCGTTCGGCACCAGCAGAATTTCCGCCCCGCTTTCCGCCAGCGTCTCGCACACGCCGAGGTCGCCCCAGATGTCCTCGCAGATCGGCACGCCGAGCCGCACGCCGCGAAAATTCACCGGCCCCGGCATGTCCGGTCCGGGCTGGAACACGCGCTTCTCGTCGAACTCGCCATAGTTCGGCAGGTCGAGCTTGAAACGCTCGGCGACGATCTTGCCGCCATCGGCCACGATGATTGCGTTGTGGCGACCGCTCTTGCGCTTGAGCGGCGTGCCGATCACGATGCCCGGCCCGCCGTCCGCCGTGTCGGCGGCAATCTCGTTTGCGGCTTTCTCGCACGCCTTGAGGAAGGCGGGACGCACCACGAGGTCCTCAGGTGGATAGCCTGCAATAAAAAGCTCGGTGAAAAGCACGAGGTCCGCGCCATGCCTTGCGGCTTCAGCCCGCGCGGCGCGCGCCTTGGCGAGATTGTCCGACACGTCGCCCACCGTGGGGTTGAGCTGGGCAACGGCGATGCGAAGAACGTCGGGAGCTTTGGTCATGGGTAGCGATTTAGCGGCTCAGCATTTCGCCTGCAATGGTGCAGCCGTCAGGTTGTAGATACCAAACAGCGGGATTTTTTTCGACTTCGCTGTGTATCCGGGCTGCGCCTTGCGCTATGAGCGCAGCTACAGCCGCAATGGATTCTTGCAGACGCGCGATGACGATCCCGAACACCGTGAAAATAACCGATGAACTGGTCAAGGCGCACGGCCTCAAGCCGGACGAATACCAGCGCATTCTCGACCTGATCGGGCGCGAGCCGACGTTCACCGAACTGGGCATCTTCTCGGCCATGTGGAACGAGCATTGTTCCTACAAAAGCTCGAAGAAATGGCTGCGCACCCTGCCGACGAGCGGCAAGGTGGTCATTCAGGGACCGGGCGAGAATGCGGGCGTGGTGGACATCGGCGACGGCGATTGCGTGGTGTTCAAGATGGAGAGCCACAACCACCCCTCCTATATCGAGCCCTATCAGGGCGCGGCCACCGGCGTCGGCGGCATTTTGCGCGACGTGTTCACCATGGGCGCTCGGCCCGTCGCGGCGATGAACGCGCTGCGCTTCGGCGAGCCGGACCATCCCAAGACGCGCCATCTGGTGGCGGGCGTCGTGGCGGGCGTCGGCGGCTATGGCAATTCCTTCGGCGTGCCGACCGTCGGCGGCGAGGTGAATTTCGACGCGCGCTACAACGGCAATTGCCTCGTCAACGCCTTTGCCGCGGGGCTGGCAAAAACCGACGCGATTTTCTACTCCAGGGCCGAAGGCGTCGGCCTGCCGGTTGTCTATCTCGGCGCAAAGACCGGGCGCGACGGCGTCGGCGGCGCGACGATGGCTTCCGCCGAATTCGACGACAAGATCGAGGAAAAGCGCCCGACCGTGCAGGTGGGCGATCCGTTCACCGAAAAATGCCTGCTGGAAGCCTGCCTCGAACTGATGGCGTCCGGCGCGGTGATCGCCATTCAGGACATGGGTGCGGCGGGACTGACCTGCTCAGCGGTCGAAATGGGCGCGAAGGGCGACCTCGGCATCGAACTCGACCTCGACAAGGTACCGGTGCGTGAGGAGCGTATGTCGGCCTACGAGATGATGCTGTCGGAGAGCCAGGAGCGCATGCTCATGGTGCTCAGGCCGGAAAAGGAAAAGGAAGCGGAGGCCATCTTCCGAAAATGGGGGCTGGATTTCGCCATCGTGGGACGCACGACCGACGATCTGCGCTTCCGCATCCTGCATCAGGGCGAGGAAGTCGCCGACCTGCCGATCAAGGACCTTGGCGACCAGGCGCCTGAATATGATCGCCCATGGGTCGCGCCCGCGCCGCAACCGGAACTGGCGGGAAATGTCCCGCAGATGGACACGGCGGAAGCTCTGCTGCGCCTGCTCGGCAGCCACGATCTGTCGAGCCGCCGCTGGGTGTTCGAGCAATACGACACGCTGATACAAGGCAATTCGCTGCAGATTCCCGGCGGCGATGCCGGCGTCGTGCGCGTCGACGGCCATGCGGCGAAGGCGCTTGCCTTCTCGTCCGACGTGACGCCGCGCTACTGCGAGGCCGATCCGTTCGAGGGCGGCAAGCAGGCGGTGGCCGAATGCTGGCGAAACCTGACGGCGACCGGCGCGTTGCCGCTCGCCGCGACCGACAATCTCAATTTCGGCAATCCCGAACGGCCCGAAATCATGGGCCAGTTCGTCCATGCCATCAAAGGCATTGGCGAAGCCTGCCGCGCACTGGATTTCCCCATCGTTTCAGGCAACGTGTCGCTCTACAATGAGACCAACGGACGCGGCATCCTGCCCACTCCGACAATCGGCGGTGTGGGCCTGATTGCCGACTGGTCGAAGATGGCGCGCATCCGCTTTGCCGCTGCCGACGAGGTGATCCTGCTGGTTGGTGCGCCGGAGGCGTGGGGCACCCATCTCGGCCAGTCCGTTTATCTGCGCGACCTGTTCGGCAAGGCGGAAGGCCCTGCCCCCAGGGTCGACCTCGCGCATGAGCGCGCGGTCGGAGATTTCGTGCGCGGGCTCATTGCCGACGCGAAAGCCACCGCCGTGCACGATCTGTCGGATGGAGGGCTTGCGGTCGCGCTGGCAGAGATGGCGATTGCGTCCGACATCGGTGCGACTGTCCAACAGCCGCCGCTGGATGGTGCGGCGACATGGTTCGGCGAGGATCAGGGGCGCTATGTTCTGACCGTTGCGGCGGACGCGGTTGCGGGTGTGCAGGCACAGGCAGCGAACGCGGGCGTCAACGTGGCCGTGATCGGCACGACAGGCGGCAACTCCTTGAAGCTCGGCGGTGCGCGTGCGATACCCGTTGCTGAACTCAAGGCCGCGCATGAGGGCTGGTTCCCCGCCTTCATGGCCGCGTAACGCACAGCGGAGCTAGCGCAACGAATGGCAATGGACGCACGCGACATCGAACGTCTCATCAAGGAAGGCATACCGGATGCGGTGGTGACGATCCGCGACCTCGCGGGCGACGGCGACCACTACGCGGCCGAAGTCGTGGCGGAAAGCTTTCGCGGCAAGAGCCGCGTTCAACAGCACCAGATGGTCTATGATGCGCTGAAGGGCAATATGGGCGGCGTATTGCATGCGCTGGCGCTGCAAACCAGCATTCCGGAGTAATCCATGTCCATCGTCGGGGATTTCGTCGAGCAGGTCACCAAGACCGTCCTGAACGAAGGCATGCGAAAGCTTGGCGGCAAGCGCCGACGCCGCAGGCTTTCCCCGCAGCAGCGCATCGCAAAGCAGATCGAACAGATGCTGAAACCCGCAAGGAAGCAGGTGAGCCGCAAGCGCACCGTGCGGGCGCGCTCGAAGGTGAAGCGCCGGGAATATTAGGCCTTTTCGATTGCGCGGCGTGATTCCGGGGCGGTCTGGATTTTCCCTTCCGGGCCGACCGGTTCGGGCGCAGGATCGAGCGTAGGCGGCTCGACTGGATCGATCATTTCAAGCTCGCGCAGCCATTCCCGCCAGATCGCGACCAGCAGCGCCATCAGCACCGGCCCGATGAAGAGGCCCAGCAGACCCATTGTTTTCACGCCGCCGATCAGGCCGAAAAAGGTCGGCAGGAAGGGCAACTTGATCGGTCCCCCCACAAGCTTCGGGCGCAGCGTCTTGTCCACGATGAACAGTTCGATCGTGCCCCACATGAACAGCCCTATGCCGGCGAACAGCGAACCGCTCGACACGAGATAGAGCGACACCAGCGTGAAAGAGAGCGGAGCGCCGCCCGGAATCATCGCCATCAGGCCGGTGATGACGCCAAGCGTGACGGGCGACGGCACGCCGGCCAGCCAGTAGGCCGCGCCGAGAACGACCCCCTCGCCGATGGCGATCAGCGTCATGCCGGTGACTGTCGAACTGATCGTCGCGGGAACGACGCGGGAAAGCCGCTCCCAGCGCGTCGGCAGGATGCGTTCGCCGAGCCGGTCCATCTTCGCAACGAAGCCTTCGCCGTCGCGATAGATGAAGAACAGCGTTATCAGCAGGAACAGCAACGTCAGGAAGCCGTTGAAGGCGCTGCCGCCCGCCGCCAGCACGCCGCGATAGATGCTTCCAACATTGGCGCCGCTGACGATGTAGATCAGTTCGCCGATCTTGCCGGGCGGGCCGACATGTTCAAGCCACTGCTCGTTCAGCCATTCGCCCACCCCGGGCAGGCGCGCAATCCACTCCGGAGTCGGAGCGCCGTGGCGGTTCGTCTCCACCGCCCACACCAGCCATTCGCGGATTTCGTTGGCGGCATAGCTGGCGGCATAGGAGATCGGGATGACGAGGCCGACGACGATCAGCAGGATGGCGATTGATGCCGCCAACGTCCTGCTTCCTTCAACCGACTCGACCAGGCGCCGGTAGAGCGGCCAACTCGCGAATGCGATGACGGCGGCGGCAAGAACCGGAACGAGGAAGCCGTGGAAGAAATACACGCCGGCGACAAAGATCAGGAAGAGCAGCCACCGTGCAAGACTCAAGGGCGACACGAGCGCAGCCCGAGAGGGCGCGGCCGTCCCGAAGAAACGCGGTTCCCTCTCGCTTTTGATTGCCTCCGGTCGGGTCACGCCCGCCTGCCCTGATGCTTCATGCCTTATCGTAGCCTAAAGAGTCGCCGCGACAAAAGCAGAATTACTTGACGGGAAGATCACGAGAATTTTCCGGAGCGTGGAAAACCTTTCGGCACCATGCGGCCCGCCGAAGCTCGGTTACCGATCCATTCGGCAAGCTCCTCGCGAGTTTTGACGAAAGTGCGCTCCGCCGAATCCTGCCATGAAAGGCCCGACCCCATGTCGAACACCTTCACGTCCAGCGCGCCGCCACCCTTGTAGCGCTGGAGCCGCACACCCTTGCCGCGCACCATTTCCGGGATCTCGGACAGCGCGAACACCAGCATCTTGCGATTGTCGCCGACAATGGCGACGTGATCGCCCGCCACCGGCACGCAGCGCACCGCCTCGTCGGGCGATTTGACGTTCATCACCTGCTTGCCCTTGCGGGTATTGGCGGCAACTTCGGCCTCCGGCACGACGAAGCCATAACCCTCATGCGAAACGAGCAGCAGCTTGCGCACCGGATCGTGAACGAAGGCCGTCACGATGTCCTGGTCGTTTTCCATGTCCACGATGATGCGGATGGGTTCGCCATGGCCGCGCCCGCCCGGCAGGCGATCCGCGCCGATCGTGTAGAACTTGCCGCCCGTGGTGAAGACGAGAATCTTGTCGGTGGTCTGGGCGTGGAACGCGATCTTCAGCCCGTCGCCTTCCTTGAAGGTCAGCGTCGAATAGTCGGACAGATGGCCGCGCATGGCGCGCAACCACCCCTTTTCCGACACGACCACCGTGACCGGCTCCTTCTCGACCATGGCATGGTGGATTTCGGTGTCGTCATGCTCCGGGGCCTCGCCGAACTGCGTGCGGCGGCGGCCGATTTCCGTGTGTGAGCTGAACTTGTCGCGGATTTTCTCGACTTCCCAGCGGATGGTCTTCCACTGCTTTTCCTCGGATGCCAGCAGCGCCTCGATCTGCCGCTTTTCCTCGGTGAGCGCGTCGAACTCCTTGCGGATCTCGATTTCTTCCAGCTTCCGCAACTGCCGCAGGCGCAGGTTGAGGATGGCCTCGGCCTGAACGTCGGTGAGCGACCACCGGGCCATCATCACCTGTTTCGGCTCGTCCTCCTCGCGGATGATGCGGATCACCTCGTCGATGTTGACATAGGCGATGAGGAAACCCGCCAGCACTTCGAGCCGTCGCTCGATGTCAGCCAGCCTGTGCCGCGAACGGCGGATGAGAACATCGCGCCGATGATCCAGCCATTCGCGCAGCACATCGCGCAGCGACAGCACATTCGGCACCTTGCCGCGCGAAAGCACGTTCATGTTGAGCGGAAAGCGGCTTTCCAGATCGGTCAGCTTGAACAGCGATTCCATCAGGATCGCGGCTTCCACCGACCGGCTCTTGGGAACCAGCACGAGGCGGATGTCCTCCGCGCTCTCGTCGCGCACATCGTCCAGCAGCGGCAGCTTGCGGGCCAGCAGAAGCTCGGCGATCTTCTCGACCAGCCGCGACTTCTGCACGCCATAGGGGATTTCCGTCACAACCACCTGATAGGTGCCGCGCCCCTGATCCTCGACCTGCCATCTTGCCCGCACGCGAAAGCCGCCCCGCCCTGTCTTGTAGGCTTCGAGGATGGATTCATGGCTGTCGATGATGATGCCGCCCGTTGGAAAATCCGGTCCGCGCACCATGTTCTCGTCCGGGTCGGTCGCATGCGGATTGCGCGTGACAAGGTCCTCGACAGTCGCGTCGGGATGGTCGATCAGGTGCAGCGCGGCCTTGCAAAGCTCGGCGGCGTTGTGCGGCGGGATGGAGGTGGCCATGCCGACCGCGATGCCCGACGAACCGTTGGCGAGCAGGTTCGGGAAGGCGCCGGGCAGCACGACCGGCTCCTCGTCCTCCTCATTGTAGGTGGGGCGGAAATCGACCGCGTCCTCGGTGATGCCGGAGAGCAGTTCGCTCGCGACCTCGGTCATGCGCGCCTCGGTGTAGCGCATGGCGGCCGCGTTATCGCCGTCGATATTGCCGAAGTTCCCCTGCCCGTCCACCAGCGGATAGCGCATGGAAAAATCCTGCGCGAGACGCACAAGCGCATCATAGATTGACTGGTCGCCGTGCGGGTGGAACTTGCCCATGACCTCGCCCACGATGCGGGCGCATTTGGCGAAGCCCTGGTCGGGGTTCAGCCGCAGCAGGCGCATGGCGTGCATGATCCTGCGATGGACCGGTTTCAGCCCGTCGCGCACATCCGGCAGGGCGCGGTGCATGATCGTGGACAGCGCATAGGCAAGGTAGCGCTCTTCAAGCGCCGTCTTCAGATCGACCGCTTCGATGTGGTCCCCACCGTCGGGAGGCGGCGGGACAAGGCTCTTTCCCATAAAGATGCGTTAACCGAGCCGGCGATTCGCGGCAAGCCCATAAGCTTTTGCGCGGTTGCGGCGTTGTGAATCGCCAAGCTTCCATTTATCTGCCCTGATGCGCCTTGTTTAGGTCCAGAATGATCTGGACAAGAGAAGCTGTGAAAACGAAAGGATCGCTTCCATGCACCATTCGCATCGGGTTTTCGCATCTGCTGCATTCGCCATGTCGCTCATGGCCTTTTCGACCGAAAGCGGCTTCGCACAGGACGCAAACGCGGTTGCCCAGAGGCTGAAGGACGCGCTCGCCTACCAGGGGGTCGAAATCGGCTGGACAGGCGTCAGCGGAAGCGGCAGCCAGGTAGTCCTCGACGGCGTGACCTATGGCGTTCCCGGAGCGGCGGAAAAGATCAATATCGGCAAGGTGACGCTTGACGCGGTGGTCGAAAACGGCGGCGGATATACGATCGGAACGATGAGCTTTCCCGCCGTTTCGCTTACCGAGCACGGCATGGGTTTCAAGATGACGGCCGCAACGCTTTCGGGTGTCCAGCTTCCGCCGCCGGACGGCAAGGACTACATGTCCAACATGATCTATTACGAAAGCGGCATGATCGACCGGGCTGAGTTGAGCCTCGGCGGCAAGCAGGTCGCACTTGTTGAGAACATGCATTTCAACATGACTCCGCCGACCAGCGGCCCGATGTCTTTCACGGCGGCTACCGACAAATTCACCGCCGACCTGACGGCGCTGCCCGACCCCAAGGCAAAGGCGACGGCGCAGGCGCTGGGCTATGAGCAGATTACCGGCACCATGCAGATGGCCGGAAACTGGAATCCGCAGGACGGGCGCCTCGCATTGTCGCAATACGACATCGCGGTCGACGATGCCGGAAAGCTTGGCATGACCTTCGATGTCGGCGGATACACGCCCGAATTTCTGCAAACCATGCAGGAACTGTCGAAAAAGATGGGCGAAAACCCGGATCCGAACGCCCATATGGCGGAAGCGATGCAGATCATGAATCTCGTCCAGGCGCTGGTGTTGAACGGCGCTTCCATTCGCTTCGACGACGCCTCGATCACCAACAAGGTGCTGAACTTCGTCGCGCAGCAGCAGGGCGCGGACCCGGCGCAGCTCAAGGAACAGACGAAGACGATCATTCCGTTCCTTCTCGCATCTTCCCCGATCAAGGACGAGGCGCTGAAGAAAAACATCGCCGAGGCAGTCGCGGCCTATCTCGACAATCCGAAGAGCCTGACGGTGCGCGCAAAGCCCGCGACACCTCAACCCTTCGCCATTCTGGGCGCGCTCGGTCAAGCCGACCCCGGATCGCTGCCGACCGCACTTGGTCTGAGCGTGTCCGCGAACGAATAGGCGCGGTTTCCTTTTGCGGAAAGGTGCGCTAACGGCCTGCCATGCTCAGGCGCGCCGATCTTCAGGGGATTCGTGCATTCGCGGTGGCGATGGTGATTGTGTATCACCTCGACGCGCGTCTGCTGCCGGGCGGCTTCATCGGCGTTGACGTCTTTTTCGTGCTGTCCGGCTTTTTCATCACGCAGGTGATCTACAACGAACTGGCGCGCAGCGGTTCGATGAACGTGATCGGCTTCTGGACGCGGCGCATGAAGCGCCTGCTTCCCAACGCACTGCTGACACTTGCGGCGGTGCTGGTGGCAAGCTGGCTGCTCATGCCTGCCTACCGCTGGGGCACGATTGCATGGGATGTGGGATCGGCTGCGGTTTTCCTGTCAAACTTCCATTTCGCCAGCAGCGCGGTCGACTATTTCCGCTTCGACGACCCGCCCGGCCCGGTGCTGCATTTCTGGTCGCTGAGCATCGAGGAGCAGTTCTACGCGGCGCTGCCGATCATTCTGGTCGCCGTCGCGGCCTTGCGGCAGCGGCTGCACGCCTCCGTCAATGTCACGCTTGCGGCCATTGCCGTGCTGTCCTTCGCCGCGTCGCTCGTCATCATGCGGACCGACCAGACCGCCGCCTTCTTCCACACCGAGGCGCGCGTCTGGCAACTGGCGGTCGGCGGACTGCTCGGTGTCAATTTCGCAGTGCGCAGGCGCATCCCCGCGCAAATCCGCGGCGCGCTCGCATGGGCGGGCGCGGCTGCAATCGCCTATGCCACGATCTTTTTCAACGACATGCTCGCCTATCCGGGATTCTACGCGTTGCTGCCCACGTTCGGCGCATTGGCGCTGATCCTCGGACTGGACGAGAACCGCACCGCGCAACCACTCAACGCCTTGCTGTCGCTGCCTGTGCTCGGCTGGATCGGCGACAGGTCTTACAGCCTCTATCTCTGGCATTGGCCCATCATCGTCTTCGCACAGATGCGCGGACCGCTTGGCCTGACCGGCATGGCCATGACGCTTGTCGCCATCGTCATCGTTTCAAGTCTCGCGTTCAGGCTCGTCGAACGGCCGATCCACTACAGCGACACGCGGCATTGGAAATTCCTCACAATACCCGGATTGGCGGCCGCCGCCATCGGCGCGCTTTGCCTGATGGCCGCCGCCTTACCGGCAATGCCGCAGCCTGGCCGCTCGCTCGAAAGAACCGAAGCGATTGCGCGGGCATCGAAGGATTTCACCGCCGTCTATGCCGACCGTTGCCACCTGCGCTACGAGGAATTGGAATCGAAAGAGTGCCCCTATGGCGTCAAAGGTGCGGCGAAGAAGGTCGTGCTGTTCGGCGATAGTCACGCGGCCCAATGGTTCGGTCCGTTGGAGAAGGCCGCGAAGGACGAAGGCTGGGAACTGCGGGCTTGGACCAAGACGACCTGCCCGTGGGCCGACATCACCATCTGGTATCAGCCCCGGAAGGCGGTCTATTCAGAATGCACGACATGGCGAGAGGAAACGCTTTCGCGCATAGTCGCGCTCAAGCCCGATCTGGTGGTACTCGCGGAACTCGCGGACTATTCCGGCCGTCTCTACGATGGCGAGGTGCTGAAAGGTTCGGCGATCCAGCCCGCGTGGGAACGCGCGATGCTGAAAACCATCGACCGGCTCGAAGCAGCGGGCATCCGGGTTGCGATGATCCATGACACGCCGCGCCTCTACAAGACCTATCGCGACTGCCTCGCCACCAGCGACGCCGATTGTGGCCGCGAGCGAAAGGAAGCGACGGAGACGGCCGATAATGTCGCGTCGTTCATACGGGACACACGCCCGGAGGTTACGATTCTCGATTTCAACGACCGGATTTGCGACCCCGACCGCTGCCCGGCGATCAGGAACGGGCAAATCCTATATCAGGATTCCCATCACCTGACCGCAACCTACCTCGAAGGATTCTCGCCGGACTTCGCACGGCTCATGGAGAGCGGCGAATAAAAGGCCCCGCCTCATGGCGGGGCCTGTTGCTTTCGATAGCGCGACTATTGCGGAAGCTTGTCGTCGACGCCCTTGATGTAGAAATTCATGCCGAGCAGCGTCTTGTCGTCGGCAACCGCGCCGGCGGCCAGAAACTCGGAACCGTCCTGCTTGGCGATCGGGCCGGTGAAGGGGTTCCAGCCGCCCTTGATCTTCGCTTCGGTCTCCTGCGCCATCTTCACCACATCTTCCGGCAGGTTGGCGTAGGGCGCCATCACAACCGCGCCTTCCTTCAAGCCTTCCCAGTGATCTTCCGGCTTCCAGGTGCCGTCCAGCGCCGCCTTCACGCGGCTGACATAGTACGGACCCCAGTCGTCCACGATGGCCGTGTACTGCGCCTTCGGCGCGAATTTGGCCATGTCAGACGACTGCCCGAAGCCATGCAGCCCGCGCTCTTCCGCCACCTGCAACGCGCCTGTGGAATCGGTGTGCTGCACGATGATGTCCGCGCCCTGATCGAACAGCGCCTTGGCCGCATCGGCCTCCTTGGCCGGATCGAACCATGTGTTGACCCAGACAATCTTGACCTTGAAGTCGGGGTTCACGGACTGCGCGCCGAGCATGAAGGAGTTGATGCCCATCACGACCTCGGGGATCGGGAAGGAGACGATGTAGCCCGCAAGGCCCGCCTTCGACTGCTTGGCCGCGATCTGGCCGAGAATGTAGCGGCCTTCATAGAAACGGGCGTTGTAGATGCCCATGTTGGGACCCATCTTGAAGCCCGTCGCGTGCTCGAACTTCACATCCGGGAACTTGCCCGCGACTTTCAGTTCAGGGTCCATGAAGCCGAACGAGGTGCCGAAGATCATCTTGCAGCCCTCGCGCGCGAGGCGCTCGAAGGCGCGCTCGGCGTCCGGCCCCTCTGCGACGTTTTCGAGGAAGGCGGTCTCGACCTTGTCGCCGAGTTCTTTCTCGACCTGAAGACGGCCCTGATCGTGCTGGTACGAATAGCCGAAATCGCCCACCGGGCCGACATAGACCCAGCAAGCCTTGAACTTGTCCTGTGCGTTTGCCGCGGAAGACAGTGCCAGCGCTCCCGCCGTCAGCATCAATGCGCCAAGAATTTTTTTCATGATCTGCCTCTGTTGGTTGTCATCTGTCGGGTACGAATGCCTGTCCGAGCGATGCCGGTGTGTTCATCATCGTCAGACGCTTGTTGCGAGATATGAGCACGAGAACGACGATCGTGGCCAGATAGGGAAGTGCTGAAAGAAACTGCGAGGGCACCGGAATGCCGAAAGCCTGCGCGTGGAGCTGGCCGATCCAGACCGCGCCGAAGATATAGGCCCCAGCGAGCACGCGCAGCGGCCGCCACGAGGCGAACACCACCAGCGCAAGCGCGATCCAGCCCCGGCCCGCCGTCATGTTTTCCACCCATTGCGGCGTGTAGACCAGCGAGAGATGGCCGCCCGCCAGACCCGCGCATGCCCCGCCGAACATCACCGCCAGATAACGGTAGCGGATCACCGGAATGCCGAGCGCATGGGCGGAGGAATGGCTGTCGCCGATAGAGCGCAGCATCAGCCCCTTGCGCGAGCGGAACAGGAACCACGACACCGCAAAGACAAGCGCGATGGACACGTAGAAAAGCGGGTCTTGTCCGAACAGTAGCTTGCCGACGATGGGCAGGTCGCTCAGGCCCGGAATGTACAGGTTCGGCAGCCGAACGCCGGGCAGGCCGACAAAATTCGTGCCGATCATGCCCGAAAGGCCGAGGCCGAGAATGGTGAGCGACAGGCCGGTCGCGACCTGATTGGTGGCGAGCGTCAGCGCCATGAAGGCAAAGAGCAAGGAGAACAGCGCGCCAGCGATGATTGCCGCCAGCACGCCAAGCCACGGCGAGCCAGTGAGATAGGCTGCGCCGAAGCCGCAGACCGCTCCCATGATCATCATGCCCTCAACGCCGAGGTTCAGCACACCCGAGCGCTCAACCACCAGTTCCCCGATAGCTGCAATGAGCAACGGGGTGGCGGCGGTCGCGATGGTCAGAAGAATATTGACGGCAATGTCCATCACGCGGCCTCGTTCGATTTTGCGCCAAGACCGACGAAGCGGATGCGGTAGTGGATGAGCGTGTCCGACGCCAGCACGAAGAACAGCAGCATGCCCTGGAAGACCCGCGCCACCTTGTCGGAAATTCCAAGCGCGGTCTGCGCCGCCTCGCCGCCAAGATAGGTCAGCGCCAGCACGAGGCCGGCGGCGACGATGCCAAGCGGATTGAGCCGACCGAGAAAGGCGACGATGATGGCGGTGAAGCCGTAGCCTGGCGAAATCGATGGCTGCAACTGGCCGATTGCGCCCGAGACTTCCGAGATTCCCGCCAGCCCGGCGAGCGCTCCAGAAAGAAGGAAGGCAAAGAAAATCATCCGGCTGTACTGGAATCCCGCAAAGCGCCCCGCCCTTGGGCTGGAGCCGAGCACTCGGATTTCGAAGCCTTTCAGCATCTTCGACATCATCAGCCACACGAGCACGGCGGCGACGAGGGCGAAAATGAAGCCCCAATTGGCCCGGCCCGACATGGGGGCGAGTTCGGGCAGCACGGCGGACGGGTTGAACTGGACCGACTGCGGAAAATTATAGGCCGCCGGGTCCTTCCACCAGCCGCGCACCAGCCAGTCCAGAAAAAGCTGCGCCACATAGACCAGCATCAGGCTGGTCAGGATTTCGTTGGTGTTGAAGCGCGCCTTGAGCAGCGCGGGGATCGACGCATAGGCCGCGCCGCCCGCCGCGCCCATCAGCAGCATGGCGGGCAGCACCCACCAGCCGACCGTTTCGGGAAACATCACCGGCAGGATGGAACCGGCGACCGCGCCCATCACGAACTGGCCTTCCGCGCCGATGTTCCAGATATTCGCCCGGTAGCACACGGCAAGGCCGACCGCGATCATGATGAGGGGCGCGGCCTTGATGGCGAGTTCGTGCAACTGCCAGACCTGCGTGACCGGGCTGACGAAATAGGTGTAGAGCGCGGCCAGCGGGTTCTTGCCGAGCGCGGCGAACAGGATCGCGCCGGCTATGATTGTGAGCACGAAGGCGATGAAGGGCGACAGCGCGGAAAAGAGCTTCGAGCGCTCGGGACGCTTGACCAGTTCAATGCGCATCACGCGGCCTCCGGGTGATGCGGCTCGACATGGCCGGGCTCCGCGCCGCCCATCAGCAGCCCAATCTTCTCATAGGTCGCATCGGCGCGGGAGAGCGGCTTCGACAATTCGCCATTGTGCATGACCGCTATTGCATCGGAAATCTCGAACAGTTCGTCGAGGTCCTGGCTGATGACGAGGACAGCGGAACCTGCCCGCGCCAGCGCGATCAACGCCTGGCGGATGCGCGACGCAGCACCCGCATCGACACCCCAGGTGGGCTGGTTGACGATCATGATGGCGGGCTGCCGGTCGAGTTCGCGGCCAATGATGAATTTCTGGAGGTTGCCGCCCGAAAGCGAGGCAGCCTCGGGGTCGGGCGCGCTCTTGCGCACGTCCATCGCCTCGATGATGCGCTGCGTGGCGTGCTGGATCATGCCGCCTTTGACAAAGCCGCCCGCCGCGATGAATGCCTTCCGGTCCGTGGCATGGCGCGACAGCAGCAGGTTTTCCGAAAGCCGCATGCGCGGCGCGGCGCCGTGGCCGAGCCTTTCCTCCGGCACGAAGGCGGCGCCGAGCTTCCGGCGCGCCGAAATGCCGACGCGGCCAACCGACTTGCCGCGAATGCGCACCGCATCCGCATTGTCCTGAAGCGCCTCGCCCGACACGGCTTCGAAGAACTCGCCCTGCCCGTTTCCGGCAACGCCGGCGATGCCCAGCACCTCGCCCGCCTTCACGGACAGCCAGATGTTTTTCAGCGGCATGGAAAAGGGTCCTGACGGCTTGCGGCTCAAGCCGCAAATGCCGAGCAGTTCCGGCGCATCGCGCAGTTCGATCGGCGTGCGCTCCGCCGTGGCGACGTCGGCCCCGACCATCATGCGCGCGAGCGACGCTGCGGTTTCCTTGCGCGGATCGCAGGCGCCCACGACCTTGCCGTGACGCATCACGGTCGCGCGGTCGCAAAGCCGCTTCACCTCTTCGAGGCGGTGCGAGATGTAGAGGATGGATTTGCCCTCTGCGCGCAGCCGCTCCAGCGTCTCGAACAGCTTGTCGGCTTCCTGCGGCGTAAGCACCGAAGTCGGCTCGTCAAGGATGATGAGGTCCGGCTCCTGCAAGAGACAGCGTGTGATTTCGATGCGCTGGCGCTCGCCGACCGAAAGGTCGCCCACCAGCGAGTCGGGGTCGAGCGGCAGCCCGTAGGCGCGCGACAGGTCGCGCGCCTTTGCGGCTATGCTGTCGAGCGAAGTGCCGTCATCCAGCGAAAGCGCAATGTTCTCCGCGGCTGTGAGCGCCTCGAAAAGCGAAAAATGCTGGAAAACCATGCCGATGCCGAGCGATCTTGCAACGCCCGGACTGGTGATGCGCACCGGCTGCCCCCTCCAGAAAATTTCGCCGGAGGTCGGCTCCAGCGAGCCGAACAGCATCTTTACGAGAGTGGATTTGCCTGCGCCGTTCTCGCCGAGCAGCGCATGGATTTCGCCTTCGCGAATACCCAGATCGATATGGTTGCAGGCGGTGAGCGTACCGAAAACCTTGGTGAGACCACGCACCTCAATGAGGTTCGCCGCCTCTCCGGCAGACTTCACCACAGATTCCACGACGCCCCCATCAGGCTCTATTTTTTGTTCCCTGATGACAGTTTAGGCAATTGTTGCAACGCGGCAATCGAAATTTATACCGATCAGTAAAATTGTCGCGGACAAGCCGCTGCACTGCCTTATGGAAGCAGCACAGTCGTTCCGGTCGTTATCCGGCTTTCGAGATCGGCCTGCGCCTGCCCGGCATCCTTCAAGGCATAGGTCTGGTTGATTTCGATCTTGACCGCGCCGCTCTCCACCACCTCGAACAGGGCGGCAGCGGATTGTTCCAGGTCCTCGCGCTTCGCCACATAGGTGAACAATGTCGGGCGGGTCATGAACAGCGAGCCCTTTTGCGAAAGAAGCGCGGTGCTGAACGGCGGAATTGCGCCCGACGACTGGCCGAAGGTCACGAACATGCCTAACGGGCGCAGGCAGTCGAGCGAGCCCAGATAGGTGTCCTTGCCGACCGAATCGTAGACCACGTCGCACATCTTGCCGCCCGTGATCTCGCGCACGGCGGCGACGAAGTCGGTATCCCGGTAGTTGATGACGTGATCGAAGCCATGCGCCCTGGCGAGCGCGATCTTCTCGGGCGAACTCGCGGTGCCGATGACCGTCGCGCCCAGATGCTTCGCCCATTGGCCGAGGATCAGCCCGACGCCTCCCGCCGCCGCGTGGTAAAGCACGGTGTCGCCGGGCTTCACCTTGAAGGTGCGCCGAAGCAGATATTCCGCCGTCATGCCTTTCAGCATCATGCCCGCAGCCTGCTTTTCGGTCACGGCGTCGGGAAGCTTCACGAGCCGGTCGGCGGGCATCAGGCGCTGCTCGGCATAGCTTCCCGTGCCGGAAACATAGGCCACACGGTCGCCCGCGCGAAGATCGGTCACGCCGGGCCCGACAGCCTCGACCACGCCAGCCGCCTCGCCGCCCGGGATGAGCGGCAGGCCGGCGGGGGCCGGGTAAAGCCCGGTGCGGTAGTAGATGTCGATGAAGTTCAACCCGATCGCGGTGTTGCGGACGAGCACCTGCCCCTCTGCCGGACTGCCAACTTCGACATCCTCATATTTCAGGACTTCAGGGCCGCCGTTTTCATGGATTCGGATTGCTTTGGTCATGGATTTCTATGCCTTCCTTGCGCCGAGCTTCGGGAAGAACTGAAGCACGGCCCCTATACAGAACAGATAGAGACTGGTGACGGTTATGCCAGCCTTGGTGAAAACGTCGACATGTTCGCCGAGCACGCCAAACTGATTGTAGAACTGCGCCATGGCCGATTGCGCCAGCGCCAGCATGCCGAAAGCACACCATGCCACAGTGACGCCGAGATTTACGGCGCGCAGGCGCTGGACCCTGACAGGATGCAGGAAATTGACCGGCACGAAGGTCAGGATGCCGCAAATGAGCACGGTCGCGAATGCGACCCACGGCCCCGGCTCGATGACGTAGAGCGTGAACACCACCATGTTCCAGACGACGGGGAAACCCTTGAAGAAGTTCTCCTTCGTCTTCATGCCGGTGTCGGCGTAGTAGATCGCGCTCGAAACCACGATGATCGCCGCGGACAGGAAGGAAAGCCCCTCGCCCATGAAGCCGCGCTGGTAGAGCGCGAAGGCAGGAATGATGACGTAGGTCACATAGTCGATGATGTTGTCCAGCAGTTCGCCCGACCATGTGGGCAGCACTTCCTTGACATCCAGCTTCCGCGCGATGGGGCCGTCAATACCATCGACCAGAAGCGCGAGGCCAAGCCACCAGAACATCGCCGTCCAGCGTTGCTCGCTTGCCGCGACAAGGGAGAGGAAGGCGAGGAAAGAGCCTGAAGCAGTCAGGCAATGCACGAGGAAAGCGCGCGCCTGCGGCCACGTCACCTGTTTCTTCGGCTTGGGAATGCGGGCGACTAGCTTTCTCGCCGCAATCTTCGCTCGCGGCTGTCCCTTCACGGGGCGCGCCCGCGCATGGTCTTCCCATCGTCGAACGCGTCAGGATTTACGGCCATCACTGTCCCCTCCACGGAAATCGACTCACGGGAAAACACCGTCCGGACACCTTTCCGGGGCGGCGTCCACGGCGATGACGATATACGCGCCGCCATGAGCCGAAAAGACGCAATAATCCATGCTTCACAAGGCATGCGCTTCATGCCACACCGCTTGCCATGGCAAAAGCAGATCCTGAAGCGCCGGTCATCGTCGCGGGCACCGGGCCTGCGGGCCTGATTTCGGCACTCGCACTGGCGCAACGCGGCTTCGCCGTCGATCTGGTCGGGCCGCGCGTCAGCGCCAACGATCACCGCACCACGGCCCTCATGGTGCCTTCGGTGCAGTTCCTTTCCGGGTTCGGGCTGCTCGACGCGATCACCGCGCATGGCGCGCCGCTTGCGAAAATGCGCATTGTCGATGCAACCGCCCGGCTGGTCCGCGCGCCCGCCGTCACATTCAGCGCGGGCGAAATCGGCGAACAATGGTTCGGCCTCAACATACCCAATCGCGCGCTCGTCGCGGCGCTGGACGAGGCGGTCCGCGCCGAGCCCGCAATCGCATGGCATGAATCGCTGGTCGAGACATGGACGCCCGCAAGCGACCACGTTGCCGCACTGCTTGCGGATGGCACCACGCTTCGCGCGAAGCTGGCCGTCGCGGCGGACGGCAGGACCTCTCCGGGCCGCGCGGCAGCCGGCATTTCCCAATCCACCCGCCGCCTGCCGCAATCCGCGCTGGTGCTGAACTTCGGGCATACGCGACCGCACGGATCGACCTCCACCGAGTTTCACACCGAGACAGGGCCGTTCACGCAGGTGCCGCTCAAGGGCGACAGGTCGAGCCTTGTCTGGGTGGTGCGGCCCGACGAGGCCGACGAACTGATGATGCTGGACGACGACGCGCTTTCCGGCAGGGTCGAAGCGCGGATGCAATCGATGCTTGGCCGCGTCAGCGTCGAGCCGGGGCGCCAAATCTACCCGCTGGCAAACGCCACGCCGCGCCGCTTCGGGCAAAACCGCGTCGCGCTTGTGGGCGAGGCCGCGCATGTTTTTCCGCCGATTGGTGCGCAGGGATTGAACCTCGGCATCAGGGACATCCGCGATCTCGTTGAAATCGCCGCGAAATATTCAAGCGACCCCGGCGCGGACATAGCTCTTTCGGCCTATGATTCCATGCGCAGGCCGGACATATTGGCGCGCACGGCGGCGGTGACGCTGCTCAATCGCTCCCTCTTGTCGGGCCTGCATCCGGCGCAGCTCGCGCGCAGCATCGGCCTTGGCGCGCTGGGCGGGTTTGCGCCCCTGCGCGCCTTGTTCATGCGCGAGGGCCTGCGCCCCGGCAGCGGATTGTCCGGCCTGTTCTCCGACCTACGGGAACAGGTCCGGCGGTAGGATTCCGCTGCGGATCAGGTACAGCAACCCGGTGACGCTGCCGACGGAAAGCACGGTCGTCAGCAGGATGCTGGCCGAGGCACGCTGCACCCACACCCCGTATTGCTGCGCGATGACAAACACATTCGTCGCGGTGGGCAGTCCCGCCAGCAGTACCGCGGCGTAAACCCACGTCGGATCGAAATTTCCGACGAGGCTCATCATCACATAGCACAGCGCGGGATGGACGATCAGCTTGAGCGCGGCGATCGGCCCGAGTTCGGTCGGCACGCGCTTCAGCGGACGAAGCGCGAGCGTCACGCCCATCGCAAAAAGCGCACAGGGCGCGGCGGCGCGCGCCAGCATGTCGAGCAGCCGCGCGACCGGCACGGGTGGATCGACATGGAAATAGGCGCCGACAACCCCGGCAGCCGTCGCGATGATGAAAGGGTGCAGCACGATCTTCCTGACCACGCCGAGCGCCACCGCGCCGAAGCCTCCCTTCTCGTCACCCGCCAGCGCCATCATGGTCGGCGCGATGGCGAAATGCATGATGTTTTCGAAGCAGAATATCAGCGCAACCGGCACCGCCGCCTTTTCGCCGAACGCCAGCAGCGCGAGGCCGGGACCCATATAGCCGATATTGCCGTAGGCGGCGGCAAGGCCCTTGATCGTGGATTCGGCGATCTCGCCGCGCGAGACGATGACCGATCCCCCGAACATGGTCATGAAAATGAGAAAGGTCGAAAAGACGGACGCGAAGATGTAGCCCCATTCCGTCAACTGCTCGATGGGCGTCTGCGAAAGGAGCTGGAAAAACAGTGCCGGCAAAGCGACATAGATGATGAAGAGGTTCATCCAACCCAGCGCTTCGAGCGGCTGACGGGTGATCCTTGCAACGAAAAAGCCGAGGAAAATCAGGCCGAAAAACGGGAATACGAGACCGACCAGATCAGACATTGCAAATTTCGGCCCCGTTTGGCTGTTACTTGAAAGGCGAACACGTCTGCGCCAAATATGGGCCGAGGTATGCCATGACTGACGCCAAGACCGCAAAATTCCGAATTGGGCAAGTGGTTCGCCACAGGATTTTTCCGTTTCGCGGCGTGATTTTCGATGTCGATCCCCAGTTCGCGAACACGGATGAATGGTACGAAGCCATTCCAGCCGAAGTGCGTCCGCGCAAGGACCAGCCTTTTTATCATCTGCTCGCGGAGAATGCCGAGACGGAATACATCGCCTATGTCTCGGAGCAGAACCTGCTGGACGATCCCAGCGGCGATCCCGTGCGCCATCCGCAGATCGGTGAACTGTTCGACCGCCTGCCCGACGGCGGATATTCACCCAAGCAGGTGCTGAGGCACTAGAGCGTTTCACAGTTAGTTTGGATCATTCTGTTTGTCGTTTTGGCGAGGCGATCCACAAGGAAGGTCGCGAAGAACGGGCTGGTTGCCCGGTCGAGCGGCATGACGACGTGGGCGCCCGCCAAACGCAAACCCGAAGGGCCGGGCCGGTTTGCGCCAAATCCTTCGGTCTTTGTCTTGTCCGGGCCACCAGCCCGACCTGCGACAAACCCCTTGGCCCTGGCGCAAACCGTCGCCGGCAGAATGCTTCAAACTAACTGCGAAACGCTCTAGCAAATTGAACGCCAACGGGCGGCGAGGTCGGCGCTGCCCCCAACCTTCCGCGCAAACAAAAAAGGCGAGGAACGAGGCCTCGCCTTAGATCACTCAGTGAGGAAGCGGCTCAGTTGGCCTGCTTCGCCTTTTCCTGCTCTTCCTTGAGCTTCTTGGCGAAATCCTCGTTGTTCTTGGCGACGAAGTCCTGGAGCTTCTTCTGGCGCTCGTCGATATCGGACTGCTTGAGCGGCTCGCCGTCATAAGCGCCGGTAAAGCCCTGAAGCGATACCTTCACCGGGTTCGGCTTGTTCTGGAAATTGACCGATGTCAGCGTCAGCGTAGTGCCCTTCTTGAAGGACGTCACCAGCTGATCGCTGAGCACCACTTCGGCCACGCAGCGGTCAGGGAAGCAGATCATGTAATCGATTTTCTGCGTCTTGCCGCCGTCGATCTGCAAGCCGACGCCGGGCGGGATCAGGCGGGCGGTCGGCACCGTGACCTGAAACACCTTGCGGTTCACCTTGCCCTTGAGTTCGATCAGGCTGATGCCGGTGACAAGCTGGCCCGTATCCGCCGTGGTAATGTTCTGCACGTTGCAGACATCGACATCCTGCTGCTTGGAGCATGCCTTGAACCAGCCCTGCGGAATCTGCTGCTGCTGCGCGGACGCGGGCGAAGCCATCGAAACCGTTGCAAGGGCCGCGGCCAGCGCCGACAGGCGAGAAACGGTAATCAAAGCGCGCTTCATATTCGATTTTCCTTCAAGAAATCCGACATCAAAAAAACCATGCTGGCGCTACCTGTTGGCCAAATAAGGCAACAGCATGACTTGGCGCGCCTGTTACACCGCATGCGCCATCAAATCCAGCCCATCCCGCAATTCAGTGCGATCTTTTGAGCTTCCGGGATGTTTCACGGCTCAGCATGGTAGATTAACCGCGAATCGCTGCGGAAGGAAGAATGCTGGCAAGACTCGCAGGCTTTTGGGCAATTCTGGTCGTGTGGTGCGCGCTTGCCGCGCAGGCATTCGCCGCGCCGTCGCATGCCATTGCCATGCATGGCGAACCGGCGTTGCCGGCAGATTTCACCCATCTGCCCTATGCGAACCCGGATGCGCCCAAAGGCGGCAGGATCAGCTATGCATGGCCCGGCACGTTCGACAGCGTGAACCCGTTCATCATTCAGGGAAGTGCGGCGCGCGGCACCATCGACCTGATATTCGGCGACCTGGTTTTTGACAGGCTGATGCTGCAATCGGCGGACGAGCCCTTCACCATGTATCCGCTGCTGGCGAAAACGGTAGAAACGGACGATAAGCGCAGCTTCGTCGAGTTCACTCTGGACGAGCGGGCACGGTTTTCGGACGGGCAGCCGGTGACGCAGGACGATCTGATCTTCAGCTTCGAAATCCTGCGTGACAAGGGCTATCCGCGCTATGCGGTGAGCGCCGACAAGGTCGCGAAGGTCGAAAAGGTCGGCACGCATGGCGTGCGTTTCACCTTCAAGGAGCCGGACCGGGAATTGCCCCTCATTCTGGCCCGTCTGCATGTGTTGCCGAAGCACCTGATCGACCCCGGGACGTTCGACAAGTCGACGCTAAAATCGATGACCGGCAGCGGCCCCTACGTCATGGCGGACATCAAGCCGGGCGACAGCATCACATTCAAGCGCAACCCGGATTATTGGGCGAAGGACCTGCCCTCCAAGCGCGGCCTCGACAATTATGACGAGATCAAGCTGACCTATTACCGCGACGAGAACGCGATGTTCGAGGCGTTCCGCAAGGGGCTGGTGGACGTATTCCTTGAGGAAAACAGCGGACGCTGGAAGAACGACTATGACTTTCCCGCCGTCAGGCGCGGTGACGTGCTGACCGAGACCTTCGAGACCCGAATGCCGTCCGGCATGTACGGCATCGTGATGAACACGCGCAGGCCGATCTTCGCGGATCGCGCATTTCGCGCAGGACTGACCGAGCTGTTCGATTTCGAATGGGTGAACCGGAACCTGCTGTCCGAAACCTACCGGCGCACGACAAGCTTCTTCGACAATTCGGACCTTTCCAGCCACGGCAGGCCGGCGGACGCGACCGAGCGCGCGCTGCTTGCGCCCTTCCCCGACGCTGTGACGCCCGACATCATGGAGCGCGGCTGGACGCCCCCCGCGTCGGACGGCAGCGGACGCGACCGCACCTTCCTGCGCGTCGGATTCGAAACGCTGAAGGCAGCGGGCTACAGCCTCAAGGATGGGCGCATGATCGGCCCGGACGGCCAGCCGGTCGTGTTCGAAATCATGCTCAAGGGCAAGGAAGGCGAACAGCTTGCCATCGCGTGGCAGCAGACACTGGCCAAGCTCGGGATAGAGCTGGTGATCCGCTCCGTCGACGCCTCGCAATTCCAGCAGCGCCAGATCAACTATGACTACGACACCTTCCTGTTCAACTATACGAGTTCGCTTTCGCCGGGCGTCGAGCAGGTGGGGCGCTGGGGATCATCGACGCGCGACAAGCCGGGGACGTTCAATTTCGCTGGTGTGGCGAGCCCCGCCGTCGATGCCCTGATCGACGCCATGCTGAAGGCGCGGACCCGCGAGGAGTTTGCCAGCACGGTGCGTGCCTATGACCGCGTGCTGCTCTCCGGCGCCTATGTGATTCCCCTCTATTTCCGTCCGGAGCGATGGGTGGCACACTGGAAACGGATCAACCGCCCGGACGTTACGCCATTGCAAGGCCCGCAATTGCCGACCTGGTGGTATTCGCAATAGGAGGCTCGCTTGAGCGATACAGTGACCGTTGACGTCGTATCGGACGTCGTGTGCCCCTGGTGCTTCGTCGGCAAGCGGCGGCTGGATGCCGCGCTCGCCACCTTGCCCGATATCGATGTCGAGGTGCGGTGGCGACCCTTCCAGCTCGATCCCACAATACCACCCGAGGGCAAGGATCGGCGCGCCTACATGATTGGTAAATTCGGCTCGGAAGATCGCATCCGCCAGATACACGCCAACATCGTGCAACTCGGCGCGGTGGAAGGCATTTCCTTCGATTTCGATGCGATCAAGGTCGCGCCCAACACGCTTGACGCGCATCGCGTGGTACGCTGGGCCGCAGGCTCCGGCGCGGATGTGCAGAACAGGTTGGTCGGCATTCTGTTCAGCGCCTATTTCGAGCAGGGCCAGAACATCGGCGATCATTCTGTGTTGCTGGAAGCGGCGCAGTTGAGCGGCATGGATGTGCCGGTGGTCGAGGCGCTGCTGCCCTCCGACGCCGATCGCGACGCCGTTCAGACCGAGATCGCTACGGCGTCACGGATGGGAATTTCCGGCGTGCCGTGCTTCCTGCTGGACAACAAATACGCCGTCATGGGCGCGCAGGACACGCGTGTTCTGGCCGACGCGATCCGGCAGGTCGCAGCCGAACATGCCGACGCCAAAGTGAACACCCAATAGAAAAGAATGGGAAAGGATGAACAAAGAGACGCGCTACCAGTTGTAATGTAATAACATTACTTGTATGGCTTTTGACATTGAAGGAGACGACAATGGCAACGGCCACCACATCCAGACTCCCTGTATCGGTTCTCTCCGGCTTCCTCGGGGCAGGAAAGACGACGCTGCTGAACCACATTCTCAACAATCGCGAAGGGCGGCGCGTCGCGGTTATCGTCAACGATATGAGTGAGGTGAACATCGACGCCACTCTCGTGCGCGAGGGCGGCGCGAACCTCTCGCGCACGGAGGAGCAGCTTGTCGAAATGACCAATGGCTGCATTTGCTGCACGTTGCGCGACGATCTTCTGCGCGAGGTGCGAACGCTCGCAGAACAGGGCCGCTTCGACAATCTGATCATCGAGAGCACCGGCATTGCTGAGCCGCTGCCGGTTGCCGCCACCTTCGAGTTTCGCGACGAGAACGGGGAAAGCCTGTCAGACATCGCCCGGCTCGACACCATGATTACCGTCGTGGATGCTGCCAACCTGCTGAGCAACTATTCGTCGAGCGATTTTCTGCGCGACCGTGGAGAGATTGCCTCGGAAGGCGATGAGCGCGCCCTTGTCGACCTGCTGGTCGAACAGATCGAATTTGCCGACGTGATCGTGCTCAACAAGATTTCAGATTCCGCCCCGGGCGACCTCGATCGGGCGCGCAAGATCATCAAGGCGCTCAATCCGGATGCGGAATTGATTGAAACCGATTTTGCGCGTGTCGAACTTGGTCGTGTGCTCGACACGGGACGTTTCGATTTTGCCAAAGCCGAAGAAAACCCGCTGTGGTTCAAGGAACTCTACGGCTTCAAGGACCATATCCCGGAAACGGAAGAGTATGGAATTCGTTCGTTTGTCTACCGTGAAAAACGGCCATTCGACCCGCTCAAGCTGCACAATTTCATCAACAGTTCATGGCCGGGGGTAGTTCGCACAAAGGGCTTTTTCTGGCTCGCGACGCGACCCGACCATGTTGGCGAGCTAAGCCAGGCGGGAGCGCTCGTAAAGACCGGGAAACGGGGGCTGTGGTGGTCCGCCGTTCCCCGCGCACACTGGCCGCAAAACTCGGAATGGCAGGCCGCAATGGCACCCTACTTGGACCCGGTCTGGGGCGACCGGCGGCAAGAACTCGTCTTCATCGGCAGCGATCCGATGGATGAAAAGATCATCCGGGCTTCGCTCGACTCATGCCTGGTGCCCGAGACGAGTTTCGAGCCGATGAAATGGGAATTTCTAACGGACCCCTTTCCAGGATGGGAGGCGCGCGCGGCTTAAGCCGCGCTTTCCACCAGCCGCGCAAGTTGCGTCATGACCACGGCGGAGCCTGACAGGCGCTTGTCGGCGGTTGGCCATTCGCGAATGAACACCACGCTCTGGTCGGGCCTGATCTTCGCCATGGAGCCCTGCTGCCCGATATACTGAACCAGCCCGACCGGATTGGCGAATTCGCGCTTGCGGAAGTGGATAACGACGCCCTTCGGACCGGCGTCCAGCTTTTCCACATTGGCCTTGCGGCACAGCGCCTTGATGAAAACGATCTTCAAAAGATGCTCTACCTCGTCCGGCAGCGGGCCGAAGCGGTCGATCAGTTCGGCGCCGAACGCATCGATATCCTCCGCAGAGGTGAGGTCGCCAAGGCGGCGATAAAGCGCCAGCCGCAATTGCAGGTCCGGCACATATGCCTCCGGGATCATCACCGCCGTGCCGATGGTGATCTGCGGCGACCACCCGCTGTCAAGCTCTTCGCCCGAACCCTTGATCTCCGCCACGGCCTCTTCCAGCATCTGCTGGTAAAGCTCGAAGCCCACTTCCTTGATGTGGCCGGATTGCTCCTCACCGAGCAGGTTGCCCGCACCGCGAATGTCGAGGTCGTGGCTGGCAAGCTGGAAGCCTGCGCCCAGCGTATCCAGCGATTGCAGCACCTTGAGCCGGCGGTCGGCGGTGTCGGTCAGCTTGCGGTTCGCAGGCAGCGTGAACAGCGCATAGGCGCGCAGCTTCGAGCGCCCCACGCGCCCGCGCAACTGGTAAAGCTGCGCCAGCCCGAACATGTCCGCCCGGTGCACGATCAGCGTGTTGGCGGTCGGAATGTCCAGACCGGATTCCACGATGGTGGTGGACAGGAGCACGTCATATTGCCCGTCATAGAAGGCGTTCATGATGTCTTCGAGTTCGCCTGCCGCCATCTGGCCATGCGCCACGGCGACCTTCAGTTCCGGCACTTCGGCGGCGAGGAAATCATGGATTTCGGCAAGGTCCGAAATGCGGGGGACGACATAGAAGCTCTGCCCGCCGCGATAGCGCTCGCGCAGCAGCGTCTCGCGGATCACCAGCGGATCGAAGGGCGAAATGAAGGTGCGCACCGCCATGCGGTCAACCGGCGGCGTGGCGATCAGCGACAGTTCGCGCACGCCGGTCAGTGCAAGCTGCAAGGTGCGCGGGATCGGCGTCGCCGAAAGCGTGAGCACATGCACGTCGCTCTTCAGGTCCTTCAGCCGCTCCTTGTGCTTGACGCCGAAATGCTGCTCCTCGTCGATGATCAGCAGGCCGAGATTGTGGAAGCTGACGGACGACCCCAGCAATGCGTGCGTGCCGACGACAATATCGACGGTCCCGTCCGCGATGCCCTTCTTCGTTTCCGCCAGTTCCTTGGACCCCACCATGCGTGAAGCCTGGCGCACGCGCACCGGCAGGCCCGCGAAACGCTGGGAAAATGTCTTGAAATGCTGGCGCGAAAGCAGTGTCGTCGGCACGACGACGGCAACCTGCAAGCCTTCCATCGCCGTGAGGAAAGCGGCGCGCAGCGCCACCTCCGTCTTGCCGAAGCCGACATCGCCGCAGATGAGACGGTCCATCGGCTTGCCCAGCGACAAATCATCGATCACCGCATCGATGGCATTCTGCTGGTCGTCGGTTTCCTCATAGGGGAAGCGCGCGGCAAACTCGCCGTAAGCGCCTTCCGGCGGCAGGATGCTGGGCGCTGACCGCATCTGGCGTTCGGCGGCAAGGCGGATGAGTTGCCCCGCCATTTCGAGCAGGCGGCGCTTGAGCTTTGCCTTGCGCGACTGCCACGCGCCGCCGCCGAGCTTGTCGAGGACCGCCTCCGCGCCATCGGACCCGTAACGCGACAGAAGCTCGATGTTTTCGACCGGCAGGAACAGGCGGCCGTCGCCCGCATAGTGGATTTCGATGCAGTCATGCGGCGCGCCCGCCGCCTCGATGGTCCGCAGGCCGACGAAGCGACCGATGCCGTGGTCCGCATGGACCACGATGTCACCCGCCGAAAGCGACGTGGCTTCCGCGATGAAATCAGCGGCGCGTCGGCGCTTCCTGGAGCGGCGCACAAGGCGGTCGCCCAGAATGTCCTGCTCGGCCACCACCACCAGTCCGGCGGTCTCGAAGCCCTTTTCCAGCGGGAGGACTCCAAGCCCCGCCTGCCCCGCTTCAAGCTTTTCAAGCTGGTCGAGCGAACCGACACGGATGAGGTTGGCAAGGCCGTGCTCTTCCAGAATCTGCCCCAGCCGGTCGAGAGAACCTTCGGTCCAGCCCGCGACAAGCACCCGCCGCTTGCCGGCGCGCTGGTCAGCAATGTGGCGGGCGGCCACCTCGAACACATTCGCGTTGGGGTCGGCGCGCTCCTCGGCAAAGGAGCGCCCCGCTTTCGCCCCGGCATGATGCAATGCCCGCCCGCTGGCAAAGGGCGCATCGAAGGGCGTGAACTCGACGGCCTGCCGGTCGGCCAGCGACGAAGCCACTTCTTCCGGGGAAAGGTAAATCAGCCCCGGCGCTACGGGCTTGTACGGCGCGGCGTCCTTGAGCGATGGATCGCCCTGCCTGCGCCGCGCCTCGTAATGGTCGAGAATAAGTTCGTGGCGCTCGGCCAGCGCCTCGCGCGCCAGATGGTCGAGGATGACAGGCCCATCCGGCAGATAGTCGAAAAGCGTTTCCAGCCGCTCGTAGAAAAACGGCAGCCAGTGCTCCATGCCCGCGAAGCGACGGCCTTCGCTGACCGCCGTGTAGAGCGCGTCGCCCGGCGTCGGCGCGCCAAACGCCTCGATATAGGCACGGCGGAAGCGGCTGATGGATTGCGGGGTAAGCTGCACCTCGCTCATGGCCTGCAAGGTGAAAACCGGCACATTCGCGATGGTGCGCTGCGTGGCGACGTCGAAAGAGCGAATCGATTCCAGCGTGTCGCCGAAGAAGTCGAGGCGCACCGGCTCCTCCGACGAAGGCGCGTAGAGGTCGAGAATGCCGCCGCGCACGGCATATTCCCCGACATCGCGAACAGTCGGAACGCGCTCGAACCCGGCGGTTTCGAGGCGGGTGACAAGCTCCTTCATGTCTATCTGGTTGCCGGGACGCGCGTTCAGGCTCTGCGCCTCGACGGCTGCGGCGGGCGGCATGCGCTGGAGAATCGCGTTGACGGTGGTCAGGATCACTGCACGGTGCGGCTTCCTGTGAAGCGCGATGATGCCGGCCATCGCATCCAGCCTGCGCGCGGCGGCGTCCGAACCGGGCGACACGCGATCGTAGGGAAGGCAATCCCAGGCCGGAAGCTCCAGGACCGGCAGGCCCGGCGAGACGAAGGTGAGCGCTTCGGCGATTTCCGGCAGGCGTTGGCCGTCGCGGGCCACGAACACAATCGGCGCGTCAGGCGCGGCCTCTGCGGCGGCGCGGGCAATCGCGAACGCCTCATAGCCGTCTGCGACACCGTCGACGATATATTGACCGGGCCTTGCCGCCGGCAGGCCGATGGAGGGTATCAGTTTCATGCGTGAGATATTGGCTGGAACGCCCTGATTCGGTTTACGATTGCGGCATCGACATTTGCGGGGATGGGCTGCTCGCCCATGAGCCATGGCAAAAGCTCGGTGTCGTTTATGGTGAGCAGAAGCTCATATTGTTCAAGTTCGGCGTCGGTCAAGCCGCCGATTTCAGCATCGGCAAAGGGGCCGAGGATCAGGTCAAGCTCGCGCATTCCCCTGTGCCACGAGCGGAACAGCAAGCGCTTGCGGCGCGCGTCCAGTCCGTCGCTCGTCCGTGTCGTTCCGGTCATCGTCAGATCCCTCGCATCAGCGTGCGGGCATATAGCGTGGATAGCGCACGGTGTCAGCCTTGCAAGCCGCCGCACTTCACCCGACAATTGGCGCAATGCGTCCGTCCCTTCTCGATCCCCTGTTTGCGCCGCTCACCTCGCTGCCCGGCATCGGCGCGAAGGTCGCCGCGCTGATCGCGAAAATCGTGCCCGCCGACACGAGCGCGCGCGAGCCGCGCATCGGCGACCTGCTGTTCACCCTGCCGCATTCGATCATCGACCGACGCAACCGACCCGGCATCGCTTACGCGGACGAAGGCGCCATCGTGACGCTCGAGGTGCTGGTGGACCGGCACCAGCCGCCGCCGCGCGCCAATCGCAGCGTGCCCTATCGCGTCTACGCGCATGACGACACGGGCGAGGTAACGCTGACGTTTTTCCACGCGCACGCAGCCTATCTGGAAAAGGCGCTGCCGGAAGGCGAGCGCGTCATCGTCAGCGGTCGCATGGAATGGTTCAACGGGCGCGCCTCGATGGTGCACCCCGACCATATCGCGCTTGCCGACGCGGCGGATGGATTGCCGCTGGTCGAGCCGGTCTATCCGCTGACGGCGGGGCTTTCGCCCAAGGTGCTGCGCCGCGCGGTCCAGGCGGCACTGGAAAGGCTCCCACAACTACCCGAATGGCAAGACCCCGGCGTCATGCGCCGCCAGACCTTCCCTGATTTTGCAAGCGCATTGCGTCGCATCCACAATCCGGCGGACCCCATCGACACTTCGCCTGAAAGCGCGGGCTGGCGACGGCTTGCCTATGACGAGTTTCTTGCGGGCCAGATCGCGCTGGCTTTGGTGCGGGCGCGGGTGCGGCGCTCGGCGGGGCGACCCTTTACAGGCGATGGGCGCATCGTCGAGCGGCTGCGCAACGCCCTGCCTTATTCGCTGACCCGCAGCCAGGAAACGGCGCTTGGCGAAATCAATGCCGACCTCGCCAAACCCGAACGCATGCTGCGGCTGCTGCAAGGCGATGTCGGCGCGGGCAAGACGGTGGTGGCGCTGCTGGCAATGGCGCGCGCCGTCGAAAGCGGCGCGCAGGCCGCGCTGATGGCACCGACCGAAATCCTTGCGCGCCAGCATCTGGCGACCATTGCACCTTTGGCCGAGCGCGCGGGCATGCGGCTGGCAGTGCTGACGGGTCGCGAAAAAGGCCGGGAGCGCGCGGCGACACTCGCCGGGCTTGAGGACGGTTCCATAGACATCGTGGTCGGCACTCACGCGCTCTTTCAGGAGAAGGTGGTGTTCCGCGACCTCGCGCTTGCAGTCGTGGACGAGCAGCATCGGTTCGGCGTCCACCAGCGGCTTGCCATCTCGGCCAAGGGCAGCGCGCCGGACCTTCTGGTGATGACCGCGACCCCCATTCCGCGCACGCTGGTGCTGACGGCCTTTGGCGACATGGACGTGTCGCGGCTGACGGAAAAGCCCGCCGGTCGCCAGCCCATCCGCACGGTCACCATGTCGATGAACCGGCTGGACGAGCTGGTGGGACGCATGACCGAAGCCGTCGCGGCGGGCCAGAAAGTCTACTGGATCTGTCCTCTGGTGGAGGAATCCGAGGAAATCAAGCTAATGTCCGCCGAGGACCGTTTCGCCTCACTCAAGCCGGTGTTCGGAGAGCGCATCGGGCTGGTTCACGGGCGGATGAAAGGCGCTGAGAAGGACGAGGCGATGCGCGCCTTCAAGGACGGCGAGACGCGCGTGCTGGTGGCGACGACCGTGATCGAGGTCGGCGTGGACGTGCCCGACGCGACGATCATGGTGATCGAACATGCCGAACGCTTCGGGCTCGCGCAGTTGCACCAGTTGCGCGGGCGCGTCGGGCGCGGCTCGAAGCCCTCTTCTTGCGTGTTGCTCTACAAGGAGCCGCTTGGCGAGACAGCAAAGCGGCGGATGTCGGTCATGCGCGAGACGGAAGACGGCTTCATCATCGCCGAGGAAGACCTGAAGCTGCGCGGCGAAGGCGAGTTGCTGGGTACGCGCCAATCCGGCACGCCGGGATTCCAGGTGGCGCGGATCGAGCATCATGCCGATTTGCTGGAAGTCGCGCGGGACGATGCACGCCTGCTGCTATCCAGCGACCCGGACCTGCTGTCTCCGCGCGGCGAGGCGATCCGGCTCCTGCTTTACCTGTTTGGACGCGACGAGGCCGTCAGGCTGCTGCGCGCCGGATAACCTTCTCCCACAAGGAAGAAGGAAAACAATTGCGGAGCTGTCGTTCTATTCCGCGATGCCTTCCTCATATTCTGTCGAAAGCGTCAGCCAGCGTTCTTCATTCGACTCAAGCTGCGCGCCAAGCTGAGAGCGCTCTTTCGCGAGCCGCGTCGCGCCGACCGGGTCCTTGTCGTAGAGAGCCGGATTGGCAAGCTCGTCCTCGATCGCGTCGATGCGCTTGCGCAGCCGCTCTATCAGCCCTTCCGTGGCGCGAATTTCCTTCGCCAGCGGCTCCAGCGCCTGCCGCCGCGCGGCAGCCTCGCGCCGACGGTCGGCCTTCGATGCCTTGTCAGCCTCACGCCGCTCCCGGCGATCCGCCGCCACGCCGGTCACCTCCGTGCGATAGTCGGAGAGGTCGCCGTCATAAGGCCGCACCACACCCTCCTTGACCAGCCAGAGCCGGTCCACGGTCGCCTCGATCAGGTGGCGGTCGTGCGAGATCAGCATCACCGCACCGGGAAAATCGTTCAGCGCGTGGACCAACGCCTCGCGACTGTCGATGTCGAGATGGTTGGTCGGCTCGTCGAGAATGAACAGGTTCGGCCCGTCGAACGCCGCCAGCCCCATCAGCAGACGCGCCTTTTCGCCGCCGGACAGGTCCTTTGCGGGCGTGTTCATTTTCTCCGTCGCGAGCCCGAACTGCGCGACGCGGGCGCGCACTTTGGGCTCCGGCGCGTCCGGCATCATACGGCGCACATGCTCGTAGGCGTTTTCCTCTGGGCGCAGGTCATCGAGCTGGTGCTGCGCGAAAATTGAGACTTTCAGCCCCGGCGCAACCGTCATCGTTCCCGATTCCGGTTTCAGCCTCCCGGCCAAAAGCTTGGCGAAGGTGGACTTGCCGTTGCCGTTCGCACCGAGCAGCGCAATGCGGTCGTCGGCGTCGATGCGCAGCGAGAGGTGCCTGAGGATCGGCTCGCCGGGCGCATATCCGACCGCCGCCTTGTCGATGGCGATGATGGGCGAAGCCACGGTCTTGACCGGCTCGGGAAAGCTGAATGGCGCGACCGTATCGTCCATGACGGCGGCGATGGTTTCCATCCGCTCCAACGCCTTGATGCGCGACTGCGCCTGCCGCGCCTTGGAAGCCTTGGCGCGAAAGCGGTCCACGAAGGATTGCAGGTGCTTGCGCCGCGCCTCCTGTTTGACGCGGCTCTTTTCCTGAAGCACCAGCTTCTCGGCGCGCTGGCGCTCAAACTGGTCGTAGCCGCCACGCCAGAAGGTCAGCTTTTTCTGGTCGAGATGCACGATTGAATCGACGGCGCGGTTCAGCAGGTCGCGGTCGTGGCTGATGAGCAGCACTGTATGCGGATAGCGGCTGATATAATTTTCCAGCCAGAGCGTGCCTTCAAGGTCGAGATAGTTGGTCGGCTCGTCCAGCAGCAGCAGGTCGGGCTGCGAGAACAGGACAGCGGCGAGCGCGACGCGCATGCGCCAGCCGCCGGAAAAGGACGAGGCGGGGCGCTTCTGCGCTTCCTCATCGAAGCCCAGCCCTGCAAGGATTGTCGCGGCGCGCGCTTCCGCCGAATGGGCGTCGATGTCGGCAAGACGCATGTGGATTTCGGCGATGCGGTGCGGGTCCGTCGCGGTCTGCTCCTCCGCAAGAAGCGCCGCCCGCTCCGTGTCTGCCTTCAGAACGATTTCGATAAGCGGCTCTTCCGTGCCGGGAGCTTCCTGCGCCACCTGCCCGATGCGGGTGTTCTTCGGCATGGAGATCGAGCCTGTCTCCGCACCGAGATCTCCGGTGATGGCGCGAAACAACGTTGTCTTGCCGGTGCCGTTGCGCCCGACAAGCCCGGCCTTCGTGCCGGTCGGCAAGGTGACGGAGGCGTGGTCGAGAAGCAGCCGGCCCGCCATGCGCAGGGAAAGATCGTCTATGATGAGCATGGCGCGCTTTTGCACGCTCGCGCGCGCCGCTGCAAGATCGCGGCACGCGCTAATTTGGAAAGGTCGGCCTCAGCTTCCGCGCAACATCCGACAAAGCGAAACCAGGTCGGCATCATAGCCGGCAGGATCGACTATGATCGCCGCGCAGCGCTTGCGCATTCTTGCCAACTGGCCCGGCGACATGTTCCTGGCCATCGACGCCGCGCTGCCCGGAGCTACCGGATTCGCGGACGCCTGAGCCGAAGTGGACGATGCTGCCACCCCCGATGAAGACGCGGTTGGGCCTGCGATGCCACCGCCCGCTACTCCACCGACACTAACGCCAGCATCGACATCGACACCCCCGCCAACCGACGCCGAGGCAGAAGCGTCAACTCCACCGGAGCCACCCACATTTGCGCCAAGCGCAGCATTGACGCCGCTTCCTCCGCCCGCCGTCGCCCCTGCCGTGGCATTAACCCCGTTGCTTCCGCCAATGCTGGCGCCAAGACCGGCCGCAAGGCCGTCGCCGCCTCCAAGCGAAGCGCCAAGGCCGGCATTCACGCCATTCGCGCCACCAACTGACGCGCCACCGCCCACGCCTATGCCCTGCGCCTGCACCGGTACCGATAGACTCAATGCAACTGCTGCTCCCATTGCAAGGAATGGGATATTTCTCATCATGGTCACCATGAGACTCTCCCGAAATCATCATCTCAAATCTGCGATTTAGATCGCGTAGATAGAATGAGTTATATGATTTCTTGTTCCGTCTGCTCTGAAGACAAGCGAAAGCAGCATCCCGATTTGGTTAAGAGTCGAATACAGCTTCAATGCAATTTGGAGATGTTACGCAAAGGCGCGGCCCTCTTCCGTACGCTGGAAATAGATCAGGTCGAGCGGCACGGAGGCTTTTCCCAGCATCGTCAGGATCGTGTGCGCCTGTCCGCGATGATGTGTCTGATGGTTGAAAAAATGATCGAGCGCGGGTGCAAGCCGCTGGGAAACCGTGCGCATATCGGTAACGGTCATATAGGTGAAGCGCCCGCCGAGCGCCTTTTCGCTCTGCGAATCGATCCAGTCGATGATGCGCTTGTCCTCGGTCGCCCGCACCTTGCGAAGCTTGCCCAACTCGCGGCTTGTGATGTGGTCGAGTTCTGTCGGCGCATCCCCGCCATTGGTGAAGCGCTTCATCCAGATGCGGTCTGCGGCAACAATGTGGTTCAGCGTGCCCATCATTGACTTGAAAAACGCACCCACATCTCGCTGGAATTCCTCCTCCGTCAAATCCGCCGCGGCATCGTAGATTCGCGTGTTGGCCCATTGATTGTAGGCCGCGAACATTCTGAAATGCTGTTTCATGAAATTGCCTTCGCCAGTTACTATTGCCGCATTGCGCATCGGAGAAACGCACCAATGACAATTGTTCTATACGAGTTGGCGGGCGCAGATGAAAAGCGCCCCTTCAGCCCGCATTGTTGGAAAACCGTGATGTCGCTGGCGCATAAGGGCCTTTCATGGGACTCGGCCCCGACGCACTTCATCGATGTGCCGAAGATCGAGGGCGGCGTGTCAAAGACGGTTCCGGTCATTCGCGACGGCGACAAGGTGATCTCCGACTCCTTCGCCATCGCTCTCTATCTCGAGGAAACCTATCCAGACCGCCCCTCGCTCTTTCGCGGCAAGGGCGGAGAAGCGATGGCGCGCTTCATCGAGCGCTGGTCGCAAACGCAGCTTCATCCCTTCATGGGATCGGCCGCGCTGATGGACCTTTATGAAATGCAGGACGCGCCCAATAAGGCTTATTTCAGGGAAAGCCGGGAAAAGCGCTATGGAAAGGCTCTGGAAGCGGTGGTCGAGGACCGGGACAGCCATCTCGATGCGTTCCGGAAGCGTCTCGAGCCGTTGCGCGATATGCTGGCATACCAGCCGTTCATCGGCGGGCAGGCGCCGCTTTACCCTGACTATATCGTATTCGGCGCCTTCCAGTGGACACGCATCGCATCGCCCTACGGTTTCCTGGCCGGTGACGACCCCGTGGCCAGTTGGATGGAGCGTTGCCTCGACCTCTATGATGGCCTCGCGCGCAAGGTTCCTGCGGCTGCCTGACACTTGGCAAGGCATGACGCTGCCTGTATAGAGCCGCCACTTTCCGATCTTTCAAAGGACCAATCATGGCGATTGAACGCACGTTTTCCATGATCAAGCCGGATGCGACCAAGCGCAACCTGACCGGCGCGATCACCAAGATGCTCGAAGATGCCGGCCTGCGCGTCGTGGCCTCCCGCCGTGTGTGGATGAGCCGCCGCGAAGCCGAAGGGTTCTATGCGGTCCACAAGGAGCGCCCCTTCTTCGACGAACTGTGCGAATTCATGTCCTCCGGCCCGACGGTCGTGCAGGTGCTGGAAGGCGAGAACGCAATCGCCAGGAACCGCGAAGTGATGGGCGCAACAAACCCCGCCAACGCCGCCGAGGGAACGATCCGCAAGGTGCACGCGCTTTCCATCGGCGAAAACTCCGTCCACGGCTCCGACGCGCCGGAAACCGCCGCACAGGAAATGAAGTACTGGTTTTCGGACACCGAAATCGTCGGTTGAGGCGGATTTTCCGGACTCTGCCGGAAACCATTGCAAAGATTGAAGAAGGCCGGTCTCCCCGGCCTTTTTTACTTCTTCCAGCGCCGCGCGGCCTGCTCGTCCGATCGCTTGGCTGCGACCCAGTCGCCGTCGGTCCCGTCGGTGCGGTGCTCTTTCTTCCAGAACGGCGCGCGGGATTTCAGGTAATCCATCAGGAAGGACGCGGCTTCGAACGCCGCCTGCCGGTGCGCCGAGGCCGTGACCACCAGCACGATGTTTTCGCCGGGGGCGATCCGGCCGTAACGATGGATCGCAGTCAGCCCGGTCAGCGGCCACCGTTGCAGCGCTTCCTCGGCGATCCGTCCGATCTCGGATTCGGCCATGCCGGGATAATGTTCCAGTTCCAGCGCCGCCAGGCTGCCGCCTTCATCCCGACAAAGGCCCGTGAAAGTCACCACCGCGCCGACATCGGACCTGCCGCCCGTCAGCGCCGCGACTTCCCCCGCCAGGTCGAAATCCTGCGGCTGAATGCGGATCGTCGGCGCAATCGACACCTCAGCCGCCTGTCATCGGCGGGAACAGTGCGATCTCCCGCGCGCCCGCAATCGCCTCGCGGTGATCCACATGCTCTTCATTGATCGCCACGCGGATGACTTCCGGCTGTTGCAGCGCATTGGCGTAGCCGTCGCCCTGCCCTTGCAGCCATGTCAACAGGTCGGCCACCGTGCGAACGTCCGCCGGAAGGTCGAGTTCCTCCTCGCGCTTGCCGATGCGCTCGCGGACCCAGGCGAAATAGACCAGCTTCGTCATTCGTCGATGATGTGCTTCAGCCCGGCTCGGAAATAGTCGTAGCCGGTGTAGAGCGTGATCAGCGCCGCGATCCACAACAGCGCGATCCCGGTCTCGGTCGCATAAGAAATGATCTTGTCCAGCGCCGGACCCGCCAGCAGCACGGCGATGGCAACCATCTGGATTGTCGTTTTCCATTTCGCCAGCCGCGTCACCGGCACGCTCACCTTGAGATCGGCCAGATATTCGCGCAGGCCGGAAACGAGGATTTCCCGGCACAGGATGATGATCGCCGCCCACAAAGTCCAACCGGCAATGGTGCGGTCGGTGTCGGCGGCCAGCAACAGAAGGCACGTCGCCACCAGCAGCTTGTCGGCAATCGGGTCGAGCATCCGGCCTATGTTGGAGGTCTGCTGCCAGGCGCGGGCGAGATAGCCGTCAAAATAATCCGTCACGCTCGCCACGACGAAAATGATCAATGCCGACCAGCGCGCGAAATCGCTGGATTGCAGCCTGCCTTCGAGAAAAAAGCAAAGCACAACCAGCGGCACCGCCAGAATGCGGCCATAGGTGAGCATATTGGGTAGATTGAATGCACGAGATGCCATGTTGGCCGTTTCTATCCTGAACTGGGTTTCAAGTGAAACCAGATTGCCACCGTGTCGGTCAAGTTGGCTTCGCCAAGACACCAGAACTTCGGCATTTTTTCGTCCCGGCAGCTACTTCTCGTGAAAATGATTGTAGACCACGCGCGCGACGGCCTCGGAAATGCCCTCCACGGCGGTCAGATCCTCCATGGCGGCGCGGCCAACTGCTTTTGCCGTGCCGAAGTGCAGCAAAAGGGCGCGCTTACGGGTCGGCCCGATGCCGGCGATTTCGTCAAGGGGATTGCGAACCATCTCCTTCTTGCGACGCGCGCGATGCGAACCGATGGCGAAGCGATGGGCTTCGTCGCGCAAACGCTGGATGAAATAGAGAACCGGATCGCGCACCGGCAGCGAAAATGAATCGCGGCCGCGAACGAAGAAGCGCTCGCGTCCGGCCTCCCGATCCTGCCCCTTGGCAACGCCGATGGCGACCACGCGATCCTCGATACCGAGATCGGCCAGAATGGCGCGAACCGCCGTCATCTGCCCCTGCCCGCCATCGATCAGGATGACATCGGGCCAAGCCGGAAACTCGCCGTTGCCTTCCTCGATCTCCTCCCCATGCTCCTTCAGCAGCCGGGAAAACCGTCGCTGCATGACCTCGCGCATCATGCCGAAATCGTCGCCCGGCGTGATGTCGGTCGAGCGGATGTTGAACTTTCGATACTGGTTTTTCACAAAGCCTTCCGGCCCCGCCACGATCATGGCGCCTACCGCGTTGGTGCCCATGATGTGCGAATTGTCATAGACCTCGATGCGGACTGGCGGCTTTTCCAGCCCGAAGGTGCCGGCGAGACCTTCCAGCAGCCGCGCCTGCGTCGACGTTTCAGCCAACCGGCGGCCAAGCGCTTCTCGCGCGTTCTGCAAGGCGTGGTCCACGAGGTCCTTTTTCTCACCGCGTTGCGGAACGCCGATGGAAACCTTGCGTCCCGCCCGCGCGGAGAACGCCTCTCCAAGCAATTCCTGCTCCTCAACCGCCAGCGAAAGCAGAAGTGAACGCGGGATGGGCTTGTCGTCGTAGAACTGCGACAGGAACGAGCCCAGCACTTCGCCGGGTTCAAGCGCGGGATCGGCTTTCGGGAAATAGGCGCGATTGCCCCAGTTCTGCCCGGTGCGGAAGAAGAACACCTGAATGCAGGTCTGGCCGCCCTCCTGATGGATGGCGAACACGTCGGCCTCGTCGATGCCCTGCGGATTGATGCCCTGATGGCTCTGGACATGCGACAATGCGGCAAGCCGGTCGCGATAGATCGCCGCCCGCTCGAAATCGAGATGCTCCGAAGCCTCCTGCATCTGCGTGGAAATCTCGGCCTTCACCGCCAAACTGCGGCCGGACAGGAAATCCTTCGCTTCCGCGACGAGTTCGAGATAGGCGTCGTGCGATATCTCGTTCGTGCAGGGACCGGAGCAGCGCTTGATCTGGAAAAGCAGGCAGGGGCGCGTGCGGTTTTCGAAGAAACTGTCGGTGCAACTGCGGATCAGGAACGCCCGCTGGAGCGAATTGATGGTGCGGCCCACCGCCTGCGCCGAGGCAAAGGGGCCGAAATAGTCGCCCTTGCGCGAGCGCGCGCCGCGATGCTTGAAGATGCCCGGCGACGGATGATCGCCGGTAATCAGGATGTAGGGAAACGACTTGTCGTCGCGCATCAGCACGTTGAAGCGCGGGCGCAGCCGCTTGATGAGGTTTGCCTCCAGCAGCAGCGCCTCGATCTCGGTGCGCGTGACGACGAACTCCATTGTCGCGGTCTCACGCACCATTCGCCCGATGCGATTGGTGTGGAAGCGTCCTTGCGCATAGGCAGTGACGCGCTTTTTCAGGCTGCGCGCCTTGCCCACGTAGAGCACGTCGCCCGCCGCGTTCATCATGCGGTAGACGCCCGGAGCATTGGGCAGCCGCTTCACCAGTGTCTGGATGACATCGGCGCCCGCCTTGCCGTCGGCATCACCGGGGTCGGCCGTCCAATCGATGGACGTGAAGGTGGGCTCCGCGCCGACAGATGCGGATACGCCCTCCACCGTCTCGTCTTCATCGTCGAAGTCGAGATCCGGCATATCCTGAGAGGCGTTTCTTCCCTGACTCACTTGCTGTCCTTTGTTCACAGCAGATCGGTCAAATCGCGTCGGGATTCAAGCGGTTCGCCGCAACGCTCCTGCCAATGGGCAATTGCCGTGCAGATGCAGGCAGAAGGTTCTTGCGCGCGGCCCGGTGGCTGGCGATGCCGACGCCTCAAGCCGGCGTCGCGCTTTCATCCTCTGCCGCGCGCTTTGCCGCTTCCTCGTCGCGCTTTTTCTCGATCATGCGCGCGGTCCAGATCGAAATTTCGTAGAGCAGGATCGTCGGCAGGGCGAGGCCGATCTGGCTGACCGGATCAGGCGGTGTCAGCACCGCCGCAACGACGAATGCAAAGACGATTGCCCATTTGCGCTTTTCCTTGAGCGCCTTCGACGACAACAGGCCGACGCGCGCCATGAGCGTCGTCACAACAGGAAGCTGGAAAACCAGCCCGAACGAGAAGATGAGCGTCATGATGAGGCTCAGATATTCGGACACTTTCGGCAGGAGGGAAATCTGCACCTCTCCGTCACCGCCCGTCTGCTGCATGGCGAGGAAGAACCACATCACCATCGGCGTAAAGAAGAAATAGACCAGCGCCGCACCGAGCAGGAACAGGATGGGCGAAGCGATCAGGAACGGCAGGAACGCCGCCCGCTCATTGCGATAGAGGCCGGGCGCGATGAATTTATAGACCTGCATGGCAATGAGCGGAAAGGCGAGCACCATTCCGCCGAACATGGCGAGCTTGATCTGCGTGAAGAAGAATTCCTGCGGCGCGGTATAGATCAGTTCTACCTTGTCTTGCGGGAGGCCGGCCCAGTGCACCGCCCATTTGAACGGCACCACCAGGAGGTTGAAGAGTTGCTTGGCGAAGAAGAAGCAGACCAGAAATGCCACGAAAAACCCGCCGATCGACCAGATCAGCCGGGTCCGCAGTTCAATCAGGTGCTCGATCAAAGGAGCGGAGCTTTTCTCCATCTCCTCCTGTTCGGTGAGGCTCACGTCTTTTTCCTCGCCGTCTTGGGTTTGGACGCCGGCTTTGCTTCCGCCGCCGGTTTCGGCTCAACCGCAGGTTTCGCCTTGACCGTTGGTTTCGGCTTCGCGGCGGACTTCGCCTTCGCCGCAGGTTTGGTTTTCGCCGCTGGTTTGGCTTTGACGGCTTGCGCCGCGGCCGCGACGGGCTGCGTGGCCGCCTCGGGCAATCCCGTAGCGCCCGTTTTCAGGGGTTCGGCAGGCTCCAGTTTCGCGGAAGGCTGCGGCGAGGTCTGTGGCTTGAGCGTGTCGAGGCCTGCGCGCACCTCCGCTGCAGCTTTTTCAAACGGATTGAGCTGCTTCTTGATTTCGGTCGCAGGATTCAGGCTGCGCAGCGCGTCGACCGACTTCTTCACGTCGTCAAGTTCGGCTTCTTCAAGCGCCTCATTGAACTGGCGCTGAAAATCGCCCGCCATCTTGCGCAATTTCGTCGTGGTCCGCCCGAATGTGCGCAACATTCCGGGCAGATCCTTTGGTCCGACGACCACGATCAAAACGACCGCGATCACCAGCATTTCGGTCCAGCCAACCTCGAGCATGGGCTACCGCCTGTCCGGTCGAAAGTCCGGCTCAGCCCTTCTTTGCCTTGACGCCCGGCTCGACGGTCTCGTCGGCGCGATGCTCAACCGTGCGGGAATCGTCAGCCTTTTCCTCGTCGTCGGCCATGCCCTTCTTGAAGCTCTTGATGCCCTTGGCCATGTCACCCATCAACTCGGGAATCTTGCCGCGGCCAAACAGCAGAAGGACGACCACAAGCACGATAAGCCAGTGCCAAATCGAAAACGAACCCATTTCTCACTCTTTCGGTTTGAACGGTGTTGCGATGATCTATGCGCTTTCGCGTTCAGATTCAAACACAAGTACGTCGGAAGTGCGTGGCGTCAACCAGATATCGCGCGCAGCCTCGGGCACAACGCCGCACCTTATGCGCGCACGCACCGGTTGTTCATAGCCTTGAAGGGCTAGCTCAACCATTTCGACAACGCCAAGATAGTGCCGCGACAACACCTTCACCCGCACTGCGCCCGCGTCTTCGCTGAGGTCGAATCCGGCGGTGCGCACCGCGACGGTCGCATCCGCGCCCTCACTGAGTTCTCCCGCCGCAAAGGTCCCGACCGGCGTTTCGACCGTGCTGTTGCGCACTTTTCCGTGAAAGAGGTTGAGCTCCGAGAAGAACCCGGCGGCAAACAGGCTTGCCGGACGCAGGTAGAGGTCGCGCGAACGGCCGACCTGCACAAGCCTGCCACCCTTGAGAAGCGCTATGCGGTCACCCATGCGCATTGCCTCCTCCGCGTCATGCGTGACCACGATGGCAGTTGCCCTGCTGCGCCGAAGGATTTCCAGCGTTTCGGCGCGCACCGAATCCTTGAGGCGCGAATCAAGCCCGGAGAACGGCTCGTCGAGAAGCAGCACCGCCGGGCGAGGGGCAAGCGCGCGCGCCAGCGCCACGCGCTGCTGCTCGCCTCCTGACAGCATATGCGGATAAGCCTCGGCAAGAGGGGTAAGGCCGACACGTTCCAGCGCGATCATGCCCTGCTTTCGCCCCTCCTCCTTCGACAGCGCCGTCAGACCGAAGCGCACATTTTCGAGGATCGTCAGGTGCGGGAATAGCGCGAAATCCTGGAAGACCAGTCCGATCGAGCGTTGCTCGGGAGGCAGGAAAACGGATGGGCCGGCGATTTCCCTGTCATTGAGCAAGAGCCGTCCCGTGCTCTGCGCCTCTATGCCGGCGGCGATCCTGAGCAGCGTGGTCTTGCCTGACCCCGAAGGTCCGAGCAGGCAGAGCACCTCGCCCGGCTCGGCGGTGAGCGACACACCGCGCAGCGTCTCGGTGCCGTCCGCGAAACGATGATAAATATCCTCGAAGGCGAGACGCGCGGCAAAGGACACGCCCGCCGACGCACGGCTCACTCCGCTTTTCGCCTGTTCGTCCACCTGGTGACTGCGCCTTTGTAAACTTGACGCCAAGGGTCAAGCATCCCGGTCCCTGGGTGTCAACAGGCCGAGTTCTTCAAGGTCGATGTCGGTCAGCGGGTCCTCGTCCTCGGTCAGTTCATCGGGATCGGCAAGCGGCAGCGGAATGGAGAAATTGGACGGCATGCGGGCCGACAGCAGCCCGGCGCCCTTCAACTCCTCGATTCCCGGCAGGTCGCGGATGGATTCGAGCTGGAAATGGTCCAGAAACGCCTCGGTCGTGCCATAGGTGACCGGCCTTCCCGGCGTCTTGCGGCGGCCGCGCATGCGCACCCATTCGGATTCAAGGAGCGTGTCGAGCGTGCCCTTCGAGGTCTCGACACCGCGAATGTCCTCGATCTCGGCGCGCGTAACCGGCTGATGATAGGCAACGATGGCCAGAACCTCCAGCGCCGCGCGCGACAGCTTGCGTTGCTGCACCGTGTCGCGGCTCATCAGGAACGCGAGGTCGCCTGCGGTGCGGAAAGCCCAGGCGTCGCCGACGCGCACGAGATTGACGCCGCGCTTCGAATAGATCTCCTGCAAATGGCGCATGGCGGCGGCCACATCGGCACCGTCCGGCAACCGCTCCGCCAGCGCCCTTTCGCTGACGGGCTCGCTGCTTGCAAAAACCAGCGCCTCGGCCATGCGCGCCGTCTCCGCCAGAAGCAGCCTCTCGGCCGTGCTCAGCGCCGCTGCCGCCGCGTCCTGTTCCTCGTCATCGACCCTGAAGGGCATGACCTTCGCGCTCGCCTGTTCGCTCATGCATTCACCGGTTTTGGTTTGGCGGACGCCGGACGTCCGCGCATGTAGAGGGGCTTGAATGCGGCCTCCTGCCTTATCTCGATCTCGCCCTCGCGCACCATTTCGAGGCTCGCCGCAAAGGAACTGGCAATCGCGGTGGCGCGCTGCTCCGGCGTCGTCAGATAGTCGATCAGGAAAACGTCGAGGCTGGTCCAGTCGTCGATTTCGCCGATCATGCGCGACAGCAATTGCCGCGCATCCTTGAGCGACCAGACCTTGCGGAAGGCGATGCGCACATTGGTTATGGCGCGGCGCTGGCGCTCGGCGGCATAGGCCGACAACAAGTCGTAGAGGGTCGCTGAAAACTGGCTGCGCTTTTCAACGATCACCGTCTCCGGCATGCCGCGCGCGAACACGTCGCGGCCCAGCCGGTTGCGGTTGACCAGCCGCGCCGCCGCGTCGCGCATGGCTTCCAGTCGCTGAAGGCGGAATTGCAGCACAGCGGCCAGTTCCTCGCCACTTTCGCCCGCCTCGTCCTTCTGCTTCGGGATCAGCAGCTTCGACTTGAGGAAGGCGAGCCAGGCCGCCATCACCAGATAGTCGGCAGCGATCTCAAGGCGCAGTTCGCGCACCTTGGCAATGAAGCCCAGATATTGCTCGGCCAGCGCCAGCACGGAAATGCGCGTCAGGTCCACCTTCTGGTTGCGCGCAAGATGCAGGAGAAGGTCGAGTGGACCTTCGAACCCCGCCACGTCGACCACAAGTTCAGGCTCGTCGGTCGCCCGTTCCTCGGCGCGCAAGGACGTATCCTCGGCCCACAACCGATCCATCGGGGCCTGCGAACCGGAATTTGACGGGGTTTTGCCAGACATTCCCTACGCCACAGCTTCGAAATAATCCGCGAACTCAGCCCTGATTTCGGCCTCGATCGCGGCGTCCCTTGTATCAATGAAGGAGAGCGCCCGTTGCGCGCGCTCCAGCGAGCGGCCCTGAAGCGGCCCGGCCCCGGCGGCAATGCCCAGCATTTCCTCCATGACCCCGTTGCAGTGAAGGACGATATCGACGCCCGCCGCAAGGATCGCCGCCGATTTATCGGGGAAATCCCCAGAAAGCGCCTTCATCGACGTGTCGTCGCTGATGAGCAGCCCATCGAACGCGATTTCTCCCCGTACGATCTCCCGCACGACCTTCTCGGACGTCGTGGCTGGGCGATCCGGATCGATCGCATCGAAAACGACATGCGCAGTCATCGCCATCGGCAGGTCATTCAGCGCTTTGAACGGGGCGAAATCGTGCCTGCGCAATTCGTCCAGCGTTTCATGGACCGTAGGCAGTTCGAAATGCGTGTCGGCGGTCGCCCGGCCATGACCGGGAATGTGCTTCATCACCGGCAGCACGCCACCGGACATCAGCCCCTCGGCGGTCGCGCGGCCAAGTGCCGCCACCGTTTCGGGGTCTGTGCCATAGGCCCGCGCGCCGATCACGTCACTGGCGCCCGCAACCGGCACGTCGAGCACGGGAAGGCAATCGGCGTTGATGCCGAAGCGCAGCAGGTCGAAGGCATGCAGGCGCGCCAGCAGCCACGCCGCGCGAAGCCCCGCCTGCCGGTCGGACTGGTAGACGGCCCCGACGGCGGAACCGGAAGGATAGTTTGGCGCAATCGGCGGGCGAAGCCGCTGCACGCGCCCGCCCTCCTGATCGATAAAAACGGGTGCATCGGGCCTGCCGACGCTGTCGCGCAGCGCTGCGACGAGATCGGCGATCTGCGTCGGTTCGCCGATGTTGCGGGCAAACAGGATGAAGCCCCATGGCCGCTCACCCGCGTAGAATGCGCGTTCCTCAGGCGTCAGGGCCTTGCCCGCACAGCCGAATATAATCGCTTGTGATTCGCTCATGCACGCTACTGTAGCGCGATTTGCGGCCTTTGGCAGGACGTGCTCGGACTTCCGTCACCGCGCCTGTTCGCGAGGCGCCACGACCAGCATCGGGCCCGCCGGTTGATCGCCTCCGACAATATATCGGCTGCCGTCATAGAGCGCCGAAATTCCGCCATCGAAGAACAGCGCATTGCGGCAGCCGAGCGCATCGCGAAACAGCCGTCCGAACCGGCCAAGACTTACCGGCTCGCGCGAAATCGCCAGCACGACCCTTCCCGCCTCATCGACGCCCACCCCGTTGCGGATGTAGCGCGAACTGCCGTCCGGCTCGAAACGGGCGTGCAGGTCGCCGTCGACGACCAGCATCGGGCCGGACTGGGTGGCGAAACGCGGATGAATGGATGCGGCGGCATAGGCGCCTGTTTCAAGCACACCCGGCTGGCCCTCCTCGTCGATGAAAAAGACGCCATTCGGCTTCATGAAGAAATTGCCCGCACCATCGGCGGTGTTGAGCGGCGAAAGCTCCCGGCCATCCTCGACATAAAGCCCGACGGGCGAAAAATCGGAATGATACATGCCCGCGTTCATCGCCAGCGCAAACGGCCCCGGCAAGCGGTCGAGGCGCTGCAACGGCCTGCCGTCCGATCCGTCGAGCGCAAGGCGCATTGTATCGCGTGACAAGTCCACTGCGCAGACGACGAAATCCAGCCCCTCGAACTGCCGGTCCGCGCAGGGCGGCGGCAATTCAGACGCGGCCATTTGCGTTTCGGGGCGCATTCGAAGCATCCACCAGGCCGCGGCGGCAAGCGCGAGCGCGACCAGCAATAACGAAATTGTGCGTTTCATCTATTTCATGCATTTTCAGCGGATTCGCGGATTTGTAATCTGGCGCAAAATTCTCGTGCCAGTCCGCACCTTGTTTCAATCCATTTATGGGGTTATTTGAGCAGGAAATCGACACCTGCGCCCTGCCCGAGGCAGAAGAGGTTCACTATGAGCGGAATCAACGATTACATCGACAGCGAAGTGAAGAGCAACGAAGTCGTGCTTTTCATGAAGGGTACGCCCGGTTTCCCGCAGTGCGGCTTTTCCGGTCAGGTCGTCCAGATTCTGGATTATCTTGGCGTGGACTATAAGGGCGTCAACGTCCTGACCTCGAACGAATTGCGCCAGGGCATCAAGGAATATTCGAACTGGCCGACGATTCCCCAACTCTACGTCAAGGGTGAGTTTGTCGGCGGCTGCGATATTGTACGTGAAATGTTTCAGTCTGGCGAACTTCAGCCCTTCCTCGAAGAAAAAGGGGTAGGCGTCAAAGGCGCCGCCTGATCTCTCTCCCACCGGGCCGCAACCGGCCCGGATTACAAAGCTTCCAAACCGCCATGCGCGGTGACAGATGACGATGCGCCGGCCAACCGGCGCATCGGCGTTTGAACCATGAGGATTCGGTCATGGACCAACATAGCAGTCCCCAGGCGCAGGCGGTCTTCGCCATACCTCGCTGGGAATTCATAGCGATTTGTGCCGGTCTCATGGCGCTGAATGCGCTCGCCATCGATATCATGCTTCCCGGTCTCCAGCAGATCGGGGCCAGCCTCGGCGTCGAAAATGAGAACCACCGGCAATATGTGATCTCGGCCTATTTCGGCGGCATGGCCGCAGCGCTGCTGTTGTTTGGCCCGCTTTCCGACCGCTTCGGACGGCGCAAGCCGCTTCTTGTCGGATTGACAATCTACATATTCGCCGCGCTGTGCGCTGCCTTTGCACCGACCTTCGAGACATTGCTGACCATGCGCTTCATCCAGGGCGTCGGCGCGGCGTCCACGCGCGTCATTGCCGTCTCGATGGTCCGCGACCGCTTCGGCGGTCGCGCAATGGCTGAAGTCATGTCGCTTATCTTCATGGTTTTCATGATTATTCCGGTCCTTGCGCCGAGTGTTGGCCAGCTCGTCATGCTGTTCGCCGAATGGCACATGATCTTCGTGGTCATGGCCGTGATCGCATCCACGATCACCGCATGGACGTTCTTCCGCATGCCGGAGACGCAGCATCCGGAAGATCGACGCTCGATAGAACTGCGCTCGATCCTGCAAGGATTCGGCATCGTGCTCTCGAACCGCATCGCGCTCGGCTACACCTTTGCCTCGACGATTATTTTCGGGGCGCTGTTCGGCTTCGTCAATTCGGCCCAGCAGATCTATGTGGGCATATACCAACTGGGCGTCTGGTTCCCGGTCGTGTTTGCCGGAATTGCCGGGATGATGGCGTTTTCATCCTTTCTCAATTCACGGCTGGTTGGCAAATTCGGCATGCGCCGGCTGTCGCACGGCGCGCTGACGGGCTTTATTGTGGTCAGCCTGATCTGGTTGGTGTGGTCTCTAACAGGTCCGGTCCCCCTGCCGGTCTTCGTCGTGCTCTTTGGAGCCGCCATGTTCCAGTTCGGCTGGATCGGCTCGAACTTCAACGCGATTGCGATGGAGCCTCTCGGCCACATTGCCGGGACGGCGGCCTCGATCCAGGGTTTCATGCAGACGCTGGGCGGCGGGCTGATCGGCGCGTTCATTGGACAGCAGTTCGACGGCACAGTGACGCCGCTCGCCGCGGGCTTTGCCGGCGTTGGGCTGATCGGCCTCACGATGGTGTTCATTGCCGAGCGCGGAAAGCTGTTCCACAGCTACAGTGCGCCAATCCCAAATCAGGCGGCGCCCGAGGTGCATTGAGGCACTATTCCGCCCAAAGCTCCTGCCGCAGCGCCTTCCACGCGCTGTGGTCCGGGGCCACGATCAAGCCACCGCCCGTATCGCCCGGAACATAGGGGCTGCCGTCGAAACGCGCACTATAGCCGCCTGCTTCGCTGTGGATGAGCAGGCCGGGAAGATGATCCCACGGCATGAGCCTGTGGTAGATCGCGAAATGTCCGTAGCCGGACGCAAGCAGCCTGTATTCCTGCGCCGCGCAGCGATAGGCAAAGGTGCCGAGTACCTTGCTGGCATTTCGCGCCAGCACGGACCGCGACGGTTCCGGCATCGACTGCCAGCCGACATTTCCGACCATTTCGTCGACAGGGGCGGGATCGGCGACGCGCAACGGCGTTTCCACCCCGCCTCCGCGCAGGCGGCTTCCCGCGCCCTTGACGCCGATGGCCCAGTCATCGCCAAGCGGATCGTGGATGATGCCTGCCACGGTTTCGCCATTCACCACGACCGCCATCATCACGCCGAACGGCGCAACGCCAGCCGAGAAATTGTAAGTGCCGTCCACCGGGTCGATCACGAAGGCAAGCGGCGCTCCGCGCAACCCGTTCAGCAGGCCGGGATTTTCGGCGCAGGTCTCCTCTCCGACCACCAGCGCATCCGGAAAGCGCAAGTGCAGGGCTGCGGTCATGCGGCGCTCCGCATTCACATCGGCATCCGTCACCACGTCGAGCGCCGAGGTCTTTTCGCGAATCTGGTCCGCCGAGAGGCGACGAAAGCGCGGCATGATCTCGGTTGTCGCGGCTTCGGCAATCAGCGCACAGAGCCAATCGATTTCCGTCTCTCTGAACGTCATACGGCATCTTCCTTTGCGGGAACGGATGTTTCCAGTCCTGCGAAATCGAACAGTTTGCGGTCCAGCAGATGGCTCGGGCGTACATTGGTCAGGGCGCGGATCATCGTGTCCTTGCGGCCCGGCATGCGATGCTCGATCTCATCCAGCATCGCCTTCATGGCGGTGCGTTGCAGCCCGTCCTGGCTGCCGCACAGATCGCAAGGGATGATCGGGAAGCGCATCGCGTCCGCGAATTTCGACAGGTCGGCTTCCGCCGCATAGGCGAGCGGGCGCAGCACCATGACATCGCTTTCGTCGTTGAGCAGCTTCGGCGGCATCGCCGCCAGCCGCCCACCGTGGAAGAGGTTCATGAAGAAGGTTTCGAGGATGTCCTCGCGGTGATGGCCAAGCACCAGCGCCGAACACTCCTCCTCCCGCGCAACGCGATAGAGATGACCGCGCCGCAGCCGCGAGCAGAGCGAGCAATAGGTCGCGCTCTCGGGCAGCTTTTCGGTCACGATGGAATAGGTGTCCCGATATTCGATGCGGTGCGGGATGCCATGGCGGTTCAGGAAATCGGGCAGGATGTGCTTTGGAAAATTGGGCTGGCCCTGGTCGAGATTGCAGGCGAGCAGATCGACCGGCAGCAGCCCGCGCCATTTGAGGTCGAGCAACAGCGCGAGCAGCCCGTAGGAATCCTTGCCGCCCGAAAGCGCGACAAGCCAGCGCTCGCCCGGATTGACCATCGCGAAATCCTCGATGGCCTGTCGTGCATGGCGCAGCAAGCGCTTGCGCAACTTGTTGAATTCGACGGAAGGCGGCGTTTGCAGGAAGAGCGGATGGCAATCCGCTTCGAGAACAGAAAGTTCTTCCTGCATCGGCCTCTGCCCCTATTCTTCCTTCTTCGCAGGCACCGCGACGCGCAGCGCAAGCTCGCGCAACTGCGCCGGTGTGGCCGGTGCGGGTGCGTTCATCAGCAAGTCGAACGCCTGCTGGTTCATCGGGAACATGGTCACCTCGCGCAGATTGCGCGCGCCGACGAGCAGCATGATGATGCGGTCGATGCCGGCGGCCATGCCGCCATGCGGCGGCGCGCCATACTGGAACGCGCGGTAAAGCCCGCCGAAGCGCTCCTCGACGGTGGCGCGGTCCAACCCGACCAGTTCAAACGCCTTGACCATGGTTTCCGGCAGATGGTTGCGGATGCCGCCCGAGGCGATCTCGAAGCCGTTGCAGACCATGTCGTACTGGAACGCCTTGATGGACAACGGGTCCTGCCCGTTCAGTGCGTCTATGCCGCCCTGCGGCATGGAGAACGGGTTGTGGCCGAAATCGATCTTCTTCTCTTCCTCGTTCCATTCGTAGAACGGGAAATCGACGATCCAGCACAACTCGAAGCGGTCGCGGTCAACAAGGTTGAGGTCTTCCCCAACCCGGATGCGCGCATCGCCTGCGAACTTCACGAACTTCTTCGGATCGCCCGCGACGAAAAAGGCCGCATCGCCGTCGGCAAGCCCAAGCTGCCGGCGGATCGCCTCGGTGCGCTCCTCGCCGATGTTCTTGGCGATAGGACCGGCGCCTTCCAGTTTATCGCCTTCCTTGCGCCAGAAGATATAGCCGAGGCCGGGCTGGCCCTCGCCTTGCGCCCATGAGTTCATGCGGTCGCAGAAGGCGCGCGAGCCGCCCGACTTCGCCGGGATCGCCCAGACTTCCGCCTTGGGGTCGTTGGCGAGGATGTTTGCGAACACCTTGAAGCCGGAGCCGGCGAAATGTTCCGACACGCTTTCCATGACGATCGGATTGCGCAGATCGGGCTTGTCGGAGCCGTATTTGCGCATGGCGACATCGTAGGGAATGCGCGGAAAAGTCTGCGTGACCGGCTTGCCCTCGGCAAAGGTTTCGAACACCCCGCGCAGCACGGGCTCCATCGTCGCCAGCACGTCGTCCTGCTCGACGAAGCTCATTTCGAGGTCGAGCTGGTAGAACTCACCCGGCAGGCGGTCGGCGCGCGGGTCCTCGTCGCGGAAGCAGGGTGCGATCTGGAAATAGCGATCGAAGCCCGACACCATGATGAGCTGCTTGTATTGCTGCGGAGCCTGCGGCAGGGCGTAGAAATTGCCCGGATGAATGCGCGACGGAACGAGGAAATCGCGCGCGCCTTCCGGCGACGAGGCGGTGAGAATCGGCGTCGAATATTCGGTGAAGCCCGCATCGGCCATGCGCCTGCGCATTTCGGCGATGATCTTCGTGCGCGCCACGATATTCTTGTGCAGCGTGTCGCGGCGCAGGTCGAGGAAGCGGTATTTCAGGCGGATGTCCTCGGGATAATCCGGCTCGCCGAACACTGGCAGCGGCAGTTCCTTTGCCGCCGACAGGATTTCCATGTCGCGCCCGAAAACCTCGATCTCGCCGGTCGGCAGGTTGGGATTCACAGCCTCGTCGGCGCGCGCCTTGACCTCGCCGTCAACGCGGACGACCCACTCGCCGCGCACCGTTTCCGCCACCTTGAAACAAGGCGAATCCGGGTCCGCGACGATCTGCGTGATGCCGTAGTGATCGCGCAGGTCGATGAACAATAGCCCGCCATGATCGCGCACGCGATGGACCCAGCCCGAAAGACGCACGGTGCTACCGGCGTCCGATTTCCTCAATTGTGCGCAGGTGTGGCTGCGGTAGCGATGCATTACCCAATTCCAGTTCGTGGAGTTCGTTCGAAACAGGCAAGCGCGAAGCGTCACCTGAAAATTGCGCGGACAAGCGCATGCGAGGTCTGATTTGTCAAGGATAAGTCGGTTGGTGGACCAATCGCGTCGTTAAATGCGGGTAGCGCAACGCGCGCGCATGCTACATGACGATTTATCTTCGCCGCCCGGTTCGTGCATGTCCTCCTTACGCCCTCTCATTCCACTCCTGATCGCCGCGGGCATATTGCTCGGTGGCAATGGTTTGCAGGGCACGCTGATTGCGCTGCGCGGGGCGATGGAGGGGTTTTCGCCCGCCACAATCGGCTTCATGGGAACCGCCTATTTCGGCGGCTTCCTGCTCGGTTGCCTGGCCATTACCCGCATCCTCAAGTCGGTCGGCCATGTTCGCAGCTTCTCGGCGCTCGCCGCCACCGCGTCGGCGGGAACGCTGCTGCTGATTCTGGTCGTCGACCCGGTCATGTGGTCGGTGGTGCGCTTCGCCACCGGCTTCTGCTTCGCGGGCCTGTTCACGGTCATGGAAAGCTGGCTGAACTCCGGCGTTTCAAACCACGACCGCGCGCGTGTGCTTGCGCTCTATCGCATCGTGGACATCGGCTCGGTGACCGGCGCGCAGTTCTTGATCCCGATCTTCGGCGCGGACGGCTTCACCATCTTCGCCATCATGTCGATCATGATCACCATGTCGCTCGTGCCGGTCTCCCTTGCGGACCGATCCAACCCCACACCCCCGGAGGACGTCAAACTCGACCTCGGTCGCGCATGGCGCATTTCCCCGCTTGCGGCAATCGGCTGCATCGCGGTCGGCATGACCAACAGCGCGTTCCGCACCTTGAGCCCCGTCTATGCCGAACAGATCGGCATGTCCGTCACCGATGTCGTGACATTCGTCAGTGTCGGCATCATCGGCGGTGCGATCATCCAGTATCCGCTCGGCTATTTGTCCGACCGCTGGGACCGTCGCCGGGTGCTTCTGGTGACCTGCTTCGGCGCGTTGCTGTCATCCCTCGCAATCGCGTTTTTCGCGGGCGCCGATCCGCTGGCGAATTTCGTGCTGGTGTTCATCTTCGGCTCGTTTGCGATGCCGCTGTTTTCGCTCTCCGCAGCGCACGCGAACGACCGGGCGGAGCGGCACGAGTTCGTGCTGGTCAACGCAGCGCTGATGCTCTTCTATTCATTCGGCGCAATTGGCGGACCGATCGTCGCGTCCTATGCCATGCAGGCATGGGGACCCGCCTGGCTTTTCACCTTCAGCGCCATCATCTATGTTCTGCTGATTGCGGTCATCGTCTACCGCATGCGGGTGCGCGCTCCCGCACCTGAAGGCCACCGGAGCGACTTTGTCGCATTGCTGCGCACCTCAACGATATTTGCAAAGCTCGCGAAAAGAAGTGGACGCAATGGCCGACATAACTGACTTGACGCGCCGCGTTTCGGCTGAAATGGAACATTCAGTCTCTATTCAGCCCAATCAGATGCACCTCGTCACCACTCAAGCAGAGCTCGAATCCGTCATCGAGCAATTCAGCAAGTCCGACTTCGTTACCGTCGATACGGAATTTATCCGGGAAACGACCTTCTGGCCGGAACTGTGCCTTATCCAGATGGCCGTTCCGGATGCCACGGCTCTGATCGATCCGATGGCGCCCGGCATCGACCTCGCCCCGTTCTTTGCCCTGATGGCGAACGAGTCCGTCACCAAGGTCTTTCATGCCGCGCGCCAGGACATCGAGATCGTGTTCAATCTGGGCCGCCTCATTCCCCATCCGGTTTTCGACACGCAGGTGGCGGCCATGGTCTGCGGCTTTGGCGAAAGCATTTCCTACGACCAGCTCGTGCAGCGCATCACCGGCACGCATCTCGACAAGTCGTCGCGTTTCACCGACTGGCGGCAGCGCCCCCTGTCCGACAAGCAACTGACCTACGCGCTTGCGGACGTAACCTACCTGATCGAGGTGTACAAATATCTCGAAGCCGAATTGAAGCGTGAGGACCGTGCCCATTGGGTGAACGAGGAAATGGACGTGCTGACGGCGCGCGAGACCTACGACCCACACCCCGAGGACGCATGGAAGCGGCTCAAGATGCGCTTCCGCAAGCCGCAGGAACTGGCGGTGGTCCAGCATGTGGCCGCATGGCGCGAACGGGAGGCACGCGAGCGCAACGTGCCGCGCCAGCGCATCATCAAGGACGACGTGATCTACGAAATCGCGCAGCAGCAGCCGCGCGACGGCGCAGCACTTGGCCGGTTGCGCACGATCCCGAAGGGCTGGGAACGCTCGTCCACCGCCGTCGCGCTGATGGAAGCGGTCAATGCCGCCCTCGCCCTGCCCAAGGAGAGCCTGCCGCGCCTGCCGCGTTCGCCCGCCTCACCGGAAGGATCGAATGCGGCTGCCGAATTGCTCAAGGTGCTGCTCAGGCTGACCGCCGAAAAGGAAGGCGTCGCGCCGAAGCTGCTGGCTTCTTCCGATGAACTGGACCGCATCGCCGCCGAAGGCGAACAGGCCGACGTTCCCGCCATGCATGGCTGGCGTCGCGAGGTGTTCGGCGAACGTGCGCTGAAACTGGTTCGCGGCGAGATTGCGCTAAAATTCGAGAACCGGAAGATCGTGACGGTCGAATAGGCTTTCTCTGCGGCTGGCTCGCCCGGCGCTTACCCCTCATCCGCCTGCCGGCACCTTCTCCCACAGGGGGAGAAGGCGATTTCACAATCGTCGACGCAGTTCGCGATTGTTGCAGAACGAGCAAGACGCTGAAGAATTCTGCCTTCTCCCCCTGTGGGAGAAGGTGCCGGCAGGCGGATGAGGGGTGTAAAAAGCGTTACGCCGTCAGCAAGTGGATCGCGAACGCAATCCACATGACGACAAGGACCATCAGGCCGAAGCCGAACGCATTGAAGCGATGAATGACGTTGTTGCCGGTGAGATGTATCCATGCGTGGAGATAGCGGGACAGGACGAACAACCACGCCAGCACAAGCACGACAAGGTTGACGCCCACCGTGACGTAAAGGCAAATGCACACGACATAGAAAAGCACCGGCACTTCAAACTGGTTCATCAGATTGTTTGAAACCGCCGCTGTCGATTCGGGATCAACACCGCGCAGCTTGAACTGACCCGCCTTCACCTCTCCCGTCGCAATGGCGCGGCGGCGGCGCAGGCCAAGCAGGGCATAGACGATAAACGTCAATGCGGCCTGCGCGATAACCGGCCAGAAGATCGCGACCGGGTTCATTGCCTCAAGCCCCCGGGTAGTTCGGGCTTTCGCGGGTGATCGTCACGTCATGGGCATGGCTTTCGCGAAGCCCCGCATTGGATATGCGAACGAACGTGGCCCGCTCGCGGAACGACGCAAGGTCGTTGGCGCCCACATAACCCATCGCCGCTTTCAGGCCGCCCGCAAGCTGGTGCAGCACGCCTGCAACCGGCCCCTTGTAGGGCACCTGCCCCTCGATACCCTCCGGCACGAGTTTCAGCGTGTCGCGAACCTCGGCCTGGAAATAGCGGTCCGCCGAACCGCGCGCCATCGCACCGACGGACCCCATGCCGCGATACGCCTTGAAGGAGCGCCCCTGATGCAGGTAAACCTCGCCGGGGCTTTCATCCGTGCCTGCAAGCAGCGAGCCGATCATGGCGGCCCGCGCCCCGGCGGCCAACGCCTTGGCGAGATCGCCGGAGAACTTGATTCCGCCGTCGGCAATCACCGAGATATTTGCCCTGTCCGCAACCTCAACGGCGCCCATGATCGCTGAAAGCTGTGGCACGCCGACACCGGCCACGATGCGCGTGGTGCAGATCGAACCCGGCCCGATGCCGACCTTCACGCTATCGGCACCGGCATCGATCAGCGCGCGGGTTCCGTCAGGCGTGGCGACATTGCCCGCAAGTATGCGCACGGAGTTGGAAATCTTCTTGGCGCGCGCGACAGCGTCGAGAACGCGCTGGGAGTGGCCATGCGCGGTGTCGATGACGAGCAGGTCAACCCCGGCGTCGATCAGGCGCTCCGCCCGCTCCAACCCGTCCTCGCCCACGCTGGTGGCGGCGGCCACGCGCAGGCGGCCCTGCGCATCCTTTGAGGCATGGGGGTTGAGCTGCGACTTCTCGATATCCTTGACCGTAATCAGGCCGACGCAATTGCCGTCCGTGTCGACGACGAGCAGCTTTTCGATGCGGTGCGCGTGCAGCAATCGCTTCGCTTCGTTCTGGTCGACCGACTCGCGCACCGTCACAAGATTGTCGCGGGTCATTAGCTCCGAAACCTTCTGGCCGGGATCGGAGGCAAAGCGCACGTCGCGATTTGTGAGGATGCCGACGAGTTTGCCCGGCGCACCGCCATTGCCGCGCACGACGGGAATACCGGAAATGCCGTGTGACTTCATCAAGGCCAGCGCCTCGGCCAGCGACGCATCCGGCCCGATGGTGACAGGGTTCACCACCATGCCCGACTCGAACTTCTTGACCTGCCGCACCTGCTCGGCCTGCTCCGAAGGCGTCATGTTGCGATGGATCACGCCGATGCCGCCGGCCTGCGCCATCGCAATGGCCAGGCGGGATTCAGTGACGGTGTCCATCGCGGCAGACAGGATCGGCAGGTTGAGCTCGATGTCGCCCGCGATTCGCGTGCCGACATCGGTTTCGCCCGGCATGACTTCGGAATGGCCGGGTTGTAGAAGGACGTCATCGAAAGTCAGGGCGAGTTGACCTGTTGAAGTTTCGATGATGTTCGCCATGGCCAATTTCCTAAATAGATAAAGGGCGCAAACCCGGTTGGGCAGCGCCGACTCGTGAGGTCCCTTTCAGGATTGGCGCTGGCTGGTACCATGTCCGGCGCGAGTTGAAAAGCGCCAAGCAAGTGTTGTAGAGGACTTCGCATCACCATAATTTGACGGCAGGCATATTGTCTTCAAGTCTGAAGGGTTTATGGCGCCCTTTCCAACCGGATTCCCGCATTCGTCGTGTCGCGCACCGTTCCACTCATACTTGCAGTTGCATTGTTCATGGAGAACATGGACTCCACCGTGATTGCGACATCGCTGCCGGCAATCGCGGTGGACATCGGGACCAGTCCCATCGCGCTCAAGCTCGCGCTCACCTCCTATCTCGTATCGCTCGCCATCTTCATTCCCGTCAGCGGATGGATGGCCGACCGCTTCGGGGCAAAGAACATTTTTCGCGCGGCCATCGCCGTGTTCATCGTCGGCTCTGTTGCCTGTGCGACCTCCGGCTCGCTGGCAGCCTTCGTCGTCGCGCGCTTCCTGCAGGGCATGGGCGGGGCGATGATGACGCCGGTGGGTCGCCTGTTGCTGGTGCGCTCGACCGCGAAAAGCGATCTGGTGGCGGCAATGTCGTGGCTCACGGTGCCGGCGCTGGTTGGCCCGCTGGTCGGCCCCCCCGTCGGAGGCTTCATCACGACCTATTTTTCGTGGCACTGGATATTCATCATCAATGTGCCCATCGGCCTGCTCGGCATAGGACTGGCAACCCGTTTCCTGCCGGAAAGCCCGCCGGTACAAACGCCCCGGCTCGATTTTCTCGGCTTGCTGCTGAGCGGCCTTGGCGCAGCGGGGATCGTGTTCGGCATATCCGTGATGAGCCTGCCCGCACTTCCCCCGGTCATCGGCCTAATGACGGTGATCGTCGGCGTGGCTTGCGCCTCGCTCTATCTCTGGCACGCCCGGCATGTGCAAAACCCTCTGCTCAACCTGAGCCTTTTCGGCAATCAGGTGTTCCGGGCCGCGGTGCTTGGCGGCAGCATATTCCGGATCGGCATCGGAGCAGTGCCTTTCCTGTTGCCGCTGATGCTGCAAATCGCCTTCGGCCTGAACCCGTTCCAGTCCGGAATGATAACCTTCGTGACGGCGCTCGGCGCGATGGGCATGAAGTTCGCGACCGCGTGGATTTTCCGCACATTCGGCTTCCGGCCGGTGCTGATCTTCGGTTCGATCGTGGCTGCCGGAACGATCGCGGTCTACGGCTTCTTCACTCCGCAAACATCAATCCTGCTGATGATGGCATTGATCTTTGCGGGCGGACTCGTGCGCTCCATGTTCTTCACCGGGGTGAACGCGTTCTCCTATGCCGAGATTTCCGCAGATGACACCAGCAAGGCGACGCCCATCGTGGCGGTGGCGCAGCAATTGTCCGTCGCGCTCGGCGTGGCATTGGCGGGCGGCATTCTCGAACTACAGACGGTGCTGCATGACCGGCCCCTCGACCTGGCCGATTTCCATGTCGCCTTCTTCGTCGTGGCGGCGGTATCCGCCCTCGCCAGCATTGCCTTCATCCGCCTGCCCGCCGACGCCGGAAGCGCCGTGTCGGGCCACAGGCTCATCAAGCCCGTCGCGCAGGAAAAGGTAGAAACCGCGGAAGTTTAAGCGCGTCCCTTGAAGCCTTTTGCAAGAAGATAGAGCTCGACGGATTCGTCACGCGAAGCCGGCGGTTTGACGTGATGCACACTGGCAAAGCTGCGCTTCAGCCGGTCGAGCAGCTCTGTTTCGGTGCCGCCCTGAAAAGTCTTGGCGAGAAAATGCCCGCCTGGCTTGAGAACCGACAGCGCAAAATCTGCGGCGACCTCGACCAGATGCATGGTGCGCAAATGATCGGTGCGACGATGGCCGGTGGTTGGCGCGGCCATGTCGGACAATACGAGGTCGGGCGGACCGCCAAGCGTCTGCTCCAGAAGCGCGGGCGCGTCGTCGTCCAGAAAATCCTTCTTGAGGATCACCGCTCCGGGGACCGGGTCGACGTCGAGATAGTCTATGCCGACGACGCCCGGATGGTCGGCATCCGACTTTGCGCGGTGGGCGGCGACCTGGCACCAGCCGCCGGGGGCCGCGCCGAGATCGATGATCTTCATTCCCGGCTTGATGAGCTTGTAGCGGTCGTCGATCTCGATGAGCTTGTATGCGGCGCGGGAGCGATAGCCCTCGGCTTTCGAGCGCTGCACATAGGGATCGTTCAGATGACGCTCGAGCCAACGCCTGGAAGATTCCTTCAAACCGCTCTTCTTCTTGACCCGGGTGCGCAGCACACGCGGACCGGCGGTGGTTCCCGGCTTCTTCGTCACAGCCGCCCGCCCCTGCCGTCTCGCCGCCACACGCCCTCGTCGGCCATCAGTTCGGAGAGCACGCCTTCCCGCAGGCCCCTGTCGGCCACGCGCAGGCGCTGGCTCGGCCACACGCGCCGTATCGCTTCGAGGATCGCACAGCCCGCCAGAACGAGATCCGCACGGTCCGCGCCAATGCAGGGATTCTGGACGCGCTGCTCGAAATCCCATCCGAGCAGGCGGTCGATCATGCGATCGACGCTCTCATTGTCCATCCAGAGCCCATCGACGCGCCGCCGCTCATAACGCGGCAGGTCGAGATGCACTCCGGCCAGCGTGGTTACCGTTCCCGACGTGCCAAGCAGGTGAAAATTCCGGGACCGCACGACCTCGCCCAGACGATTGCGCTCGCCGAAGTCGGCAATGAGCCCGGCGACGTCATCGACCATTGCGTCGAACGTGCTGCGCGTAACCACCTTCCCGCCGAACCGTTCGGCAAGCGAGACGACACCGACGGGCAGCGAGGTCCACGCGACGATATGTGAAGAGAGCCGCCCGCGCCGCCCCTTCGACAGGTCGATGAGCGCAATCTCGGACGAACCGCCGCCAATGTCGAACAGCACGACGCCTTCTGTGCTCTTTTCGATCAGCGATTCGCAGCCCGACACAGCGAGCCGCGCTTCGGTCATGCGGTCGATGATCTCCAGTTCGAGCCCCGTCTCCGATTTAACGCGGTGCAGGAAATCCTCGCCGTTTTCAGCCGAACGGCACGCCTCCGTTGCAATGAGCCTCGCGCGGCGGATTGGGCGGGAGCCAAGCTTTGTCGCGCAAATCAACAGCGCGTCGACCGCGCGATCCATTGCGGCATCCGCCAGCTTTCCATTGCTGGACAGCCCTTCACCAAGCCGGACAATGCGTGAAAATGCGTCGATAACACGGAACTGCCCAGGTGCGGTCGGCACCGCCAACAGCAGGCGGCAATTGTTGGTACCAAGGTCGAGCGCCGCGAAAACGCCCGGACGACGGTCCGGCGCTCGCATGGCCGGGCGCTTTTCCGCCTTCGGCGATGCGGAGGGCTGAACCTGTTCGGATGTACGGCTCTGCTGCTCGTCGCGCGCAAACACTTTCCGGTCACGCCTGCGCTTGCGCCTGCGCCGCCTCTTGGGCGTCCCCGGGGAGACTGGCGTCTCCCGCGCGGGCTCCTTGTGAAGCGCACCCGCCTCCGGCGAGCGCGCCCCTTGGTCGCGGTCTTCCACGTTTGATCCTTCGGCGCCCCGATGCCTGGAGTGTCGCACCATGGACGCAATATTCTTTGCGTTGAGGTAAGGATAGCAGGGACAACCGCAGACACCAAGAGGCGGCACAGGCAAGAAGCGAAACACACCGATGCCTCGCGCGGCATCGAAGCTGTTCGCGTGAGATAGCAAAGAAACCGAGACAAAAAGCCTGGCTGGGGAACCTGGATTCGAACCAGGACTAACGGAGTCAGAGTCCGCTGGTCTACCGTTAACCTATTCCCCAATACCGGATCAGATCGAATGCCTTGCGTTCACATCCAAGGGTTTTCCGAAAGCATCCGGACGGCATCGGGCTCGCGCCCAAGCGTTGTGGGCGGCCTTTTAACACATCCTCGACCCCAATCAAGTCCGCAGGATAGCTTCTTTTGCCAATTCATCGACAGGTACGCAGGGAGGCTCCGCTGATAGCGCTTCACAACATCAAACTTTGATGACACGATGTCCCGACAGGCAGCGGAGAAAGTTCGAAAATGCGTAAAATTGCCATTTCACTGGTGGCGGCGGTCTCATTGGCCGGCTGCACGACGACCGAACGGGACGTGACCACCGGAGCAGCCGCGGGCGCGATCATTGGCGGTATCGTCGATGGCGGGTCGGGCGCACTCGTCGGTGCTGGCGCGGGCGCTCTTGGCGGGTTGCTCGTCCGCAACCTGCGCAATGGCTATTGCCAATACCGCAACAGTCGCGGCCAGATCTATACGGCCCGCTGCCGGTAGAAAAGCACTTTCGTGAAACTGCCGGTCATCCGTTGACGGCCTGCCGCCGGGCAGGCCGTTGGTTCGTGCTTTGACCTAGAGCGTTTCATGGTTAGGTTGAAGCATTCTGCCGGCGATGGCTTGCGACAAGGCCGAGGGGTTTGTCGCAGGTCGGGCTGGTGGTCCGGACAAGACAAAGACCGAAGGATTTGGCGCAAACCAGCCCGGCCCTTTGGGTTTGTGTTTGGCGGGCGCCCACGTCGTCATGCCGCTCAACCGGGCAACCAGCCCGTTCTTCGCGCCCTTCCTTGTGGATCGCCTCGCCAAACGGCAAACAGAATGATTCAACCTAACCATGAAACGCTCTAGTGCACGTTTCCTGCAATCCACCGGTGCCAATCTTCTTCCGCGCCGTGAAAGGCGTTGAGGTCGATGCGCCCGTTGACCCCATGCGAAAGCCCGGAGCCGGAATACTGCCAGAACAGCCATTTGCGACCGGGATAGACCCGCGACGGATGCTGCGCAACCGCGCGCAGCCAGAACGGATGGTTGGGAAATGCCCCGCGCAGATTGTCGGCGTAGAAATCCGGCGCGGTGTAGATGATCGGCCTTTGGCCGTAATAGCGTTCCAGCCGATCCATGAAGACCTGCATCTTCTCGCGCACCTGGTCCGGTGACGGACGCCGCTTGCATCGCGACTCCCCGTTCCATTCAACATCGATGACAGGCGGCAACGCACCCTTGACCCTCGGAACGTTTCGAATGAACCAATCGGCCTGTTCGGACGCTGTGCGGCACCAGTAGAAAAAATGATAAGCACCGCGACGCAAACCCGCGCGGTGTGCCCCCTCCCAGTTCTTCCTGAACATCGGATCGATGTGGTCGCCACCGTCTGTAGCCTTGATATAGGCAAAGTTCGCGCCCTGCGACCGCAGCTTGATCCAATCGATGTCACCCTGCCAACGCGAGACGTCGACGCCATGCACCGCCAGCTTGCGCGGCGATGCGCTCCCAAAATTGATCGGCTTGGCGTCACTGAAGCGCCTCCGGCTGACGAGGTCCGGCTTCAACACGGCAGGGGTCGCTATCGGGCGTTGCAGCGGCGTCGGGACAGCCGGATCGGGCACGACCAGCGCAGCGACATCGAGCGTATCCGACGCAGCTGTTGCATCCTGCGCAACCACGGTACTGACCGCGCGCAACGCGGGCGTTGCGCTCACTTCATCGGGAGGCCGCACCGCTGAGACGAGCGCATCCTGTTGCGCCACCGGCAGGGAAGCGGCCGAGGCCAGGTTGACCGGAGGTGTTCTGACAGGAACGATCGATCCTGTCATCTCCGAAGACATCGGAGCCAGATCTTCGATGCCTGCGCTTGTGCAGCCCGCCAATGCGACGCACGAAAAAAGAGCAAAGCTTAAGCTACGAAAACGCATCACCACCCGTACGCCAGACAAACAGACCGAAGAAACACCTCGGACAAAGCGATCCGAGAGCTATTGAGGAATTCTCAATAAAGTTTGAATCGATTGCGTCCGAATCAGGGCCACGCTGCGGGCGGCGCCCAGCATTTTCAGGCGGCAAGCCGCCCGGACCCCGAGCAACAAACGCACATGTCCTTATATCGGCGCATATTGGGGCCATTTTTGCTGAAAATGCCAAGCCGTCCGACGGAAACGGGCAGCTTAACCATAATCGCAGTTCTTTGCCTGCTCAGCCTTCCGCGACGTCGTCCTGCTCGCCCGGACCACCATTTTCGAGGAATTTCTCTGCGATCAGGCCAGCGTTCTGCCGCAAGGCGAGTTCGATTTCCCTCGCAGTGTCCGGATTGTCGCGCAGGAAGGTCTTGGCGTTCTCACGCCCCTGCCCGAGCCTCTGTGAATTGTAGGAGAACCATGCGCCCGATTTCTCGACGACGCCCGCCTTGACGCCCAGGTCGATGAGCTCACCCATCTTGGAAACCCCTTCGCCATACATGATGTCGAACTCGACCTGCTTGAAAGGAGGCGCGAGTTTGTTCTTCACCACCTTCACGCGGGTCTGGTTGCCGACAACCTCGTCGCGGTCCTTCACCGAACCGATGCGGCGGATATCGAGACGCACGGACGCATAGAACTTCAGCGCGTTGCCGCCCGTCGTGGTTTCCGGCGAACCGTACATGACGCCGATCTTCATACGTATCTGGTTGATGAAGATGACCATCGTGTTGGAGCGCGAAATAGATGCAGTCAGCTTGCGCAATGCCTGGCTCATCAACCGCGCCTGGAGACCCGGCAGGGACTCACCCATCTCTCCCTCGATTTCGGCGCGCGGCGTAAGCGCGGCCACGGAATCGACCACCAGGACATCGATTGCGCCCGAGCGCACCAGCGTATCGCAAATCTCCAGAGCCTGCTCGCCGGTGTCCGGCTGCGAGATCAGCAGGTTCTCCAGATCCACGCCGAGCTTCCTTGCATAGACAGGATCGAGCGCATGCTCTGCATCGACAAAAGCGCAGATGCCGCCCTTGCGCTGGGCTTCCGCGACCGTGTGAAGCGCAAGCGTGGTTTTGCCCGAACTTTCGGGGCCATAGATCTCGACGATGCGACCGCGCGGCAATCCTCCCACGCCAAGCGCAATATCCAGACCGAGGGACCCGGTCGAAACGGTTTCAATTTCCACCGCCTGTTCATTGGCGCCCAAACGCATGATCGAGCCTTTGCCGAAAGCCCGCTCGATCTGCGATAACGCGGCGTCCAGCGCCTTCGATTTGTCCACTGCCTTGTTATCCTCTACGAGCCGCAAACTATTCTGTGACATGATACATATCCCCTGGACGCCGATGAAGGCACATCAGTGCTGTTTGATATTTAAGATGTACATGATTTGTTCTCATTTGACAAGTGGCCTCAACAAATTGATTTAATTCCATTTTTTGATTGATGTTCACATTTGGTTCCGATAGATGTTGCGGTGTTTGGCCGCTCTGCGCGGGCGGTCGAGGGGATGTGGTGGACGTGTATATTGATTCGAACTCATCGACAGGAGATCCGCGATGAGGCTCCTGGGAATCGGCGGGGCGCATGTTGACCGGCGCGGGCATATCACGGGCGAATTTGTCCCCGGCGCGTCCAATCCGGGCACGATGCGCGAGGATATCGGCGGCGGCGCATTGAATGCGTTGCGCAGCGCGGCACAACGCGGGATCGATTGCATGCTGGTGTCCATCAGGGGCGGCGATTCGGGCGGAGAGCGGGTCGCGCGGACGATAGCCGAGGCCGGCATCGTGGATATGTCGGCGACGTTCCTCGATCGCGCGACATCGAGCTACACGGCCCTGCTCGACCGGCACGGGGACCTCATCGCAGGCTTCGCAGATATGAGTCTGTACGATCTGGCGTTTCCGAAGCAATTGAGGCGCAGTTCAATTCGCGATGCCTTTGCGGTTCACGATGCCGTTCTTTGCGACGCGAATGTTCCCGCGGCCGGTCTCGAACGAATCGAGCGGATGGCGCGAGGCAAGCCGCTCTATGCCATCGCGGTATCGCCCGCCAAGGTCGTGCGGCTGCGTGGCGTGCTTCGCGGCCTGTCCTGCCTGTTCATGAATGTGCGCGAAGCCGCAGCGTTGGCAGGCGGTCTGCAGACTTCCCCGCAGGACGCGGCGGCGGCTATCCATGCTCTCGGCCTGCGCGCTGGCGTGATAACCGCCGGAGGCGAGACAGTGACCGTATTTGAGGGGAATGCGATTTTCATGCTTCAGCCGCCCCGACCAGTTCATGTGGCGGATGTCACCGGCGCGGGCGACGCGTTGGCCGGGACAACCGTCGCGGCGCTGATGCGCGGGTTGGCGCTGCCTATAGCGGTTCGCGAAGGCGTGGCGGCATCGATGCTCGCGCTCGAGTGCACCGATGCAGTTCCGCGACTCGAAAAGGCGGCGTTCAACGCGCAACTCGCGCTTGTACCCGACCCGCGGCCGGTGGCATGAGAACATGCAAATGGAGAGGCCAATGAACTCCGCAGCACCGTTCATCGACGTACACGCGCCGGTTGCCGCCGCGCTGAGAAACGGAACGCCTGTCGTCGCGCTCGAAAGCACCATCATAACGCACGGCATGCCCTATCCCGACAATGGCGCGATGGCGGCGAATGTCGAGCGAATCATTGCCGATGAGGGCGCGGTGGCCGCGACGATCGCGGTGATCGAGGGCAGGTTGAAAATCGGCCTGACCGATACTGAGCGCGACTCGCTTGCGCGCACCACCGGCGCGATGAAGCTGTCGCGGGCGGATTTCGGCTTCGCTATCGCAGAGGGGCGCACCGGAGGCACGACGGTCGCAGCAACGATGATAGCGGCGGCGGCGGCAGGGATCACCGTGTTCGCGACCGGCGGCATAGGCGGTGTTCACAAGGGCGCGGAGGAAAGCTTCGACATTTCAGCCGACCTCGAGGAACTCGCCCACACGCCGGTCATCGTGGTTTCGGCGGGGGCGAAAGCAATTCTTGATATCGAAAAGACGCTTGAAGTCCTTGAAACGAAGGGGGTTCCGGTCGTCGTGTTCGGCAGCGAAACCATGCCCGCCTTCTGGTCGCGACAGTCGCCATTCAAGGCCCCGCTCAGGCTGGATGAGCCGCAGGCCATCGCGCGGTTTTTCGAGACGCGCCGTGCGCTCGGCACGGACGGCGGCATGCTGATCGCCAATCCCGTGCCACAGGCCGACGAGATAGCGGCGGAGACAATGGCCGTACATATCGCCACCGCGCAGGCCGCCGCCGAGCGGGACGGCATCAACGGCAAAGCGGTAACACCCTATTTGCTGGCGAAGATCCTGGAACTGACCGGCGGGCTGAGCCTCAGAACGAATATCGCGCTTGTCGAAAACAATGCGAGGCTCGCCGCCCGAATTGCGGCAGCCCTCCGCGCGCCCGCTTCGCTATAGCCCCATGCCGCTTAGATCGATATGGGCTGGAGGCAGGCCGTCAATCTGCCTTTGGTGCGCCAATCTGTAGGCCTCCTCGATTGCGCGGGTCGTTCTGCGCGTATCGAACAGCGGGGCGGTTGACCTGTTTTGGGCAAGCTTCGTCCTGATTGCTTGCAGTTTTTCAGGATTTTTCCCAAAATCAATCGCCAATCGCTCATAGGCGGCGGCGTCTTCGGCGATCATTTCCGGCAGATCGATCGCGTTCAGCAGGCTGGCGGCTACCCGCGTTGCAAAGCTGGCGCCAGGACGTGTCAATACAGGCAGCCCAACCCAAAGCGCATCACTCGCGGTTGTGTGAGCGTTGCAGGGGTAGTTGTCGATGAATAGATCGGCAAGTGCGATGCGTTCCAAATGCACGGCGAGTTGCACACGTGGTGCAAACACGAGACGGTCGGGGTTCAGCCCGCGGCTCGACGCCTCGCGGCGAAGATTGTCCTCGAAGCCGCGACTGCCTCCCAGCAGCCACAGCACGCTTCCCTCGACGGCGCGCAATATGCGCACCCAGGAATCGAGCTGTTCCGGGGTAATCTTCCAACTGTTATTGAAGCAGGCATAGACAAAGCCGTTTCCCGGCAGGTCGCAGTCGCGCCTCGAAATGCCGGACGCGCCGATCTCGCGCTTGTCATCATTGATCTGGTAGCTGTGCGGCAGCCGTATGACTTTCTCGGAATAGTGTTCCCGCAGATGGTCGGGAATGATCGTCGCGTCGGCTACGATATAGTCGATATAGCTGGCGCCGATCGTGCCCGGATAGCCCAGATAATTGATCTGGACTGGCGCGGCGCGCAGCGCGAAAATGCCGGTGCGAGCGGCCTGCGTGAAGCCTTTGAGGTCGATCGCAATGTCCAGCCGCATGTCACGCGCGGTGCGGGCAACCTCGACATCGGACATTGCCCGCACATCCAGGAATCGGCTGAACGAGCCTTCGATGCGCTGCCTGATAGGAGCGCTGCAATCCGGCCCGAACGAAAAGGCGGTGACCTCGAATTGCGACTTGTCGTGCTGGTCGAACAGGCCCGCCATCAGCCATGCCGTTGCATGCTCATGAAAATCCGCCGAGAAATAGCCTATTCGGATCGGGCCGCCCGGCGCACGGGTTGAAAATGGCCCGAGTGACGGGTCGGCTGGAGCATTCAGCTTGATATAGGTTTCGGATATTCCTTTCAGCAGCGACGGTTCATCAAGCCAGCCAAGAGCCGAAAAGGGATAAGTGACAGGCAGACCCTGCTCCGCCTTGGCTTTCACCGACGCGCACAAGGCATCAAGGCCGTTCCAATCGGCAAGCTGCATGCGAAAGCCGATAAGTGCACCCTCCGCCCACGGATAGTCGGGCCGGTGTCGCTGCAGCATTTCGCAGCATTCGATTGCCTTGCCAAAATCGCCGGCCTGAACATACAGTCCCGCGAGATTGTTCCAGGCGCCGGCATTGTCCGGTTGTTGGGCGACCGCTTTCTGGAACGCAGCCACAGCCTCCGCATGCTGTTCGAGACTCATGTAGCATAGGCCGATATTGTTCCATGCGGCGGAAAACTGCTCGCGCAGCCGGACCGCCGCATGGTAGCAATCGAGGGCTTCTCCGAACCGCCACATGCCGCGCAGGCAATTGCCCTTGTTGAAAATGGCGTCAGGCGCGACGGCGGGATCAAGGGCGGCCTTATCGAAATTGACTGCCGCTTCCTCAAAACGCTGCAGGTCGGACAGCACGTTTCCCTGTCGCAGCCAAAGGTCGGACCTGCGCGGTTGCAGGCGAAGCGCCTCGTCAAAGGCGACGACGGCTTCCTCAAGGCGCTTGAGCGCAACCAGCGAACTCGCGCGCATGGCCCAAAGCTCGGCATTGTCCGGTTGAAGGCGGATAGCCCGATCGCAGCTTTCGACCGCCGCTTCGTGACGACCGAGGGTGCCAAGCAGCGCGGCCCTGTTCGTCCACCCGCTCGCATAGTCGGGCTGCAACTCGACAGCGTTTTCAAAACTTTTCAACGCCTCCGGCAGGCGGTCGAGCCTGAACAGCGACACCGCCTTGTTCGCAAAGGACCTCGCGGTCGGACGCAGCGCGAGCGCCGCATCGTAGAGCGTTACGGCCTCTGCATGCCTGCCGTCGAGGGCGGCTTTTTCAGCCTGCTCCTCCAGCGTCGCGCCAGTGCCTTTGCCGAACGTCATTCCATTTCCTCGCAGCGCCAGCCGGAGAATATATATTAGAAATATACGAATAACATAGCAAGCGGATTGCGATGCATCAGCCAATCAATATCGCAGTATGAAACGTGCATATTGATGTTCTGGACATCAGTATCGAGGTATGATATTCGTGCAGCGCATCAATCGGAATTGACTATTGATCACCGCTGCCCAAATGCGCGCCGCCCGTGCCCTGCTCGGCATAGATCAGCGCCAATTGGCTGAACTGGCAGGAATTTCGCTTCCCACCATTCAGCGCATGGAAAGCAGTGACGGCACCGTGCGGGGCGTGATCGATTCGCTGACCAAGCTGGTCGACGCGCTGGACCGCGCGGGTATCGAACTGATCGGCGAAAATGTCGTCAGTTCCGGTGGTGGACGAGGGGTCCGTCTGAAGAGCCCCGGTTGAGAATTTTGTCGATGTGCAGCCGTCCAGATTGCGCGGCGCCGACCTGTAACTGGCCGACGATCCTGCCCCAGATGATGCTGCCCGCACTGGCGCCATGTGGAGGCGGAAAATGACTGCCGGAATCGTTCGCCCGGATTTTGCCGAGCTATACACCCCGAAGCTTGTGACCGTGCTGCGCGAAGGCTACGACTTCGCCAAGCTCAAGGCCGACGCCATATCGGGCCTGACCGTGGCGATCGTAGCGCTGCCCTTGTCCATGGCGATTGCGATTGCCTCAGGCGTCACGCCCGACCGGGGCTTGTACACCTCGATTGTCGGCGGGTTTATCGTGTCGGCTTTCGGCGGCAGCCGGTTCCAGATCGGCGGCCCCGCAGGCGCGTTCATCGTCCTTGTCGCGGCAACGGTTGCCCAGCACGGCGTCGAGGGGCTCCTGCTCGCAACCTTCCTGTCCGGCCTGATGCTGGCGGCAATCGGGCTACTCAGGCTCGGCACATTCATCAAATACATCCCCTACCCCGTCACCGTGGGCTTCACGGCGGGTATTGCGGTCATCATCTTCGCCAGCCAGATCAAGGACCTGCTTGGCCTGACGCTGGCAAGCGAGCCCGCGCCGCTGCTGCCCAAGCTGCTGGCGCTCGCCGAAGCGCTGCCGACGATCAGCCCCGCCGCCGTGCTGGTGGCAATCGTCACCATCGGCATCATCCTGCTGCTGCGCAGATACCGGCCCAACTGGCCGGGCTTCATCATCGCCGTCGGCGTCGCCGCATTCGTCGCCGCGCTGGCCGGGTTGCCGGTCGAAACCATCGGCACGCGCTTCGGCGGCATACCGAGCACCCTGCCGCTGCCGCACCTTCCCGACCTGTCCTATGGCGCCATCTCCGCCGTATTGCCCAATGCGATTTCCTTCACGCTGCTCGGCTGCATCGAGAGCCTGCTGTCGGCTGTCGTCGCCGATTCCATGACCGGGCGGCGGCACCGGTCCAATTGCGAGCTTGTGGCGCAGGGGCTGGCGAACATAGCTTCACCCCTGTTCGGCGGCTTCTGCGTAACCGGCAATATCGCACGCACCGCGACGAATGTGCGCTCCGGCGCGCATGGGCCGGTTGCGGGCATGCTCCATTCTGTCTTTCTGCTCGGCTTCATGCTCGTTGCGGCGCCGCTCGCCTCCTACATACCGCTCTCCGCGCTGGCGGGCGTGCTTGTCATCGTATCGTGGAACATGGCCGAGAAGCACGAATTCGCCGTGCTCCTGCGGGCTTCGCGCGGCGACGCGGTGGTGCTGCTGGTGACGTTCGGGCTGGTGATCTTCCGCGACCTGACCGAGGGCATCGTCGTCGGATTCGTGCTCAGTTCGCTGCTGTTCCTGCATCGCATCGGCCAGGCCGTGGCGGTGGAAAGCGGGCAACCGCTGGTGGAAGCAGACCGCGCCGATGGTGCGAACGGAGATCGCAGGCCATATGATCCGGAATTGACGACCGATCCCGACATCGCCGTGATCCGGATTTCCGGCGCGTTCTTCTTCGGGGCCGCAGCAGCCGTCACCGCAGCCTTGGACCGGATCGGCGAGCATCCGAAGGCCTATGTCATCGATATGGCCACGGTGTCGATCCTCGACTCGACCGGTGCGGCCACCATCGAGGCATTTGCCCGCAAGGCTCACAAGCGCGGCGCGCGCATCTACATAACGGGAGCCAAGCCCGCCGTGCGGCGCAGCCTTCTTGTCCACGGGCTTAAGCCGCCGCGCGTCCGCTACCGCACCACGCTGGCCGACGCGCTGGACTCCCTGCACAAGCACAGGCTGGCGGTCGAAGCACAGGTCGAGGCCGAGGCCTGATCCGTCAGGCAGGCGCGGCAAGCAACTGATAGCAGGTGCGGTCGCCGATCCTGATTTGCGACAGGGTGGGTTCTGCCTGTCGCAGCCATGCCTGCTGCGTGGCCGCATCCGTTTCCAGTGCCGCTTCCGGGCGCGCGGCAATGAAGCCATTTCCCTTGCTCAGCAGCCAGCAAGCGCGCGCGAGCAATTTGCGGCTGCGCCGCCTGAGAAGGTCAGCGTCGTAGAAAACGTCCAGCACTTCGCGGCGCACCGCCTCTTCTCTTTTCGAATCGGCCGGCGCAGCCTCCGTCGCCGCGCGCAGGTCCGCGTAGTCGTGATTCATCTGCTCGATGGCGTAGGTCAGGTCGGCCTCGTCCTTGACCATGTTGAACCAGAGCGCCGGGTCGAGATCGCGCGAGACGAAAGAGGTCTCAAAATCCTTCGAGGCGGTAAGCACCTCGAACGCGCGCTGGTCAACATCGCGCTCAATCAAGAAAAGTGCATCCACCTGCCGCTGCAAGGCTACGCCTGTCGCCGTGGCGGCGGGCGGCGCGCCGCCGTCTTCGGGTCCGACATAAGGCCCGCCATTGTCGAGAAGAACGTCGAACTCGTTCAAACCCTCCATGATCGCGGCCGCACGCGATACGCGTGTGGAGAGCTTGGCGGCGGCGGCCTGCAATTCCGTTTCGCGGCGCTTCGTCTCCTGAAAGCTCTGTTGGAAGAAGAAGATGAACAGCGACACGCCGATGCCGATGAGGATGACGCCGAGCTGCGAGACCATGTTGCGGTAGTATTCCAGCAGCTTTTCGCGATGGCGCGCGTCACGGCGGACACTGTCGGCAACATGCAGGTTGAAAATCACCGATGTGATGAGCAGTGATCCGCCCAGCATCACCAGAAGCGCGATCAGCAGGTAGCCTTGCCCGAGAAAGCCCTGTCCGGACATGCGTTACTCCGCTGACGGATCAAGCTGGGGCATTTGCAATCCTCCGGCACGCCACACCCGCATCATACGGCGGGCAGTTCCGCACCGGAGTCAAGAGCCGCGAGCTATGCCGCGGCGAGCAGGCTCGCATTACCGCCCGCAGCGGTCGTGTCCACGCATACGGCGCGCTCATGCGCGTAGGCAACCGGATAGATCGCCTCACTGACCAGCGGAACGATCGGCCCGTTGCGCAACGCAAGCGCCTTGCGCAGTGCCCGCATCGTGGTGTCGTCGCCCGCGAAGGCGACGACATCGACGGCGATGTTCTGCGCGTGTTCGGGATTGAACGAACCGTCGAGCGCGGCCAGCGGCAGTCCTTTCCCCGTCAGCGCGTTCAGCGCCGCCGAGGCATTCGGCGCGACGGCAAGGATCGCGCATCCCGCTGCCAATGCCTGCACGGCCTGCACGAGCAGCGTGTCTGCGTCCGGTCCGAGGCAAAGGGCGGTGCCGCGCGAATGGAGCATCAGCGTGTTCGCCTCGCCGGTCGGTCCGGGCAGGTCCACCGGCCCGAAATCGACGGCGGCGGCAGCGGTGATCGCGGCCGAACCCTTGCCTCGCAGGTGTTTGCGCAGGATCGCGATGCGGTCGGCGCGTGCTTCCCAATTCCTGTGCACAGGGCTTTGCAGATGATCCTGCAACGCCTTGAGCGTCACCGCCGGGGCGGCGGGCGGCGCATCGGACGCGATCCTGTCGGCCTTGCGGAAACGCCGCAGATAGTGCGGTCCTCCCGCCTTCGGGCCGGTGCCCGAAAGACCCTCGCCGCCGAACGGCTGCGAGCCGACGACCGCCCCGATCTGGTTGCGGTTGACGTAGATGTTCCCCGCATGGACGCCGTCGACAAAATGCTGGACGCGCCCCTCGATCCTCGTGTGGAGTCCGAAGGTGAGGCCATATCCCTTTATATTGATAGCGGAAATGACATTCTCGATGTCGTCGGCCTTGAATGTCGCCACATGCAGGATCGGCCCGAATATCTCGCGCTTCATGTCCTCGATTCCGCCGACACGAAACACATGCGGAGCCACGAAGCGCCCGTCCTTCGGCGCGTCGAGCCGGGCAACAAGGTGTCCGGCCTTTTCCATTTCCCTGCAATATGCCGTGATCGACTTCTGGGCTTCCTCATCGATCACCGGGCCGACATCGGTCGCGATTTCCCACGGGTCTCCGACGCGCAGCGCCTCCATCGCGCCTTTCAACATTTCGAGCACCTTCTTCTCGACATCCTCCTGAACGTAGAGGATGCGCAGTGCGGAGCAGCGCTGGCCGGCACTCTGGAAGGCCGATGCCAGAATATCGCGCACGGCCTGTTCGGGCAACGCCGTCGAATCGACGATCATGGCATTCAGGCCGCCCGTTTCGGCAATCAGCATCGCATCCGGCGCGGCGGTATCGGCGAGCTGTTTCTCGATGATTTTGGCGACCTCCGTCGAGCCTGTGAAGCAGACGCCCGCAATGCGCGGATCGGCGGTGAGCGGCGCGCCGACATTCGGGCCGTCGCCCGGAAGCAGTTGCAGGACGTCCTGCGGGATACCTGCCTGGTGCAGCAATTCGACCGCGCGCGCGGCAATGAGCGGCGTCTGCTCGGCGGGCTTGGCGACGACCGCATTTCCCGTTACCAGCGCCGCCGCGATCTGGCCGGTGAAAATCGCCAGCGGGAAATTCCACGGAGAAATGCAGGCGATGACGCCCCGCGCCTGTGTGCCTGCCTCCACGCTCGCGGCCTCGGCTGCGTAGTAGCGCAGGAAGTCGACCGCCTCGCGCACCTCCGCAATGCCATCGGCCAGCGTCTTGCCGGCTTCGCGCGTCGCCAGCGCAAAGAACTCGTCCGCGTTGGCCTCATAGAGATCGGCGGCTTTCAGCAAGGCGGCGGCGCGCTTTGCGACGGGCGTTTTCGCCCAGCCCGGCTGCGCCGCGACCACCGCCTTCACCGCGCCCGCCACCTGCTTCGATCCTGCCTCGCGCACCTTGCCGACGATGTCGGCGGTGCGGGCCGGGTTGATGACCGGCCTTTCCGTGCCCTGCCCCGTGGCCTTGGTCGCGGGCACTGCGGTCCACTGACCCTTGTTCGCGAAGCGCGCCCTGCGGCTCTCGATTTCGCCAAGCGTGGTCACGTCGGTGATGTCCCACCCCCTGGCGCTGCGGCGGCGCGCGCCGAAGATCGCCGACGGGCGCACGATATTGGGGTTCGACGCGGAGCCCTGCGCCTCCACGACCGCGAAAGGGTCGCGGGCGATGTCCTGCGGCGCGACGTTCTCGTCGGTCAATTGGTGCACGAATGAGGAGTTGGCCCCGTTTTCCAGCAGGCGACGCACCAGATAGGCCAGCAGGTCCGAATGCGCGCCGACCGGCGCATAGATGCGGGTGCGCGTGCCTTCCGCCTTGCGCACCGCCTCGTGAAGCTGCTCGCCCATCCCATGCAGCCGCTGCAACTCGAAGCAGTCGCGGTCAGGCGCCATCGCCAGCACCGCCGCGACCGTATGCGCATTGTGGGTCGCGAATTGCGGATAGATGCGGTCGGTGTAGCCGAGCAGCTTGCGCGCGCAGGCGATGTAGGAAACATCCGTGTTGGTCTTGCGCGTGAAAACCGGATAGCCCGAAAGGCCGAGCACCTGCGCGCGCTTGACCTCCGTGTCCCAATAGGCGCCTTTGACCAGCCGCACCATGATGCGCCGGTCGAGCTTTTTCGCCAGTTCGTAGAGCCAGTCGATGGCGAAAGCACAGCGCGGCCCATATGCCTGCACGACGACGCCGAAGCCATCCCACCCGGCCAGCCGCTCGTCGGACAGCGCGCTTTCGATGACATCGAGAGAAAGGTCGAGCCGGTCGGCCTCCTCGGCATCGATGTTGAGGCCCATGCGCGCGTCCTTCGCCGAGAGCGCCAGCGACAGCAGCCGCTCCGACATGACAGGCAGCATGGTCTCGCGCTGGCTGACCTCATATCGCGGATGGATCGCGGAGAGCTTGACGGAAATGCCGGGATTGCGGCGGATGTCGTCGCCCTTTGCGTGCGGCTTCAGCGCAGCGATGGCGTCAGCATAGGCTTTGAGGTAGCGCAGCGCATCCGCTTCCGTCCGCGCCGCCTCGCCAAGCATGTCGTAGGAATAGAGATAGCCCTTGTCGAGCATGGGCTTGCCGCGCTTCAGCGCCTCGGCGATGGTGCGGCCAAGCACGAACTGCTCGCCCATCTCGCGCATCGCGGCGGCAACGGCGGTGCGGATGACAGGCTCGCCGAGCCGCCGCACCATGCCGCGCAGGGTGCGCTCGATGGAGCCTTCTCCCTCGTCCAGCACGCGCCCCGTCAGCATCAGCGCCCATGTCGATGCGTTGACGAAGATCGAGGACGAGGACCCCGAATGGGCCGACCAGTCATGCGGCGCGATCTTGTCACGGATCAGGTCGTCCATCGTTTCCGTGTCGGGCACGCGCAGCAGCGCCTCGGCAAGGCACATCAGCGCGACCCCCTCCTTGGTGGAAAGCCCGTAGGCGGAGAGAAACACTTCCATCAGGCGCGGGTCCGACGACGAGCGCACCGCCCGGACGAGTTCCGCTGCACTTGCCGAAATGGCCTTGCGGTCCTTTTCCGAAAGGTCCGCAAGCGCAATCAGGCGCGCGAGTGCCTTGTCCTCGTCGGGTAAATAGTTCGCGCGGATCTGCTTTCGAATCGTATCGAGTTTCGCCATTTCCACCATTCCCTCAACAAGCGCCGAACTGATGGCTGACTAGCATATTCCTTGATTTCAAGCCGTTCCAAAGAATTGATTGAAACGGATCAATTGAACTATGATATCCGACATAATTTATCCAATTGGACCACATTTATGGCTGTTGCAGATCAAATAGACCGCATCGACAAGAACATACTGGGGGCACTGGCGCGCGACGGCCGCCTCTCCATGGCCGAGCTTGCCACGCAGGTCGGGCTTTCCAAGACCCCTGTGCAGGCGCGCGTGCGCAAGATGGAGGCGGAAGGCATCATACGGGGCTATGCGGCGGTGATCGACCGTGAGCGCATCGGCGAGGGCCATGTCGCCTTCGTGCAGGTCAAGCTGTCCGACACCCGGTCCACGGCGCTCGACGCATTCAACCGCGCCGTGCAGGCGGTGCCGGAAATCGAGCAGTGTCATATGATGGCCGCGAGCTTCGATTACCTGCTCAAGGTGCGGACACGCGACATCGCATCGTACCGGCGTATTCTGGGCGAGCGCATTTCCGCCCTGCCCTTCGTCGCGCAGACATCGACCTTCGTGGCCATGGAAACGGTCAAGGACCGGTAGCCCAACAAGAGAATGCAGTGTAAATCCTTTCGCCAAGGGAGAGGCGAATGACATCAGTCGCATGCATCGGCGAATGCATGATCGAGCTTGCGGCCAACGGTGACGGAAGCTGGAAACTCGGATTCGCTGGCGATACGTTCAACACGCTTTGGGCGCTGCGGGCATTGCTGGACCCCTCCGCCGCCACGGACTACGTGACCGCCTTCGGCGACGACCCATTCTCCCGACAGCAGATCGACTTCCTGCGCGACAACGGCATCGGCACGGCGCGCAGCCCGATCCTGCCCGGCGCTCGTCCGGGCCTCTATGCGATAACCCTGACCGGCGCGGAGCGCTCCTTCACCTACTGGCGCTCGGACGCTGCTGCGCGCCAGCTCGCCAGCAATCCCGACGAATTGGCGCTTAGCCTTAAAAATCAAACGCTTATCTACTTTTCCGGAATCACTTTGGCAATTCTGGACGAGGCTTCGCGCGCAGCGCTCCTCAATGCGCTCGCCGAGGCACGGCTGAACGGCAGCCGTATCGCGTTCGACCCCAACTACCGGCCCCGGCTCTGGCCCGACGCGGACACCGCTAGGACCGCGATTGCCGAAGCGCTAGCGCTGACCGACATCGCGCTTCCGACATTTCCCGACGAACAGGCGCTGCATGGCGACGCGACGCCGGAAGAAACGGCCCAGCGCCTTGCAGCGGCCGACATACCCGAGATCGTCGTCAAGAACGGCGAAATGCCCTGCCTCGTCCTTCACTATGGCCAATCGGAGATGATTCCGGCGGTTCAGGTCGATGCCGTGGACACGACCGGTGCGGGGGATTCATTCAATGGCGGCTATCTGGCCGCGCGCCTCAAGGGTCATTCGCCCGCCGAGGCGGCACGGCTTGCCCATGCAATCGCCGCGCATGTCGTGCAGGTACGTGGCGCGCTCGCGTCGTTCGATGCGCTGCGCAAGGCTTTCGCGGCCTGAAATCAGCAGTCCAGCCGGAAGCGGAACTCGGTGACGTGGTGGTACGTCTCGCCGGGCCGAAGCATGGCCGTCGGAAAATACGGACGGTTCGGCGCATCCGGCCAGACCTGCGCTTCAAGGCAGAACCCGGCATGCGGGCCATAGCGCCTGCCGCCCAGTCCCGGCTGTTCGCGCGCGACCTTGTGGCCCGCATAAAACTGGACGCCGGGCTCGGTGGTCCACATTTCCATTTCGACGCCCGATGCGGCGCCACGCGCCCATGCCGCGCGGCGCAGCTTGCCGTGCGTCGATGCAAGGCAAAAATTGTGATCGTAAACGACCTGCTCGCCGCTTTTGGTGTTGCGGATCGGGCGCGGCTTCGTGAAATCGAACGGCGTACCGGCCACCGGCTGCACCACGCCCGTGGGGATCATTTCGTCGTCCACGGGCAGATAGGCGGCAGCGGCTATCTGCAAATGATGGTCGAGCGTATCGCTCGCGCCGCCATCGTCCAGATTGAAATAGGAATGGTTGGTCAGGTTGCACAGCGTCGGCTCGTTCGCCGTCGCATTCAGCTCGATCGACAAGGTGCCGGGGTTTTTCAGCCGGTAGGTGCAGCTTGCCTCGAGCGCGCCCGGAAATCCCATGTCGCCATTCGGGGAATGAAGCGTCAGCGTCACGAAATCGGGGCCGTGCAGCGCAACCGACCAGTTGCGCTTGCTGAACCCCTTGCTTCCGCCATGCAGCGTGTGCTTGCCCAGAAAATTCGGGTCGGTCCTGTAGGTCTGGCCGTCGATCGTAAAGCGCGCATTGCCGATGCGGTTGGCAAAGCGGCCCGGCACCGCGCCGAAATGCGGCGAGAATTGCGGGTAGTGCTCGAATTGATCGAAACCGAGCACAAGCGGAGCGTCGTGCCCCTCCAGCCGCAAATCCTGCACGACAGCGCCCCATGTGAGGATGCGAGCCGACAGGCCGCCCCCCGCAATGGAAAAGCGCTGCACCGTTTCACCGTCGGGAGTTGCGCCGAAACGCTCGCCCTGTATCAAGGCCGCCCGCCCGCGCGCGCTATCCGGTCCGCGCCTAGAGGCCAAGGCCGCCGAGGCAGACATATTTGGTATCGAGATAGTCCTCGATACCCTGATGCCCGCCTTCCTTGCCGAGGCCGGATTCCTTGACGCCGCCGAACGGCGCTTCCGGCGTCGTAATGAGCCCTTCGTTCACGCCGACCATGCCGTACCGCAAGCCTTCCATGACACGGAACGCCCGACCGAGATCGCCCGTATAGAAATAGCAGGCAAGGCCGAACTCGGTGTCGTTGGCGAGGCGAACGACTTCCTCTTCCTTTTCAAACTTGAATACCGGAGCGACAGGCCCGAAGATTTCTTCCTTCATGAACATCATGTCCGGCTTCGCGTCGGCGATGACCGTCGGCTCGAAGAAGGAACCGCCCAGCGCATGGCGCTTGCCTCCGGTCACGACGCGCGCGCCCTTGGATTTCGCATCTGCCACGAACTCTTCCGTCTTGGCCGCCGCCTTCTCGTCGATCAGAGGTCCCTGCTGCACGCCGTCCTCAAGGCCGGAGCCGACCTTGAGCTTCTGCGCCGCCTTTGCGAGCCGCTCCACGAACGCGTCATAGATCCCGGCCTGCGCGAAAAAGCGGTTGGTGCAAACGCAGGTCTGCCCGGAATTGCGGAACTTGGCGGTGATCGCGCCTTCGACCGCGCGGTCGATGTCGGCATCGTCGAAAACGATGAACGGCGCATTGCCGCCCAGTTCCATCGACACCTTCTTCACCGTGCTCGCCGATTTCTGGATCAGCAGCTTGCCGACCGGCGTGGAGCCGGTGAAGGTGATCTTCCTGACCAGCGGATTGGTGCACAACTCGTCGCCGATGGGACCTGCCGACCCGGTTACGATGTTGACGACGCCCTTCGGAATGCCGACTTCCTCGGCAAGCACGCCCCATGCCAACGCCGAATAGGGCGTCTGCGTGGCAGGCTTGACGACTGCCGTACAGCCCGCCGCCAGCGCCGGGCCGAGCTTGCGCGCCAGCATCGAGGACGGGAAGTTCCACGGCGTGATCGCGCCGATGACGCCGACCGGCTCCTTCGTCACGATGATGCGGCGATCCGCCCATGGCGAAGGAACGACATCGCCATAGGTGCGGCGGCCTTCCTCCGCGAACCACAGCACATAGGCAGCCGAGCTTCCGACCTCGCCACGCGCCTCGAACAGCGACTTGCCCTGCTCGGTGGTCAGGAGTTCGGCCAGCGCATCCTGATTGTCCATGATAGCATCATGCAGCTTGCGCAAGAGCTTGGAGCGCTCCAGCGCCGATGTCTTGCGCCAGCCCAGGAATGCTTCCTGCGCAGCCTCGATCGCTCGCCGCGTTTCGGCTGCGCCGGCCTTCGGCACCGTGCCGAGCTTCAGGCCATTCGCCGGATTTGTGACGTCGATGGTCTCGCCGCTGTCGGCCTGCACCCATTCGCCGCCGATCAGATTAGCTTCCCGCATGAAATGGCTGAGTTTCTTGAGCATCCGTTTGTCCACCCGCCAGCGGGCGCCTTCCTAGTTCGATATCACCGTTTCGCGCTTACGTTGCGCAACCTTGCGTCCCCGCTGCTCTTAACGCACCGTGTCCGGCCCATCAATCGATAAGCCACAGAAACGGGCGCTGGACCTATCGTTGCGTCAACTGACCTATCCGAACACCATTTGAGCCAATGAAAGCCATAGCGCCGTCGTGAATACCGCGCACGCAGTCGCAAGAGTCATCTGGTTCGACGCAAGGGCCTGACCCGTCCCGAACTGAGATGCGATAAGATAGGAGTTGACCCCGGACGGCAGCGCCGCCGCCGCGACAGCCACCTTGGCTGTCAGAGGTGGCAGGCCGACCAGCCAAGCCAGCCAAAGCGCGACCGCCGGCATGAGCATGAGCTTCACAGCGGAAAGCACGAGTGCCGGGCGAATATTGCCGGATATGCCGAAACGGCGCAGGCCGAGCCCCATCGCAAACAACGCGATCGGACCGGCCGTGCTCGCCAATGCATCGACCAGCCTGAGCGGCAGGGCGGGCATTGCCATGCCGGTGATGCGCCAAATCTGGCCGATGACGATAGCCACAATGAGCGGATTCACCGCCATTTTTTGAACGAATGTTCGAACGATCCGCAGCGGCTGCATTTTCTCGCCAGCGCCACCGAATAGCTCGAACAGGATGATCGACGCGATAATCATGGTCGGCAGATGGATGGAAATAAGCAGGGAGAGTATCTCGAAGCCCGGCTGACCAAGGACACCCAGGATGAATGGAATGCCGAGCAGCACGAGGTTGGAAAAGGCCGACGAGACGCCGCCGACCACCCCGGCCTGCGAATCCCGCCCGAACACACGTGTCGTGATCAGGTGGCCGACGGTCCATGCAACGATTGCCGCGGCGAAATAGACGCCCCAGAACGCCCACGGCGCGGTGCCGTGAAAATCGGCGCCGATCATGGTGCGAAACAGCAGCAGCGGCATGGCCACGTTGACCGCGAAGGCGGAGACGCCCTCACCCACCTCCGGCTTGAGATAGCCCGTCAGGCCGGACAGGTATCCGAGCGCGACAAGGCTGAAGACGAACAGGATCGTTTCGAGGAGCGGCGACATGCGGCCCTGATAGGCGCTGCCTCCCGACCACGCAATGACGTTGATTGCAGGGGAGGGATGCGTCCTTCTAAGCAGTGCTGTGGAACTTCCGGCAGCAGCAGCCGTTGGCTTCGCTTTCACAGGAGGAATGGATGACCGACGCAAGGGAAATAGAAAAGAAATTCTGGAAATCGATCCGATCCGATATGACCGCGATGATCGGACTGAACGGCGATGATGCCCGGCCCATGACCGCTCAGTTCGACGGTGATCGAAAGACCATTTACTTCTTTACAGCCAAAGACACCGAGTTGCCGCCGAAATTGAAACGCGCGCGCAAGGCAACTCTCGTCTACGCCGCCAAAGGCCACGATGTATTCGCTACTGTGCGCGGCACCTTGCGTATCGACAACGACCCGGCGGTTATCGACCGCCTGTGGAACCGCTTTGTCGCGGCGTGGTTTGAAAAGGGCAAGGATGACCCTGAACTCACCCTGCTGCGGTTCGATCCGGGCGATGCGGAGATCTGGGTGGATGCGTCAAGCCTGATGGCGGGAATAAAGATGTTCCTCGGCATCGATCCGAAGCAAGACTACAAGGACAAGGTTGCTACGGTCCAGCTTGGCTAGCAGCCGGGTCCCTTCGACGGATCTATTCGGAGCGAGGGCGCGTGGTGCGCCCTCTTTTTTTCCGCATAAAAAGCGATTAGAGAGCCTGCCAACGAAGGACTCGGGCGCCCGCGCCTGAAGAAGCAAGGATAGCGCTGTGGCTACGACATTCGAAAAAGTGGCAAAGATCATTGCCGATACATCTGAAATCGACATCGACAAGATCACGCCCGAGTCGCACACCATTGACGATCTCGGTATCGACAGCCTCGATTTCCTCGACATCGTGTTTGCCATCGACAAGGAATTTGGCATCAAGGTGCCGCTCGAAAAATGGACGCAGGAAGTCAATGACGGCAAGGCTTCGACCGAAGATTACTTCGTGATGAAGAACCTCTGCGCCAAGATCGACGGCCTGGTGGCGGCCAAGAACGCAGCGTAATTGCGTCTGGCGCTTGACGCGCAGGGCCGCGCCGATCAAAACGGCCAGCCATGAGCAATCGTGACGTACTGATAACCGGCATCGGCCTCGTTTCCTGTCTGGGCGAAGGCCCCGACGCCCATTGGCGCGCGCTGAACGCCGAAAGCGCGGAGCCGCGCATCGACCCGGAGCGCTTCGCGCCCTACACAATTCACCCCCTGCCCGAGATCGACTGGAACCTCCAGATTCCGAAGCGTGGCGACCAGCGCCAGATGGAAACATGGCAGCGCCTCGGCACTTATGTCGCGGGGCTGGCGCTGGACGATGCCGGGATCAAGAACGACGAAGCACTGTGCGCCTCGATGGACATGGTGGTCGCTGCAGGCGGCGGCGAGCGCGACGAGGCCGTGGACGCCAGCATTCTGGAAGCCTCGGCGACGCGCAACGACCGCGAAATACTGCTCAACGAGAAGCTGACGACCGACCTGCGCCCCACCTTGTTCCTCGCGCAGCTTTCGAACCTTTTGGCCGGCAACATCTCCATCGTGCATAAGGTGACGGGTTCCTCGCGCACCTTCATGGGCGAGGAAGGGTCCGGCATCTCGGCAATCGAGACGGCCGCGGCGCGCATTTCCTCCGGCCAGTCCAACCACATCCTCGTCGGCGGCGCGTTCGAGTCCGAACATTCCGACATGCTGCTTGGCTATGAACTTGGCGGCTTCCTGCATCGCGGGCCGTGGCGGCCGCTTTGGCAACGGCAAGGATCGGAAGGCGGCGGCCTCGTCTCCGGCTCGGGCGGCGCATTCCTTGTGCTGGAGTCGCGCGAACATGCCGAAAAGCGTGGGCGCAAGGCCTATGCGCGCATCGACGCGGTCGTGTCCGACCGCCTGAAGCGCGGCGACGGAGCGCTGGACGCGGAACTCGAGCGCATGGTCGAGCGCATCCACCGCCCGCAAAGCGAAACGCTTGTGATTTCCGGTGCGTCCGGCGCGCACGCGGCAACAGGCGCGGAACTGGACCTCTATGAGCGCGCCCGCGCGCTCGCACCGCGCGGTTTTTCCACGCGCACCGGACATCTCAAGGAAGCGCAGTTTCCGTTTGCCGTGGCGCTGGCCGCACTCGCCATCCACAATGGCGCGGCATTTCCGCCCTTCGACGCGGAAATCGAACGTCCGGTCCCAGGCGCGCCCGAAGCCGTGCTTGCCACAACGATAGGATATCACGTGTTCGAAGGCCTGGCGCTCGTCGCCAGGGCATAGGTGAAACATGGCCAGAACCACAGATCATCTTGGAAGGCCGCTGGTGGCCGTCACCGGCATCGGCGTCGTCACCTCGCTCGGCGTGGGCAAGCAGGACAATTGGGCCGCGCTGACATCCGGCAGGTCCGGCATTCATCGCATCACGCGGTTTCCGACCGAGCATCTGAACACGCAGATTGCCGGCATGGTGGATTTCCTTTCGTCCAGCACGAAAGGCGCAAGCCCGTTGACATTCGAGCTGGCGGCCACCGCCGCAGAGGAGGCCATCGGCGAATCCGGCCTCAGCCCCGACGATTTCGGCGGGCCGCTGTTTCTCGCCTCGCCGCCGGTCGAGCTTGACTGGCGCGACCGCTTCAACCTCTACGCCGCGGGCAAGGGCGGCAGCGCGGCGCAGCGCATCGCGCAGGCGGCCTCGGAACTCAAGACGCTCGACCTGTTCGAATCCGCGCAGTTCGGCTCGATTGCAGACCGGCTGGCCGACAAGTTCGGCACGCGTGGCCTCCCGATCACGCTTTCCACCGCCTGCGCATCGGGCGCGACAGCCATCCAGCTCGGCGTCGAGGCAATCCGGCGCGGCGAATGCGACCGCGCGCTTTCCATTGGCGCGGACGGTTCGGCAACCGCCGAGGCGCTGATCCGCTTCTCCCTGCTTTCCGCACTTTCCACCAGCAATGACGAACCGGAAAAGGCGTCAAAGCCATTCTCCAAGGACCGCGACGGCTTTGTGCTTGCGGAAGGCTCCGCCGCGCTGGTGCTGGAATCGCTGGACGGCGCGATTGCGCGCGGCGCAACCGTCATCGGCCTCGTGACCGGCTGCGGAGAGCGCGCCGACGATTTCCATCGCACGCGCTCCAAGCCGGACGGCTCGCCAGCCATCGCCGCCGTTCGCGCCGCGCTGGCGGATGCGGGACTGGATGAAACCGGCATCGCCTATGTGAATGCGCACGGCACCTCGACGCCGGAAAACGACAAGATGGAGCATCTGTCGCTTTCGACCGTGTTCGGCGAGAACATCCGCAACATCCCTGTTTCCTCGAACAAATCGATGATCGGCCACACGCTTTCGGCGGCGGGCGCGATCGAGGCGGCGTTTTCGCTGCTCACCATGCGCGACGGCGTCATTCCGCCGACCATCAATTACGACCATCCCGACCCGGCCATCGACCTCGACGTGGTGCCGAACGTCAAGCGCGAGGCCGATGTCGCGACCGTGCTGTCCAACTCTTTCGGCTTCGGCGGCCAGAACACCTGCCTCGTCATGGCGCGGGAGGCGTCCTGATGCGCGCCTTGCAGTTGATCGAGGACCGCCGTCTCGAACAGGTCGACCTGCCGCCGCCGCCGCCGCCCGCGCATGGCGAGGTGACGCTGCGCATCAAGGCGGTTGCGCTGAACCATATCGACGTCTGGGGCTGGCGCGGCATGGCGTTCGCCAAGCGCAAGCTGCCGCTGACCATCGGCGCGGAAGCCTCGGGCGAGGTCGAAACGGTCGGCCCCGGCGTCTCCAGCCTGTCGCCCGGCCAGCTCGTGTCGATCTATGGCGCGCGCACCTGCGGGCTTTGCCGCCCCTGCCGGGAAGGCCGAGACAATCTCTGCGAGCATGTCTCGGGCGTGCATGGCTTCCATCTCGACGGCTTCGCGCAGGAGAAGATCAACCTGCCCGCCCGGCTTCTGGTCCCTGCCCCGCCCGGCGTCGACGCCATAGGTGCAGCGGTTGCGCCTGTCACCTTCGGCACCGTCGAGCACATGCTGTTTGACAATGCGAAGCTCGAACCCGGCGAAACCATCCTGATCCATGCGGGCGGCTCGGGCATCGGCTCGGCGGCGATCCAGCTTGCAAGTCGAATGGGCTGCACGATCATCACCACCGTCGGCTCGAACGACAAGATCGACAAGGCGAAGGCGCTCGGCGCGGACCATGTCATCAACTACCGCGAGGATCGCTTTGAAGGCGCGGTGCGCAAGATCACGAAGAAGCGCGGCGTCGATGTCGTGTTCGAGCATGTGGGCGCAGACACCTGGGCAGGCTCCATGCTGTCGTTGCGGCGCGGCGGACGCCTCGTCACCTGCGGCTCGACCTCGGGCGTCTCGACGCAGATGAACCTGATGCAACTGTTCCAGCAACAGTTGAAGCTGCTCGGCTCCTTCGGCTGTCGCATGGAAAACATGGCGAACGCCATGCAGAAGATGGCCGCCGGGCAGGTGCATCCCGTCATCGACACGGAGGTCGATTTCGCCGGCATCGACACCGCGCTCAAGCGGATGGAAGGCCGCGACGTGTTCGGCAAGATCATCCTGCGCGTGAGCTGACCTCATGCTTGCCCGCCGCATCGCCGCCAAGGCGCGGCAGGCGCTTCTCAACGCCAAGGACTTCGTGATCGGCAAGACGGCGCTCGGCGTGATCGGGCTGCTCAGGCTCTTTCCGGCAGACGGCGCAATCGCTTTCGCGGGGCGCTTCGCACGCCGTTTCGGGCCGCTGTTCGGTCGCCACCGCGTCGCGCTCGACAATCTGCGGCAGGCCTATCCCGAAAAATCCATGCAGGAGATCGAGGCGATCGCCCTCGACATGTGGGAGAATATGGGGCGGCTGGCAGCCGAATATATCTATCTCGACGACCTGTTCGACTTCGACAGGACGAGCGAAAGCGGCGAGCGCATCGAGGTGGACGGCAAGGAGGTCTTTCTGCGCATCGCGGGCGAGGACAGGCCGCATATCGTTTTCACCGGCCATATCGGCAATTTCGAACTGCTGCCGGTGGCGGGCGCAGCGCTCGGCGTGAAAGTCACCGCCCTCTTCCGCCCGCCGAACAATCCCTACATCGCGGACTTCATCCACCATCGCCGCAACGCATCGATGGGCGACCTGCTCGCCTCCCGGCAGGGTGCGGCCTTCGCACTTTCGCGCATTCTCGAACGCGGCGGCAATATCGGCGTGCTGGTCGACCAGAAATTCACCAACGGCGTGCGCACGCGCTTTTTCGGGCGCGAATGCGAGACGAGCCCGCTGCTGCCGAAACTGGTGCGGCATTTCGAATGCGACGTCTATCCCGCGCGCTGCATCCGCCTACCGGGTAACCGCTACCGGCTCATGATCGAGGACCGGCTCGCCATTCCGCGCACGGTGGAAGGCGCAGTCGACGTTCCGGCAACCGCTCAATTGCTCAACGATGTCGTGGAACGCTGGGTGCGCGAAAATCCCGGCCAGTGGATGTGGTTCCACAAGCGCTGGAAGCTTTCCGACAAGCCGCGCCGCCACAGGCATCAGGCGGCCCGCTCGCCATAATGTGAATGGGTGTAAGCCCATCCCCCTTTTTAACAACTTGAAATAATCACGTTACCGCATAGATTTCGTGTAGCGGAGATTATGTCATGGCCACCAGCACAATGAATCCGACCCGGGACGGCGGTTGTGTGCTATGGACCCCTTGGGGTCCTCAGACAGCCTCGGATCCCAAGCCACAGCTTTCGTCGCTGCGGCAGACCCTGCGCAAGCTGACCGCGGCAAAGTCGCGGAAACAGGGCGGCGACAGCGCGTTCATCAAGCCGGAATGCGCCTACGAGCCGTAAGGGTGCGAACCCGGTCGACTGGCTTTCGTTTTCCCTAGTTCGTCAGCACGATGCGGGTGTTCTGCGCGCCATACATGCGCACCAGATCATAGAATCGCTTGGCATTGGTCGTCGCAAGCCGCACGCACCCATGTGAAGCCGGACTTCCCAGACGCTTCACCTGCGTCGTGCCGTGTATGGCGTAGCCGCCCCTGAAGAACACCGAGTAAGGCATTGGCGTCATGTCATATTTGCGCGAATACCACATCTTGTGCATGCGCGTTGGCCGATACGACCCACGCGGCGTGTAATAGCCCTTACGCGCCGTCGACACCGGCCAACTATGGATGATGCGGCCGTTGTCAGTGATCGTCATCCGCTGCGCAGCGATATCGATGTGAGCGACGAGATTTGCGGCCAGGCCAGGAACCGTGGAAGCCAGAACCGTCGCGGCAACGACAGCCGCCAGTGCGAGAATGCGCCTCATGATTACCCCTCCAGGCCCTGAATGCGGGCCTCCATTGCTTGAGCGCGGTATATTCAAGAGCAAAATCCTAAACAAATTCAAAAGCGTATAAGAACGATGCCGAACAACTCGACGTGATGGCGCCCACATCTTGCCAGCCGCAGGCATTGTCGGCTGAATAGGCGTCATGGACGAAGCACTTGCCGCAGGCATCGAATCCAAAGCCGATGAGATCGCTGAACTCACCGCCGATCTGATCCGTTTCCCGACAGTCAACCCGCCGGGCGAGGGATACACCCCCTGCGCCGAGTTCATCGGCAAGCGGCTTCGCGGCCACGGGTTCACGGTGGAGTATGTGCGCGCCGTGGGAGCGCCCGGCGACAGCGACCGCTTTCCGCGCACAAATGTGGTTGCCCGCCATGAAGGCCGCTCCGCGGGTCCAACCGTGCATTTCAACTCGCACATCGATGTGGTGGAGGCAGGAGACGGATGGAGCGTCGATCCGTTCGCCGGGATCATCCGCGACGGACGCGTCTACGGGCGGGGCGCATGCGACATGAAGGGTGGCCTCGCCGCTTCCATCGTCGCCGCTGAATCGTTCATTGAGCAGTTTCCCGATTTTCCCGGCGCGATCGAGATTTCCGGTACGGCGGATGAGGAGTCCGGCGGCTTCGGCGGCGTCGCGCATCTCGCCAGGCTCGGCTATTTCTCAAAGCCGCGCGTGGACCATGTCATCATTCCCGAACCGCTCAACAAGGACCGCATCTGCCTCGGCCACCGGGGTGGGTGGTGGGCGGAAATCGAAACCAAAGGCGAGATCGCGCACGGCTCGATGCCGTTTCTGGGAGACTGCGCGGTGCGCCACATGGGCGCGCTGATCGATGCATTCGAGAAAGAGCTTTTCCCCGCGCTCGACGCCAAGCGCACGCAGATGCCCGTGGTACCGGAAGGAGCGCGCCGCTCCACCATGAACATTAACGCGGTCCATGGCGGCCAGACGGACGACTTCCGCCCGGGCCTGCCCTCACCCAACGTTCCCGACCGTTGCCGGCTGACCATCGACCGGCGCTTCCTGCTTGAAGAGAGCATCGAAGATGTAAAGCATGAGGTGGTTTCCATCCTTGAGCGGCTGAAACGCGACCGGCCAAAATTCGACTACGAGATCAACGACGTGATGGAGGTGCACCCCATCATGACCGAACGCGACGCCCCCGTGGTGAAAGCGGTTTCGCAGGCGATCCGTGAAATTTTCGAGCGCGAACCGGCCTATGTGATTTCGCCCGGCACCTATGACCAGAAGCATGTGGCGCGCATCGGCAACACGTTCGACTGCATCGCCTATGGCCCCGGCATACTGGACCTCGCCCACCGCCCCGACGAATGGGTGGGCATTCAGGACATGGTGCAATCGGCCAAGGTCATGGCCGCCGGGCTGGATATACTCTTGCGAAAAGGTTTCTACTGACCAGAACGGGAGATCGGCGCATTTACTCGAAGGGCGATTCGGTTTTGTATCCGCGCTGGCTTCGGCTTTGAGAGAGGATCAGATGAAGGCTTTCAAGACACTGGTTGCAGCGGGAACCCTGCTTGTCGCCATGGCAGTTTCGGCCATGGCAGCGCGGACCGATCTGGTGCTCGGCGTGGTGCTCGAACCGCCGCATCTCGACCCCACTGCGGGCGCGGCGGCCGCAATCGACGAGATCGTCTATGCCAATGTCTTCGAGGGTCTGACCCGGATCGACGAAACAGGCTCCGTGCAGCCAGCACTTGCGGAAAGCTGGACCATCTCGCCCGACGGCAAGGAATATACGTTCAAACTGCACACCGGCGTCAAATTCCATGACGGCACGGCCTTCGATGCGCAGGATGTGAAATTCTCGCTCGACCGCGCCCGCGCCGATAACTCCACCAATGCTCAGAAGGGCCTGTTCGCCGCGATCGAAAGCGTCGACGTCATCGACCCCGCGACGGTCAAGGTGACGCTCAAGCAGCCACAAGGCGCGTTCCTCTATAATATGGGCTGGGGAGATGCCGTGATCGTTGCCCCCGAAAGCGCTGAAACCAATAAGGAAAAGCCGATCGGTACAGGCCCCTTCAAGTTCGACAACTGGGCGCGCGGATCGACCATCACCATCGTCAGGAATCCCGACTATTGGGGCGCCCCGGTCGCGCTCGAAAAGGCTGAATTCCGCGTCATCCCCGATCCGGCGGCGGCAACCGCCGCCGTGCTGTCCGGCGACGTGCAGGCCTTCCCCTTCTTTCCCGCGCCCGAGGCGCGCGCGCAACTGGAAGCCGATCCGCGCTTCAAGGTGACGATCGGAACGACCGAGGGCGAGACGATCCTGTCGATCAACAACAAGAAGCCGCCCTTCAACAACATCAAGGTGCGGCAGGCCATCGCCTACGCCATCGACCGCCAGGCGGTGATCGACGGCGCGATGTTCGGGCTCGGCACGCCCATCGGCTCGCATTTCGCTCCGCACAACCCCGCCTATGTCGACCTGACAGGCGCATACCCGCATGATGTGGCCAAGGCAAAGGAACTGATGAAGGAAGCCGGGCTGGAGGACGGCATCAAGGTGACGCTGAAACTGCCGCCTCCGCAATATGCGCGGCGCGGCGGCGAGATCATCGCTGCGCAACTGCGCGAGATCGGCATCGAATGCGAAATCGTTCCGGTCGAATGGGCGGACTGGCTCCAGCAGGTCTTCAAGGACAAGAATTTCGACCTGACCATCGTGTCGCACACCGAGCCGAACGACATCGATATCTATTCGCGCAAGGACTATTATTTCGGCTACGACAATCCCGCCTTCGACAAGGTGATCGAAGAGCTGAACGCCACCAGCGACGAGGCGAAGCGCAAGGAACTTTATGGGCAGGCGCAGAAGATCCTGTCGGATGACGCGGTTGTCGGCTTCCTGTTCGAGCTTGCCCGCATGAATGTGTGGGACGCGAAGCTGGAGGGCCTGTGGGTCAACGCGCCCATTCAGGCGAACGACCTGACAAAGGTCCATTGGACCGAATAGGATCGGCAGCGCGACGCGGGGACCGGATGCGATGATGCCGTTCCTGCTCAAGCGTCTCGGTGTCGGGGCGATCACGCTTCTCCTCGCCTCCATCGTGATCTTTGCCATGCTGGAGGTGGTGCCGGGCGATCCGGCGCGCATGATGCTTGGCATGAATGCCACGGAGGACGCCGTGGCGGCGCTGCGCGAGCAGATGGGGCTGAACCAGCCGCTCCCGGTGCGCTACCTGTCATGGCTGGGCGGCTTCCTGTCCGGCGACCTCGGCCGCTCCTACACCTATTCCGTGCCTGTCGCGCAACTGGTCGCGGAGCGCGTGGTGGTCTCCCTGCCGCTTGCCTTGATGGCGCTGTTCCTGTCGACGGCAATCGCTGTTCCGGTCGGCCTTTATGCCGCTTCACGGCGCGGCAAGGCAGCGGACACCATTGCGATGGGAGCCAGCCAGCTCGGCGTCGCGGTGCCGAACTTCTGGTTCGCGCTGCTGCTGGTCTATGTTTTCGCAATCTCGCTGCGCATGCTTCCGGCGGGCGGTTTTCCCGGCTGGTCGGCGGGCGTGTGGCCCGCGCTCAGGGCGCTCATCCTGCCCGCCATCGCGCTTGCCCTGCCACAGGCGGCAATTCTTGCCCGAGTGACACGCTCGGCCCTGCTCGACGTGCTCGGCGAGGACTATATCCGCACCGCCCGCGCCAAGGGCATGCCCCGGCGCACGGTGCTGTGGCGGCACGCCTTGCGCAACGCGCTCATTCCCGTGCTCACGATCCTCGGCCTGCAATTCTCCTTCCTGCTTGCCGGAACAATCATCATCGAGAATGTCTTTTTCCTTCCCGGTTTGGGGCGGCTTGTCTTTCAGGCTATCACGCAGCGCGATCTGATTGTCGTGGAAAGCGTCGTCATGCTGCTGGTCGCGACGGTGATCTCGGTGAATCTCATCGTCGATCTTTCCTACGCAGCCGTCGACCCGCGCCTGAGGCATGTGCAGTGAGCGCCCCTGCCCCGCCCGCCGAAAGCCTCGTGCGCCGCGCCTTTGCCAACCGTTCCTTCGCCATCGGCTTCGCAATCACCGCGCTGGTCGTTGCCGCCGCCGCCGTTTCATTCGTCTGGACACCCTATGACGTGACGCGGCTGGTTGTGGCGGACAAGCTCCAGCCGCCATCGCCCGCTCACTGGTTCGGCACCGACCATTTCGGGCGCGACATCTTGTCGATGATCATGGTCGGCGCGCGCAATTCCATCGCGGTCGCGCTTGTCGCCGTGGGCATTGGCGTCGGTGTCGGCGTGCCGCTCGGCTGCTGGGCCGCCGCGCGCGGCGGCTGGCTGGACGAGGCGCTCATGCGCTTCAACGACGTGGTCTTTGCCTTTCCCGCGCTGCTGTCGGCAATCATGATTACCGCGATCTTCGGCCCCGGCGCGGTCAACGCCATCATCGCCATCGGCATTTTCAACATTCCGGTGTTCGCGCGTGTGGCGCGCGCAGGCGCCATCAGCCTGTGGCCGCGCGAGTTCATCCTCGCCGCGCGAGCCGCCGGAAAAGGCAAAGTGCTCATCACGCTCGAGCACATATTGCCCAACATCGCGAACCTGCTGCTCGTGCAGGGAACGATCCAGTTCGCGCTCGGCATTCTCGCCGAAGCCAGCCTTTCCTATGTCGGGCTGGGCGCGCAGCCGCCCATGCCAAGCTGGGGACGCATGCTGTTCGATGCACAGACAATGATCAGCTTTGCCCCGCATATGGCGCTGTTTCCGGGGCTGGCCATCGTGCTGACGGTGCTCGGCCTGAACCTGCTGGGTGACGGCCTGTCCGACACGCTCGATCCCAAATTGAGGCAACAACGGTGAGCCTGCTCGAAATCGAAGGGCTGCGCGTCGACATCGGCGGAACGCCGATCCTGCGCAACGTCGACCTCACCATCGGGCGTGGTGAGGTGCGTGCGCTGGTGGGCGAAAGCGGCTCCGGCAAGTCGATGACGGCGCTGGCCGTGATGCAGCTTCTGCCGCAAGGCGCGCGGGCATCGGGCGAAGTGCGGTTCGACGGAACGAACTTGCTGACCGCCACGGAAGACCGGATGTGCGCACTGCGCGGCGACGATATCGGCATGGTGTTCCAGGAACCCATGACCGCGCTCAACCCGCTCAAAACCATCGGCGAGCAGGTGGCCGAAGGCATCCGCTTCCACAACGGAGTGTCGCGCGCCGAAGCGGAGGAGCGCGCCCGCCATGTGCTCGACCGTGTGGGTCTGCCGGAAGCGCGCTTTCCGCTGACGCGCTACCCGCACCAGCTATCCGGCGGGCAGCGGCAGCGCGTGGTCATCGCGATCGCCACGGCGCTCAGGCCGCGACTGCTGATCGCGGACGAGCCGACCACCGCGCTGGACGTCGTTCTCCAGTCGCAGATACTCGATCTGCTGCGAAGCCTCGTACAGGAAAACCGCATGGGGCTGCTGTTGATCTCGCACGACCTCGCAGTCGTCGCGGAGATGGCGGACACGATCACGATCCTTCGCAGCGGCGAAGTCGTGGAGGCAGGAGAGACCGCGCGCGTACTCTCCGGACCCCAACACCCCTACACGCGCGACCTCGAACTGGCTTCGACCCACGTTCCCCTTAGCCGCAAGCGGCCCGCGATCCGCGTCGAAAGTACCGCTCGCGACCGAATCACAGCCGCCGCGCCGAGGGGGACCATCGACCTGCTAAAGCTGACGGGAGTCACGCGAGACTATCCCGGCCACCGAACGGGGCTGTTCTCGCGCGCAAAACCGACAAGAGCTGTGGACAATGTGTCGTTCTCTATACAACCCGGCCAATCGGTGGCGCTGGTCGGAAAATCCGGCTGCGGGAAATCAACCCTAGCGAGAATGATCCTCGCGCTCGATACGCCGACGGCAGGCACGATCGAGTTCGAAGGCGAGGAGATCACGGGCAAAAAGGAGGCGCAGCTAAGGGCATTCCGAAAGAATGCGCAAGTGGTCTTTCAGGACCCCTACGGCTCCTTCGATCCGCGTCAGAATGTCGCGCAATTGGTGGGCGAACCCTTGCATCTGGTGAATGAAAAAATCACCCGTGAAGAGCGCTCGGAACGGGTCGCCGAAGCATTGAAGGAGGTCGGTTTGCCGGCTACCTATCTCACCAGATTTCCACATGAATTTTCGGGCGGACAGCGCCAGAGACTGTCGATTGCGAGGGCGTTGATCATCCGCCCGAAGCTGATCGTCGCAGACGAACCCGTATCGGCGCTGGATGTCTCTATCCGGGCTCAAATCCTTGATCTTATTTCGTCCTTGAACGAACGCCTCGGGATAGCCTTCCTGCTCATCACGCACGATCTGTCCGTCGCCCGCGCGGTGACCGATTCCGTCATCGTGATGCAGGATGGTCGGATCGCCGAAACGGGACCCACGGAGATTGTGCTCCGCAACCCACAGTCGCAAGCGGCAAAAGAGCTGGTCTTCGCCGCGCCGGACCTGCGAAGAGCCGTCTCAAAACGTATCGCGGAACAAGGTTGATCCAAACCTCTGGAATTTCCATTACTAATATATAATAAGGTATTTTACGAACGGATCATCGCAGCGAATGGACAAACTGTCGCACTGGTCCGGCCAAGTCGCCTATATATTATTAGACCAAATGGTCAAAAAATTCCCGGCGGCCCTGCTGCGCGAGTAGACGATCCGCCTCTTGAAGTCCTGTTCGGTCATAACACAATTGAGGGTGTGCAGGTGGGACAATTTTTCTCTACCGCATCTGGCATGCGGTCAGCCTTTGGTTTGCCTCCAAACGGCGCAGAAAACATCTTGATGTTCTGGCGTCAATCATCGCGCTATTGGTTCTCGAAAAATTCAGCATTCGATAGTTTTTTCAAAGATGAGTTTGCCCAGTTGCACAGCGAAGTACTGGAGGGCCGACACAACAATTGGCTCGCCGACGCCCATGGCGCGCTCGCACTGATCCTCATGACCGATCAATACCCTCGCAATGCGTTTAGAGGCACTGGAAATATGTACTATGCGGATGAACTGGCTGTTTCATTCGCGCGGATTGCCCTCAAGGCCGGTCACGCCGATCGTGTGGATGAGAGGATGAAGCTCTTTTTCTTCCTTCCCTTCGCCCATTCGGAAGAACTTTCGGACCAGCAGAATCGGTGGCGTTCACCGAACAACTGGGACAGCCGTGGTCGACCCGAGCGCGGGATCACATGGAGATCATAAGCCGTTTCGGGCGCTTTCCACACCGCAACGAAATGCTGGGGCGTCCAAGCACGCAAGAGGAGGTTGCGTACCTGCAAGAAGCTCCCGATCAAGTCTGACCTATCCCGCGGAAGCCAGATCGGCGGGTTGCAGCTTGAGAAGGTCCAAAGCGCGTTTCATGAGCTTGAGTTCGCCCTCGTCGAGCCGTTCGTCCGATTTCGCGATCTCCGCCATGTGACGGGCAAGGCTTTTGCGGCGCTCCAGGTCGAGTTCGCGAAACATGTCGATGGCTTGCGCGCCATTTGTCTCGTAGCCGAAGTCGTTGAGATACTGGATAACGCCGTCCATGCTTTCTTCGGGAATGTTGAAGGAGTCGCGGCAAATCCTCCGCAGCGTGGCCATTTCTTGGTCCGTTGCCTCGCCGTCAGCGAGGATCATCCGGACGAGCAGAAGCAGCTCGGCGGTGAGCACCGGATCGTCGGCGACCTTGCGGACGCCCGGATCGCCTTCGAATATCGATTTCACCTGCTCCAGAAATTTGAGCGCCATCTGCCGTTCTCCCGAATCCTGACCGATACGTAGCGCGATTTGGCCCTTGCGCAAACGCAAATGGCATGCTGCATGCACGCGTCTTTTCGGGGGTGCATTCCAGATGTTCGAGATAGCGACCGAAACCGCGCTTCTGCTCGGCATTGCAGCATTCGTGGCCGGTTTCATCGACTCCATAGCCGGCGGCGGCGGCCTTATCAGCGTTCCGGCGCTGCTTCTTGCCGGATTGTCGCCGGTCGAAGCGCTCGGCACCAACAAATGGCAATCGCTCTGGGGATCGGGTTCTGCAACACTTGCCTATGCATCGAAGGGGCATGTGGACCTGCGCGCACAACTGCCATTCGCCGCGCTTTCCGCAGTTGGCGCGGCAGCCGGGGCATTTCTCGCCACGCGGATACCCGGAGACTGGATGCAGGCTTTCCTCCCGATCCTGCTCATTGCGATTGCGCTCTATTTTGCGTTCAAGCCCAACATGGGCGATGTCGACCGCCATCGCCGCATTTCGCCCGCGCTGTTCGGAGCGACCATCGTTCCGGCAATCGGCTTTTATGACGGGATTTTCGGCCCCGGAACCGGTTCCTTCTTCATGCTGTGCTTCGTCAGCCTCATGGGCTTCGGCCTGCTGAAAGCCACTGCCCATACCAAGCTGCTGAACTTCGCATCGAACATCGGCAGCTTTGCCGTCTTCGTCTATGCGGGAGCAATCGCCTGGAAAGTTGGCCTGGTGATGGGCGCGGCGCAATTTCTCGGCGCACGCCTCGGTGCGACGGTTGCCATGCGCGTCGGCTCCCGGCTGATCAAGCCGATGCTGGTCACGGCCTGTGTCGCGCTTGCCGTGCGCCTGCTGATCGATCCGGCAAATCCGCTGCGCGTCTTGCTGGGAATTTAGAGCGTTTCTTAGTCTAACGCGCGCAGCCGAAGAGGGCATCGCAATCGAGGTGCGCCTCCAGTTGCGACGCGATTTCATCGAGCGCGCTTTCCACCGCTTCGCGGTGGTCCGTCCCTCCGGCCTCGATCCCGAGCGTGGCGAAATATTTGCGACGGAAGCCGGATGCTTCGAACAACCCATGGAGGTAGCATCCGAACACCTTTCCATCTGCGGAGACCGCGCCATCCGCGACATCGCCAATGGTGATCGCCGGGCGCGCGCAGTCGGGGCCGGTGGTGCGACCAAGGTGAATCTCATAGCCCGACAGAGGCTCGTCAAACATGCAGGAGCGCGCCACGGAATTGCGGACGGTTTTTTCCGGCTCCATCACCGTTTCAACGTCCAGCAGTCCGAGGCCCTCAGCCTCGCGCGTGTTTCCTTCGATGCCCGCGGGGTCGAGCACGCGCCGCCCGAGCATCTGGTAGCCGCCGCAAATGCCGATGACCGATCCGCCCCGCGCCCGGTGTGCCTTCAGATCGGCGTCCCATCCGTTCGCGCGAAAAGCCGCAAGGTCTGCAATCGTCGATTTCGATCCCGGCAGGATCACCAGCCGCGCGGCTGCCGGTATTGGCTGGCCGGGCGGCACGAACAGGAGGTCGATTTCCTCTTCCGCCGACAGCGGGTCGAAATCGTCGAAATTCGAGAGCCGCCCAAGCATCGGAACCACGACAAGCAGCTTGCCTTGGCCCGTGGCCTTCATCCTGTCCAGCGCGACAGAGTCCTCCGCCGGAAGGCGGGAGGCGGCGGCAAGCCAGGGCACGACACCGAAGCACGGCCAGCCCGTGAACGAGCCGATGGCGGCGATGCCCTCGTCGAACAGGCTCGCATCGCCACGAAACTTGTTGATGATATAGCCACAGATCATGGCGCGGTCTTCGTCTGACAGGATGAGATGCGTTCCGGCGATGGAAGCGATAACCCCGCCACGATGAATGTCACCGACAAGCACCACAGGAACGTCCGCCCGGGTCGCAAACCCCATATTCGCAATGTCGCGGGCGCGCAGATTGATCTCGGCGGGCGAGCCCGCGCCCTCCACGATGATGAGGTCCGCCTCGCTTTTCAGCCGCCCCCAGGAATCCATGACAGCCGCCATCAACTCGGCTTTCAACACCTGATAGTCGCGCGCGCGGGCGGTTCCATGAACCTTTCCCTGCACGATGATCTGCGAACCCGTATCGCTCTGCGGCTTGAGGAGGACGGGATTCATGTGGACCGTCGGTTCGACCCCGCACGCAAGCGCCTGCAACCATTGTGCCCGACCGATCTCCCCTGCCCCCGCTTCGCCGGGAATCGCCGCGACCGCTGCGTTGTTTGACATGTTCTGCGGCTTGAAGGGCCGCACGGACAGGCCCCGGCGGCGCGCCAGCCGGCACAGACCGGCCACGAGCACGCTCTTGCCGACATCCGAGCCGGTGCCCTGAAGCATGATCGCGCGCGCCACGGTCAGCGATCCACTGTCCGGGCATCGCCGCGCAATCGAAGCGATGCACGCGAAATATCGTCGTTAGTCAAAATTTGCACAGCCCTCGTGCGGCGGTTTGGATTGCCTGATGATATCAATGGTCTAGATTGCCTGAAGCGACAGTCAATATCATCTGGGAGGAAACGATGGACGCCGCCGTCGATACCCATGCGCAACAATTCGAACTGACCGAGGACCAGCGCGCAATACGGGAAATGGCGCAGGCATTTGCTGCCGACCGTGTCGCGCCCAATGCGCTGGAATGGGACAAGGCAAGACATTTTCCCGACGATGTAATCCGGGAGACCGGGCCGCTTGGCTTCGGCGGCATTTATGTGCGCGAGGATGTCGGCGGCTCCGCGCTCGGCCGCCTCGATGCGGTGCTGATTTTTGAAGCGCTCGCGCAGGCCTGCCCCGGTTTCTCGTCCTTCATCTCGATCCACAACATGACCGCCTCGATGATTGACAGGTTCGGCAATGAGGAGCAGCGCCAGCGCTACCTGCCGGGCCTTTGTTCCATGGAATTGCTGGGAAGCTATTGCCTGACCGAGCCGGGCTCCGGCTCCGATGCGGCGGCGCTGAAGACGCGCGCGGTGAAAAGCGAAGCGGGCTATGTGCTGAACGGGGCGAAGCAGTTTATCTCGGGAGCAGGCGACAGCGACCTCTATATCTCGATGGTGCGCACCGGGCAGGATGGGCCGAAAGGCATTTCCACACTGGTGGTCGAGAAGGGAACGCCCGGCCTCACCTTCGGGGCGAACGAGCACAAGATGGGCTGGAACATGCAGTCCACGCGCACCGTGAACTTTCAGGATTGCGAAGTGCCGGAGCAGAACCGGCTTTCCGAAGAAGGCGCGGGCTTCGGCATCGCCATGGCCGGTCTCGACGGGGGCCGGCTCAACATCGCCGCCTGTTCACTGGGCGGCGCGCAGGCGGCGTTGGACAAGGCGCTCGCCTATACGGCAGAGCGCAAGGCGTTCGGCCAGACCATCAACCAGTTCCAGGCACTGCAATTCCGACTGGCTGATATGGAAACCGAACTTCAGGCCGCGCGTATCTTCCTCTACACCGCTGCGGCAAAGCTCGACCGCAAAGCGCCCGACTCCTCGAAATGGTCGGCGATGGCGAAGCGGTTCGTCACCGATACCGGCTTCAAAATCGCCAACGACGCACTGCAACTTCTGGGCGGCTATGGCTATCTGCACGACTACGGCATCGAGAAACTGGTGCGCGATCTGCGCGTCCACCAGATTCTCGAAGGCACGAATGAAATCATGCGTGTGATTATTGCCCGTCACCTGATCGGGCGTTGAGAAAGACATTCGGGAGGACTTCGACCATGACCACAATCGCATTTATCGGCCTCGGCAATATGGGCAATCCGATGGCCGCAAATCTGGTCAAGGCCGGTCACACCGTGCTCGGGTTCGATCTCCTGCCGGACAATCTCAAGGTCGCAGGCGAAAACGGCGTCACCGTGATGGCGAATGCGGGGGCAACAGTGAAGGACGCCGAAATCGTCATCACAATGCTGCCGGCAGGCAAGCATGTCGTCTCCGTCTATGAGGACCTTGCGGACAAAGCGCGAAAGGGAGCGTTGTTCATCGATTCCTCGACCATCGATGTCGATTCCGCGCGCCGCGCGCACGCCATTGCCGCCAAGGCGGGGCATATGAGCGTCGACGCGCCCGTTTCCGGCGGCACGGGCGGTGCGGCTGCGGGCACACTGACCTTCATGGCAGGCGGGGCGAAGGATGCTTTCGCGAAAGCCGAACCCATCCTCAAGCCGATGGCAGGGCGCATCGTCCACTGCGGCGATGCCGGCGCGGGACAGGCCGCGAAGATCTGCAACAACATGATCCTCGGCATTTCCATGATCGGGGTCGGAGAAGCTTTCGTGCTGGCCGAAAAGCTCGGCCTGTCGCATCAGGCCCTGTTCGACGTAGCATCGACCTCCTCGGGCCGCTGCTGGTCGCTCGACACCTATTGCCCTGTCCCCGGCCCTGTCCCCACCTCCCCGGCCAATCGAGACTACCAGCCCGGTTTTGCGGCGGCGCTGATGTTGAAGGACCTGAAGCTGGCACAGGAGGCGGCCCAGTCTTCCGGCGCGGTCACGCCGCTCGGCGCGGAAGCGACCCAGCTTTACGCGCTGTTCAACGCGCTCGGCCACGGCGGCACGGATTTTTCAGGCATCATCCGCTTCCTGCGCGGCGAAGCGGGCTGAAAACGGCCTGGAGAGAAAAATCGAGCAATTCCACGCAATTAAGCTTTGCTTAAGCACTTACTAACCACGCGGTAACGATGTTGCCTTAGAAGGATGGTCAAGGCGGCTTCGCATCCGCCCGGCGCTCCGGATCAGGTCTCGCGTACCGGAGCCAAAAGCTTCACGCGTGTTTGTTTGCGTCGGCCATGCGTATCCTTGGCAAGACCGCGCTCTCTGGGCGCGGTTTTTGCATTTTAATGCGCAAAAAGAAAAAAGCCTGTCCACCGGTCGATGAACTAGGCTTTTTTTGGATGCCCCAGCAGCCCGCCCGACATCCTGCGATGATAGATACGCCCGCGTCGCGATTCGCACAATCGGCGTCGCATTCACTTTGCCTCAAACGATTGAAACAGACCGTGAGAAGCCGATGTCAGGACCGCGAAAGCCGCCTGTAGTTCGCTTTGACCCTGACGCTTGCGGGCTTCAGTGCAGCCGTCAGCGCCTTTTCGGCCAGCGATTTGCTGAGCAGCGCGGGCTTTTTACCCGTCATCACTTCCGGCCAGAAAGACATCATCGCGCCCGCATAGGCCATTTGCGCCGCGGCAACGCCTTCCACCACGGCGGCGACCTTTTCGGCTCCGGCGCGAATCGTCTCGGTTGGAAGCGCGGAAGGATTGCGGGCTTCCGCCGAAAGAAGCGGCAGGCGCATCATCGCAACCATGGGCGCGAACATCAGGTCCGCACCTGTCACAGTCCGGTTTCTCCTGCGCTTTACCATTCTATGAGTCCATCACGATATTCACGTCGGTAGCATGTTCACTTTAGGTCGGCTTGCGCAAGGTCCAATGCCTTCACAATGCGTGCGCAGGCAAGATCGATCGTCTCGCGCGTCCAGATCAGCGGCGGCGACAGGATCATCGAGTCGCCCGTCGCCCTGAGCATCATGCCGTTTGCAATCGCGTGGTCGCGCACGACCACCGCAGCGCTCCCTTCGGGCTGGAAGCGCTGCCGCGTGGCCTTGTCGGACACGATCTCGATCGCGCCCATCAGCCCGACCGAGCGCGTTTCCCCGACAAGCGGATGCGGCGCAATGCGCTCGCGCAGCGCCGCCGCGAAATAGGGGCCGGTGTCCTCGCGCACGCGCTCGACCAACCCCTCGCGCTCGATGATCTCCAGATTGCGAAGACCCACGGCGCAGCACACGGGATGGCCCGAATAGGTGTAGCCATGATAGAATTCGCCGCCTTTTTCGACCAGCGTCGAAGCAATCCTGTCGCCCACCAGCAATGCCGACAGCGGCAGATAACCGGAAGTCAGCGCCTTGGCGGTGGTGATCGTGTCCGGCTCGATGCCGAAGGTCTCTGCGGCAAACCAGTTTCCGGTACGCCCGTAGCCGGTGATGACCTCATCCAGCATCAGCAGCACATCGTGTTTGCGGCAGATGCGCTGCACTTCCGGCCAATAGCTGGCGGGCGGAATTTTCACGCCCCCCGCCCCCATGATCGGCTCGCCGATGAAGGCCGCGACGTTTTCCGCGCCCGCCTCAAGGATTGCATCCTCCACCGCCTTTGCGGCGCGCAGGCCGAAATCATGGTCGCTCTCGCCGGGCAGCGCCAGTTCGAACGCATAGGGCATCATGACGTGGACGATGTTCGGCACCGCGCCGCCAAGCTGGCTGTGCATGCCTTCCATGCCGCCCAGCGAAGTGCCCGCCACCGTGGAGCCGTGATAGGCGTTTTTCCGCGATATGATGCGGTTCTTTTCCGGCCTGCCCTGCAGCGCCCAATAGTGACGCACCATCCTGAGCGCGGTGTCGTTGGACTCCGAGCCGGACGACCCGAAAAACACCTGGTTCAGGCCTTTCGGGGCGAGTGCCGCGATCTTCTCGGCCAGCAGTGCAGCTGCCGGTACCGTGCATTTGAAGAAGGAATTGTAGTACGGCAGTTCCTTCATCTGTTCCGACGCGACATCCGCCAGTTCGTAGCGCCCATAGCCGACATTTACACACCACAGACCCGCCATGCCGTCGAGGATTTCATCGCCCTCGCTGTCATAGATGAACGGCCCCTTGGCATGCGTAATCACGCGCGTGCCTGCGCCGCGCAGCTCCTGATGATCGGTGAACGGATGCAAATGGTGCGCGGCGTCGATCTGCTGAAGCTGCTTCAGCGAATAATTCCGGTATGTCATGGGTTTATCCTCATTGGCTGAATCGATCCGGCAGGCGCCGGCAACGGTTCAGCCGCAAGGCGGGGAATAGCCGATGCGTGCGCACAGGCGCAGCAGTTCGGCGTGGCGCGTCACCGATGACGGGGTGACGGCAGCATCGCCATATGCGCAAACGCTCTTCATGCGCCGCAGAATAGCCGAGCCCTGCGCCGCGCCGCAAGACGCACCGACCGGCCCACCGATGTCGATTCCTTCATGCTTTGCGTCGCCCGGCCCGCAACCGCCCGCATTGGGCCGCTGCAAGATGCTACGAGGACCAGAACCGCGAGCGCCGCCATGAACGCAGCCGTTGAAGCAGTTGAGCCGACCGTTTCTCCCGAGCGGTCACGCCGTGGCGGACGCGCCGGCAAGCGCGCGGGCGGTCCGGGTTTCGACCAGCCGCCGTTCCGCCAGCTCAAGATGGCGTTTCCGCCGACGAAGTTCATTTCCGACGACGAGCTGGAATCCATCCACCTCGCTTCGTTGCGTGTGTTGCAGGAAATCGGCGTCGAAGTCCTGCATGACGGCGCGCGCGAAACCATGAAGCGGCTTGGCGCGGATGTCGCGACCGGCTCGCAACGCGTGCGCTTCGACCCCGCCCTCATCATGGAATATATGGCGAATTGCCCGTCCGAGATCACGCTGCACGCCCGCAACCCCGCCCACAATGTGCGCTTCGGTGGCGACAATATCGTGTTTGCGCAAATGGGTTCGGCACCCAACTGCTCCGATACCGACCGCGGGCGGCGACCCGGAAATCAGCAGGACTTCCGCAATCTTGTGAAACTCGGCCAGGTGCACAACATCGTGCATGTCACCGGCGGCTATCCCGTCGAACCCATCGACCTGCACCCCTCGATCCGCCATCTCGACTGCCTGTCCGACTTCGCAACGCTGACCGATAAGGTGTTCCATTGCTACTCGCTGGGCCGGGAGCGCAATCTGGACGGCATCGAGATCGCCCGCATCGCGCGCGGCGTATCGCCGGAGCAATTGCTCCACGAGCCTTCCCTGCTGACGATCATCAACACCAACTCGCCGCTCAAGCTCGACATTCCCATGCTGGAGGGCATCATCCAGATGGCGTCGCACGGGCAATTGGTCGTGGTGACGCCGTTCACGCTGTCGGGCGCCATGGCCCCGGTCACCATTGCAGGCGCGCTGGTGCAGCAGAATGCGGAAGCGCTGGCAGGCCTCGCCTTTGCCCAGATGGTGCGCAAGGGCGCGCCGGTCGGCTATGGCGGCTTCACCTCGAATGTGGACATGAAGTCGGGCGCGCCCGCCTTCGGTACGCCGGAATATATGAAGGCGCAGCTTGTCGGCGGGCAACTGGCGCGGCGCTACAATGTCCCCTACCGCACCTCAAATGTCTGCGCCGCCAACACGGTCGATGCGCAGGCGGCCTATGAAAGCGTGTTCTCGCTATGGGGCTGCGTGCAGGGCGGCGGCAATTTCATCAAGCACGCAGCAGGCTGGCTGGAGGGCGGTCTTACCTGCTCCTACGAGAAAACAATACTCGACGTCGACCTCTTGCAAATGGTGGCGGAGTTCCTGACGCCGCTCGATCTGTCCCAGGACGCACTGGCCATCGAGGCCATCCGCGATGTCGGTCCGGGCGGACATTTCTTCGGAACGCCGCACACGCAGGCGCGCTACAAGACCGCGTTTTACCAACCCGTGCTTTCGGACTGGCGCAACTATGAGACCTGGACAGAGGCCGGGAGCCCGACCGCGATCCAGAAGGCAAACCGCATCTGGAAGGAGCGGCTTGCCACCTATGAAGCCCCGCCGCTGGACCCTGCGATCCGCGAGGAACTCGAAGCCTTCGTCGCGCGCCGAAAGGAAGAAGGCGGCGCACCGACCGATTTTTGATTGCCAGCTTGATTCAATCTCTTTGAAATTGGACCTATCCACATGAAATCTTACGCGAAAGCTGTTGTCATCGGTGGTGGAGTCGTCGGCTGCTCGGTGCTCTACCACCTCGCGAAGGCAGGCTGGACGGACATCATGCTGATCGAGCGCTCGGAGTTGACCTCCGGTTCGACATGGCATGCGGCGGGTGGCTTCCATACGCTGAACGGGGACCCCAACGTCGCCAAGCTGCAAGCCTACACGATCGGCCTCTACAAGGAACTCGAAGAGGTTTCCGGCCAGTCCTGCGGGCTGCATCTTGTCGGCGGTTTCATGATGGCGGATTCACCCGAGCGCATGGATTTCCTGCGGCTTGCCCATGCCAAGGGCCGCTATCTCGGCATGGATACGGAACTGGTCACGCCTTCCGAAGCCAAGGCGATGTTCCCGCTGATGGACGAGACGAATTTCGTCGGCGCGCTTTGGGACCCCGTGGAAGGCCACCTCGACCCTTCCGGCACCACCCATGCCTATGCGAAGGCGGCGCGCAAGCTCGGCGCAGAGATCGTTCTGCGCAACCCGGTCAGGGAACTGACGCAGGATGCGGACGGGACGTGGAACGTCGTCACCGAACAGGGCACGGTGAAAGCAGAGCATGTGGTCAACTGCGGCGGGCTTTGGGCGCGCGAGGTGGGGCGCATGGTCGGCCTCGAACTGCCGGTGCTGGCGATGGAGCATATGTACCTGCTCACCGAGGACATGCCCGAGGTCATCGAATACAACAAAACCAATGGCCGGGAGATTTGCCACGTCATCGACTTCAAGGGCGAGATCTATACGCGGCAGGAACGGCAGGGCATGCTGCTCGGCACCTATGAAAAGGCGTGCAAGCCGTGGTCGCCGGTCAACACGCCGTGGGACTTCGGCCACGAACTTCTCCAACCTGACATCGACCGCATCGCGCCTTCTCTCGAAGTCGGCTTCCGACATTTTCCAGCCATCGAGAAGGCGGGCATCAAGCAGATCATCAACGGTCCCTTCACCTTCGCGCCGGACGGTAATCCTCTCGTCGGGCCGGTGCAGGGCCTCACCAATTTCTGGGTGGCCTGCGGCGTGATGGCAGGCTTCAGCCAGGGCGGCGGCGTCGGGCTGGCGCTGTCCAACTGGATGGTGCACGGGGAACCCGGTTTCGACGTCTGGGGCATGGACGTGGCGCGCTGGGGCGAATGGGCCACGTTGCGCTACACCAACGCCAAGGTGCGCGAAAACTATTCGCGGCGTTTCTCGATCCGCTTTCCCAATGAGGAGCTTCCGGCAGGGAGGCCCAACCAGACCACGCCGCTTTACGACACGATGATCGCGCAGAACGCCGTCATGGGCGATAGCTGGGGATTGGAAACCCCGCTCTGGTTCGCGCCGAAAGGCACTGAGCCGAAGGACATCGTGTCCTTCCATCGCTCCAACGATTTCGAGCAGATCGGCAACGAAGTGCGCGCGACACGCGAAAGCGTTGGCGTCACGGAGATCGCGAATTTCGCGAAGTACGAGGTGTCCGGTCCGGGTGCCGAGGATTTCCTCAACCGGCTGATGACCAATCGCATGCCGAAGAAGGGTCGCATCGTGCTGACGCCGATGCTGAACGAGGGCGGCAAGCTGATCGGCGATTTCACTATCGCGAAAACCGGCAACGAGACGTTCATGATCTGGGGATCATCCGCCGCGCAGAAATACCACATGCGCTGGTTCGAGCGCCATCAGCCGAAGGACGGATCGGTCCACATCCGCCGCTTCGACCAGACGCTGGTGGGGCTTTCCATCGCCGGGCCGAAGGCGCAGGCATTGCTGCAAGAGCTGGTCGACGAAGATGTCTCGACCGCGTCTTTCAAATTCATGGACCACCGCAAGATGGCCGTCGGCGGCGCGCCCTGCATGATCAACCGCGTCACCTATACGGGCGATCTCGGCTACGAGATCTGGATGGAGCCCGCCTATCAGCGCAAGGTCTATGCAGCGATCAAGGAGGCGGGCGAGGAATTCGGCATTGTCGATTTCGGCATGCGCGCCCTGCTCTCCATGCGGCTGGAAAAGAACTTCCCGACCTGGTTCCGCGAGTTGCGGCCCATCTATGGACCGTTCGAGGGCGCGATGGAGCGCTTCATCCGGCTCGAAAAGAACGATTTCATCGGGCGCGAAGCGGCGGCGAAGGAAAAGGCGGGTGGCCCGAGATTGCGTCGCGTTTCGTTCGTGGTGGACGCCGAGGATGCCGATGTCATGGGCGACGAGCCGATCTGGGCGAGGGTCGACAAGGACTATGGCACCGTTGCGCCGTCACACGGCCAAGGCGCAACGCGCTATGGCCATGACGGCAAGCCCGCGAAAGGAGACGGCAAGCGCGTCGGCACAGACGGTTCAGGCGTGCTCGGTGCGGTCGATGGTGAATGGCGCGTCGTGGGCTGGGTGACATCGGGCGGCTATGCCCACTATGTGCAGAAGTCGATGGCGCAGGGCTATGTGCCTGCCGAACTCGCACAGGACGAGAGCGACGGCATGTTCGAGATTGAGATCCTCGGGCATAGACGGCCCGCCCGGATCAGTCTGCAGCCGCTGTTCGATCCAGCCGGGGAAAAAATGCGAGGGTGAGGTCGGCACCCCTCATCCGCCTGCCGGCACCTTCTCCCACAAGGGGAGAAGGCGGTGTCATCAGTGCCGTCTTCAATCACCAACGTCGCAGAAAGTGCGAGACGTGGTTGCCGTCGTCCTTCTCCCCCTGTGGGAGAAGGTGCCGGCAGGCGGATGAGGGGTGGTTTCCACTACCTCCAAGGCTCCAACGATCGATCACGGACAAAAGCAATGATGGTAGCGCACACGTTGTCCAGATCGCGCAGCACGTCATCGTTCCAAAACCGCAACACGCGAAATCCCTTACGTTTCAGGTCCGCGTCGCGCATCCGGTCATGGGCAGGATCGGCATGCTGGCTGCCGTCGAGTTCCACAATGAGACCCGCGCCGAAACAGACAAGATCGGCGATATAGGATCCAATCGGAACCTGTCGTCGAAACTTGATCCCATCAAGCCGCCTGTCGCGGAGTTCCGCCCACAGCCGTGCCTCTGCTTTGGTGGGCTCGCGGCGCATGCTCCGGGCATTGCTGCGTGAGCGAGTGGAAGAATACTGATGCGGCATCACATGAATTAACAACGTCTAATTCATTGCCCTTGTATCGCGAGTCCGGTCGCGCGCAACGCCGCTCGCAGTGTTTCGACAATCTCTGGCGGGGTAGACCTAGCAGTGATGAAAGGCAGGCCCCTGCGCCTCATCGTCCAGCCGACAACAGCCAGTTCCCGGGCGGGCGGTTCATGGCGACGTGCAAGGTGCCACGACATGCAATCGATGGCAGCTATGTCGGCACGACCGGCAGCGACCGCGCGGATGGAGGCGCGGTGCCCGCCGGTTGGCACCAACCGCGAAAAAATCTCGATGCTCTCTCCCGCGGCAATCAAATCCTGTGAAATACCCAGAAAGCCGGAGAGTGAGTCCGGAACATTGAAAGCAAGGCGCAGGCCGCGCATTGTCTCCAGCGGCATGATCGGCAGGTCGTCGTCAGGCGCCGGAACACCCTGCCCCGCCGCAACATCTTCTCTGCGCATCACGATTGCGCTGGAATAGAGTTCACCTGCGCCGCCCTCGATGCCGTCATAGCTCGGTTGCCCCAGAACCTGCACGAATCCTGAAAGCCCCTCGCCCATCGGTCCCCAGCACGTCTGCGAAAAAAGCAGAGCGGGCCGCTTCCAGAAATCCAGAAGGTCGCCCGTGTTGCGCTCAAGCGCCTCCGGGGCGGCGATGCCGCGCACGCGCAGAAAATCGCGCACCGCGAACCATTGCGCATCGACCTCGGCGTGCCGTTCGGGCCAATCATACATCGGCAAGGATGCTACAAGGAGATCGGCTGATATCATGACCTCAATATCGGACCCGTCAGACAGTGTTTAAGTCGGGCAGACACACAATAAGTCGCTGGCGCGGCTGAGTCATCGCACAAAGGCACAGCCCCAAACGGTCATTCCGCCGGGACGTGGGATGCCGGACTTGCGTGCTCGGTGCGGTGGCTGGCTAGCCATGCGCTGGCGCCGCCGCAGTCGGGTGTGGCCCGCAACACGGGATGGACGACCGGCTCCTTCGCGCGAAATGCGTAGGATTTCAGCATGGCGAAGTAGTTGGGAAACACATAGCCGTTGTTCATGCGCACCCAATCCTCGCGCCTTTCGCGGAACAGCTTCGGAAGCTTGTACCAGGCAACGGCGGGGCTGGCGTGATGCACGAAATGCAGGTTGTTGTTCAGGAACAGGAACGAAAGCGGGGTGCGCTCCACGATGACGGTGCGCCCCTCCGGGTTTTCATCCCATTGATGCTCCGCGAATGTGCGGATCGCGATCATCGATTGGCCGAGCCAGGCCGGAACGAGCACGTAAAGCCAGAACGGAATTCCGAAGCCGTAGACAACCGTCGGGACGACCACCGCCAACCCGGCGGCATGCAGCAGCCAGGCCCGTGTCACCGCACCGTCGCCGGACGCGATCAGCCGCGCATCGCCGATGACAAAACCGATCACCGAAAGCCACGGCCCGAGCACGAAGCGACCCACCATCGTGTTGTTGATGCGAAGCAACCCCTTCAGCCAGCGAGGCATCGTGTCGTGGCGCCACAGCGCTTGATAATAGCTCTCCGGATCGTCCATCGGATCGGTCAGCCGCTCATCGGCGTGATGGCGCAGGTGCAGCGCCTTGAACCGGCGATATGGCCAGGCGAGACCGATGGGCAGGAACACGAACGCTTCGTTGAGAAGCGCATTGCGCGTCGGATGGCCGTGCAGGACCTCATGCGATAGCGATGAATGCAGCGCGACGCAGAGACCCATCAGCAAAAGTGCTGCCACCGGAAATGACGGCCACACCAGAAGCCCGGCCACGATCCATAAGCCGTAGCAGAACAGCGCAAGCAGGACGGTCGGCCATTCGACCCTGAATTTTCGGCTGCGAAGGGTTCTGTCTGACATGCAAGCGATCGAAACGGATTCTGCTGACACAACGCTGTCACCAGATCGCCTCTCCCACAACGATACAATGTACAGAATCTGATTACATTGTGCATCTTTATTCTCACATGTTATGAATAGTGAACAGAAATGGCCATTGCTGTCAGGGACACATGGACAAACGCGATGTCTCGGCTCTTTTTCGGGAGCGCCTGAAAACGCTGCTGGCGCGTTCGGGCGTCAACCAGTCCACCTTTGCGGGAACTATCGGCATCGACCGGTCCGCGCTGTCTCAAATCCTGTCCGGGGCCACGACGCGTCTGCCGCGCGCCGAAACGCTGATGACCATCGCGCACGAACACAAGGTCTCGCTGGACTGGCTGCTGGGCCTATCGCAGGACGAGACGGTCACCGGGGAAATCCGGGACATGATGGAAATCGAGGAAGGCGTCTCGGGTTACGGCGAGTCCTTCATGGCGCGGTGGTATGCCGAGGCGGTGGGCATGAAGGTGCGCTATGTGCCGGCGGGCATTCCCGACCTCTTGCGCACGCAAGATCTGGTCGACTACGAGGCCGGCATCAGCCATCGTGATGCCGAGGCGCAGGCAAACGAAGCGCGCGATCGCATCGACTACAACCGGCGGCCGGAAACCGACATGGAAGCCTGCATGCCGCGCCATACGCTTGAGACATTCGCGCGCGGCATGGGTATCTGGAACGGCTTTCCGGCCTCGCTGCGCCGCCGCCAGTTGCTCCACATGGCGGCGCTGATCGAGGAACTTTACCCGGCATTTCGGCTCGTCCTCTATGACGGACGGCAGCGCTATTCCGTGCCTTACACGATCTTCGGATCGCTGCGCGCCGCGATCTATGTCGGCGACATGTACCTCGTTTTGAATGCACCGACGCCGATCTCGATGCTCACCCGGCATTTCGACAATCTGATCCGCGCAGCGGTCGTGCACGCCCACGAAACGGCTCGTTTTGCACGAACGCTTGCGACCAGCGTCGTTGACGACACATAAAGAGTTCTTTATATCCTTATCCGGTTTCCCTACACTGAAAGCTCGACGATGACACCCAATCCCATTGACGCCCTGCTGGCCGAAAAAGGCATATTGCTTGCGGATGGCGCGACAGGCACGAACCTGTTCGCGATGGGGCTGGAAGCGGGCGAAGCGCCGGAACTGCTGCTCGAAACCTCGCCCGAAACCATTGCGCAGCTTCACCAGCGCTTTGTGGATGCGGGCGCGGATATCATCCTGACCAATTCATTCGGCGGCACGCGCCACCGCCTGAAACTGCATCACGCACAGGACCGGGTGTTCGCGCTTAACAAGAAGGCCGCCGAAGTCGCCCGTTCTGTGGCGGACAAGGCAGGGCGCAAGGTGATCGTTGCCGGGTCGGTCGGGCCGACGGGCGAACTGCTGCAGCCACTCGGCGCACTGTCCTACGACGACGCTGTGGCGGCCTTTGTCGAGCAGATCGAGGGATTGAAGGCAGGCGGCGCGGAGGTTGCGTGGATCGAGACCATGTCTGCGCCGGAGGAAATCCGGGCGGCGGCCGAGGCCGCCATCAAGGTCGGCCTGCCCTACACCTATACCGGCTCGTTCGACACCGCCGGGCGCACGATGATGGGCCTGCTGCCGAAAGATATTCACGGCGTTGCGGACGGACTTGCCGATGCGCCCGTGGCGGTCGGGGCCAATTGCGGCGTCGGCGCTTCCGACATTCTCGCCTCGCTGCTCGACATGACGGCGGCGAAGCCCGAGGCAACCGTCATCGTCAAGGGCAATTGCGGCATCCCCGAATTTCGCGGCACCGAAATCCACTATTCCGGGACGCCGGAACTGATGTCGGACTATGTGCGGCTGGCGGTCGATGCAGGCGCGAGGATCATTGGCGGCTGCTGCGGAACGTCGTTCGCCCATCTCGCCGCCATGCGCGAGGCGCTGGACGGCCACAAGAAGCCGGCAGCGCGCCCGACCGTCGAGACGATCGTCGAGCGCATCGGCCCTCTGCGCAACAAGACGGCGAGCGAAACAGGCCCGGCGGAAGGACGTCGCCGCCGCCGGGCATAAGATCGTCAGAGATTGTCGATTTCCTGGCGCGCCCTGCGCAGGATTTCGAGCGCTTTCCGCGCTTTGTCGGCTTCGAGCGAGCCTTCCCGCATGCGCGAAAAGAGCGTGAATTTCAGCGCCCTCAACTCGTGTCCGAGCGTCGCGCCGTCCGACGCCGCCGAGATTTCGTCGATCTGCGCATTGATGCGCTCAAGCTCCCGCGCATTCTCTTCCAGAAAGGCGCGGCCTTCGTCTGTGATCGAGTAGAGCCGTTTGTTGCCGTCCGCGTCGGAGCGGACGAGGTCCGCCTCTTCCAGCATTTGCAGCATGGGATAGATCGCGCCGGGGCTCGGGCTGTATGCGCCCTGGAAGCGGGATTCCAGCGCCTTGATGATGTCGTAGCCGTGACGCGGCTCTTCCGCGATCAGGCCAAGCACGACAAGGCGCAGCGCGCCGCCGTCGAACAGGCGCTTGCCGCGACCGCCTAGCGGACCGCCACGATGGCCGCCGAACGGACCACCGCCAATGCGGCCCCCACGACCCCCAAATCCCCGACCGCCGGCCATATGCCAGGCGGACCCTTCACAATGTCTATGTCCAAACATGGATCTTCCTTTCGATATAACGTTCATGAGACATATTTACGCAAAGATATATCTTTGACAAGACATATCGCAAAAAAATGTGGCCGGCGCGCCCGCGCCGACCACACGCCCCTGCCCGAAGCGAAAGGAATTCTCTATTTCCGGTCCGTCGCGAGCGCGTCGGCGAGACGAACCAGCGTCAGGAACTCAGAGCGATATCCGAATGGATCGGAACCCCGTGCCTGGCGGGCAATGTCCTCGACCTGCGCATAGGACAGGCCGGAGACCTGGTCGGACTGGCGCAGTTTCTGCCCGAACGCTGCAACCGCAACGGAGAAGCGCTGGTCTTCGCCGGCGCTGTCGAAGCTGCCGACCTCGTTGGCCGCAGTGACGGGCGTCGTGATGAGCTTCGAGGTGTCGGCGTCCGGTTGCTTGTAGCGGATCTTCACGAAGGCATATTCTTCCGGGTGGGCCGTATTGCCGGGGTCCTGTCGCAGGGCCTCGCCGTAGCGCAGCGGGTCAATCTGCCGGGCCGGGCTATCCTTCGGCGTGATTTCGTAGATGGCCGTCACCGAATGGCCGGAGCCGATCTCGCCCGCATCGACCTTGTCGTTGTTGAAATCCTCGCGGGCCAGCGCCCTCGTTTCGTAGCCGATCAGCCTGTATTCGGAAACGACCTGCGGATTGAACTCGACCTGGATCTTCACGTCCTTGGCAATCGGGAACAAGGTCGAGGACGCATCCTCCACCAGCACTTTTTCCGCTTCCTGCAAGGTGTCGATATAGGCTGCGGTGCCGTTGCCGTTCTGGGCGAGCGACTGCATCAGCCGGTCGTTCAGGTTTCCGCGCCCGAAGCCGAGCACCGAGAGATAAACGCCGCTGTCGCGCTTCTCCTCGACAAGCCGGGTGAGGCTGTCGTCATCGGTCTGGCCGACATTGAAGTCGCCGTCCGTCGCCAGCATGATGCGGTTCACCCCGTCCTTCACGAAGGAGCGCTCCGCCAGCCTATAGGCTTCGCGGATGCCCGCCTCGCCCGCGGTCGAGCCGCCCGGATTGAGCGTATCGATGGCGGCGAGGATCGCCGCCTTGTCCGCCGCGCGGGTGGGTTCGAGCACCGTGCCAGCCGCACCGGCATAGGTGACGATGGAAACCGTATCGTCAGCGCGCAGTTTTCCAACCAGAAGCCGCATCGCGGCCTTCAGCAAGGGCAACTTGTCGGGTTCTTCCATCGAACCCGACACGTCAATCAGAAAGACGAGATTGGCCTTCGGCTGGGCCGTGGGCTGCAAATCGTATCCCTTGATGGCCACATGCATGAGCTTGGTACCGGCATTCCAGGGCGTCGGCATCACCGTGACGGTGGTATTGAAGGGTGTGGCGAGGCTTTCCGGCCCCTGCCAGCCATAGGGGAAGTAGTTCACCATCTCCTCGACGCGAACGGTATCGGGCTGCGGCAGGCGGCCTTCCTTCAGCGCGCGCCGCATATAGGCATAGGACGCGGTGTCGGTATCGATGGAGAAAGTGGAAACCGGCTGCTCCGCCACCGCCTTGAGCGGGTTCGTTTCAAAGCCCTCGATCCGGTCCCCATTCAGGGCTGCACCCGCGCCAGAATCCTGCGGAAGCGGCATAGGCGCGATAGTCGGCTGCGCCGCCGGGTTGCGCATCAAGCTGTCCACCGCGCCGACTGCGGCAAGAGGCGCGACCTTGCGACGGACCTGCTCGAACGATTCAGAGCGAGATTCAGCTTTCTGCGGCGCGACGGCTGTGAGAGCGCTCTCCTGCTCAGGCGCGTCTGCAGCCGGTTCGGATGGAGCATTTACAGCATCCTGCCCGACGAGCGCCTGAACTGCGAAAGGCCGGTCCTTCATGAGATAGAGTGCGGTGTATCCCGCAATCGGCAAGGCAACCATGCCCGCCAGTGCGGAAGTGGAAAGCAGTTTTCGGTCCATGATCTCACCCCAGAGTTTCAAAGCTCGTTCAGTGAGACGCGCGCCATTGCGCGATCCTTGGGCCGCGTTCGCGGAATTATGCTGTGCGAATGCCTGCATGGCGGCGGCAAGCGCCTCCCGGCGCGCCTCCGCGCGCGGCTCGGGCGCTTCGATCCCGGCCAGTTTCCGCAACATCCGGTCATCGGTCATGGTCGTGCTTCCCCGGCTTCCCGCATCAACAGCTTCAGCCGCTTCTTTGCCTCGTGGATGTGCCAGGAGACGGTGGTTTCCGATATGCCCATCACTTCGGCGGCGCGCGCGTGGGACAGTTCTTCGCCGTAGACCAGCAGCACCGCGTCGCGCTGCTTGGGCGGCAGGCGTCGCACCGCGTTCCACACCTCGTCGGCTGGGTCCGCCGCCAGTTCGCCATCGACGGCAGCCGCGCCCAGCGCATGGACCCTGTATGCCTCGTCACGCGCCGCAAGACGCAGATCCTTGCGCTTCAAATCGCGCACGGCATTCAATGTCATTGAATAAAGCCAGGTGCTGAATGCCGAACCACCCCGATAGGAGGCGATGCCGCGTGCAATCCGCAGGCAAACCTCCTGCGCAATGTCCTCAGCGTCCGACCGGCTGGCGCACCAGCGATAGGCAACCTTGAAAATGAAGTCGTAGTGGCGTTCGACAAGCGCGCCAAATGCTGAGCTGTCGCCCGCAACAGCGCGATTAATCAAGTCTTTTTCCGCTATCGTCACGTAGCCAGCGACCCCATCCAGATAATCCTTTGACGATTCAATTGGTCTAAACCTTGGGGACAGCGACGAAAAAGAATGCACAGAAAGCAGGCATCCAAATATTAACGATCCGGTAACAAATCGCGTTTTGCCACATCTCAGCCACAATTCACCCCAATTAAACTGAACTCGGTCTGATCGGCCGCACATGCGCGTATCTTTTTTTGTCTCGTAGGACGCGATGCAGTTTCGAATCAGTACATGCGCCGGAGTCTCCGGCGGGGCGTTCGTGTTGTGAGCGATCCCAAAACAACGCTTCTGGTGCTCGGCGCCGGCTGCGCAGCCATGATTGGCGTTGCTGCGGCCGTCGTGTCGGCGGGCTCGTTCTTCTCCGACCTTCCAACGACAAGCGCGCAGGCGAGCGTCTATCAATTGCCTCCCCGCAAGGTGAAAACGGTCGCGATCGTGGACAAGCCTGCGGAAAAAGGCCCGGCCGTAACGCCCAATGCGGATCGGTCCTCGACCGCTTCGGTGGTTCCCGTCAGGGAAAAAAGCGCTCTTCACGGCGCAAGTCCGCGCTGGGCGCGCGTCGGTTCCTCCAATTCTCCGTCGCTTTCCGACCGGCAGGCGCTGCTTGCCGCCTATGCGGATGACCAGGCGGACACAATCGACGTCAGTACAGGCACGACGGTCCTTCCCGAAACTGTCACGCCCGACGATCCGTTTGCGATGATCGTCACACCGGATGAGAATTCCGAGCCATCTGTTGAATTGGCCGGCACCGTGCTCCGCGTCCCCGCTCCCGCGCCGCGCCAGAGCGCGGCGAAGGAACCGGACGACGACAATGACGCGCCCGCACCAAAAGTAGCGACAACCGGGCGCGCCCTGAGCGACAGTTCCACTCTCAACGAAGCGGCGAACATGCGGGCAGCACCTCGCAGCGGGTCGCGGGTCCTCATGGTGGTGCCGGACGGCGCGCGTATTTCAATCGCACCGGGCTGCGAGCAGTGGTGCGAAATCTCCTACAACGGGCGTCGCGGCTTCGTTTACAAGGATTTCATCGGCGGTGGTCGTGCCGCATCGAGACCGCGAGCCAAAACGGAGACAGTCAGCGCCGATCCGCTGGACAAGACCATTTACGGCGATTCCAACTTCATCAGCTCGGGCAAGCCCGGCGCGAAAGCCTCGCAAAGCGACGATGGCGAACAATCCACGGCTGATGCGGCGGCAGCACCTGCCAAGAAGATCATCTTCGAGCCGCCAAACCGCTAGAGCGTTTCGCAGTGAAACGCTCTAAGCAGCAAATGCTTCCATGAAAAAGCGCTGTGTCGTGGCCGGATAGCGAAAGTCCGTGCCGGCAGGGCAGGCATTGCGGTCAAGGCACCCTTCCTCGCGGCATCGGTGTCCATCCCCTCTCACATGGTCGAGGCATTGGCGATAGGCAAATCCGTGCAGCCCGTGCGCGCTTACCGGACATGCCGTCAGGCAGGGCTTTTCCGCGCAGCCGTCGCAGGGGTGTGGGTGCTGCGAAGCCGTCTCGATCTCCAGCGGTTCGTCAAACAGCAGCGCGCCGCGATACGCATGCCAAAGGCCAAACTCGGGATGCATCAATATGCCAAGCGGCGAGGGCCGCAGATGTTCGGCGCGCATCGCCCATTGTTGAAACGGCGCAAAGGGCCGGTCGTTGGGCAGCACCGCCCTTGCACCTGCCTCGCGCGCAGCAGCGCCGATCACCATGCGCGACCAGCTATCCAGCGGGTTTGCGACGGCTTGCGCCTGTTGCTCGCGCCAGCGCACGAAATGCGACCAGAAGGCCGCGCCGACATTGCCAACGAGCAGCACCGCCCTCGCCGGGCGACCTGATGGGCCGGGAGGACACTCCTCGCCCGGCTCGAGATTGAAGCCGCCACGAAGGCTCAGGCCCGAATCTGCAAGCCCGCGCAGGATCACGTCAATGGATTACGGCTGTCGGCAAGGATGCGTCCGCCCAGCAGGATGAAGCACGCACCTGCGAATTGCTCGATGCGATGCCGCGCATGGCCAAACGAGCGCATGACCGGTCCAGACGACATGAACAAGCTGACGACCGTATACCAGGCGAGGCTGCTCGCGATGACCAGCGCCACCATCAGCGCCATGAGCCAGCCCGGCGTGGCGGGCGTGACCGCCGTCGCGAAAACGCTGGCGAACAACACGATGGCCTTGGGATTTGTGGCGGTGACGCCAAGGCCGAACAGGAACGCGTTGCGCTGCTTCGCCGACCCGCCATCCATTTCAATCGACTGCGGCTTTGCGAAGAGCAACCTGATACCGAGATAGACCAGATAGAGGCCGCCCGCGACGCGGATCGCAAGGGCAAGCCACTCAAAGCGCATCAGCACGGCGGAAAGGCCGAGCATTCCAAGCGTTGCATAAAAGCCAAGGCAGAGCGAAACCCCGAGCGCGGTCAACAATCCAGCGCGCGGCCCCGCCGTCATCGACGACCTCACGACGCCGACGAAATCGGGACCGGGCAAAATCAGCGCCGGAATGAAGATGGCAAAAACGCTGACGAGCGTTACAAACGGGTCCATGTTCGCTACCGAACCTGCACGACTTCATTCGCCTGAGCGGAATGCGCTCCGCCAGACTTCCTTATGGATGATTTCAGCCACTTTAGCCCGGCTTGAATCGGGCTCCTTTCAAGTGAAGGCGTCAGGCATCGACTCCTTCTTCTGCCTTATGAAAGCCTGCAGCGCTTCGTCAATCCCTTCATCGAGATGCGGCGCCTCGTAGCTCTCCAGCCAGCGCCGCGCCAGGTCGTTGGCGCGCTGCGGGGCCGATTTCTGCCCTTCCGCCTGCCACTGCTCAAACGAATTGTTGTCGGCGATGGCGGAGCGATAAAATGCCGTCTGGAAGTTCGCTTGCGTATGGTTGCAACCCAGATAGTGGCTGCCGGGGCCGACTTCGCGGATCGCGTCCATCGCCTGCCCGTTTTCGGACAGGTCGACACCCTCGCAGAATTTCTGCTGCATGCCGAGCTGGTCGACGTCCATCATGAACTTTTCGTAGCAGGAGGCGAGGCCGCCTTCGAGCCAGCCCGCCGAATGAAGCACGAAATTTGTTCCCGCGAGAATGGTCGAATTCAGCGTGTTGGCGCTCTCATATGCCGCCTGCGCGTCCGGGATCTTCGAGGCGCAGAGCGAGCCGCCCGTGCGGAACGGTAAGCCGAGCCTGCGCGCCAGTTGCGCCGCGCCGTAGGAGACCAGCGAAGGCTCCGGCGTGCCGAAGGTCGGCGCGCCCGACTGCATGGAGATGGAGGATGCGAAGGTGCCGAAGATCACCGGCGCGCCCGGGCGTATCAACTGCGTCAGCGCCGCGCCCGCCAGCACTTCGGCCAGCACTTGCGTGAGCGTTCCCGCCACCGTGACTGGGCTCATTGCGCCGGCAAGGATGAAGGGCGTGACAATGCAGGCCTGGTTGTTGCGTGCATAGACTTTCAACGCGCCGAGCATGGTTTCGTCGAACACCATCGGCGAGTTGGCGTTGATAAGGCTGGTCAGCACAGTATTGTTCTGGACGAACTCGTCGCCGAAAACGATCTTGCACATCTCCACCGTATCTTCGGCGCGTTCTGGCGCGGTGACGGACCCCATGAAAGGCTTGTCCGAGTAGCGGATATGCGAATAGATCATATCCAGATGGCGCTTGTTGACCGGCACGTCGACCGGCTCGCAGACCGTGCCGCCGGAATGATGGATCGACGGCGCCATATAGGCGAGCTTCACGAAATTGCGGAAATCCTCGATAGTGGCGTAGCGCCGATTGCCATCGAGATCGCGCACGAAGGGCGGGCCGTAGACCGGCGCAAACACGGTGCCCTTGCCGCCGATCTCAACCGAGCGGGCGGGATTGCGGGCGTGTTGGGTGTAGATGGGGGGCGCAGTCCTGAGCAGGGAACGCGGCAGGCCCTTGGGGAAGTGCACGCGCTCGCCCTTGATGTCGGCGCCCGCATCCTTCCACAGCTTCAGCGCCTCGGCATCGTCGCGAAACTCGATGCCGATCTCCTCGAGCACCGTGTCGGCGTTCTTCTCGATCAGCGCCAGACCTTCCGCGTCGAGAACCTCGTAGAGCGGGATCCTGCGCTTGATATAGGTGAGTTGCGTGCCGGGTCCGCTGCCACCGCGCGCCGCGCGCCTCGCCGCTGCGCCGCCGCCACGATCCGCCCTGCTCCGCCGGCCTGCACCGGCGGTTTCCCGTTCGACCGACAGATTGTCGTCCATGGTCCTGTTCCTCGCACAAGAATACGTGCCGATGACCGGCCTGGCCAGATCGTAGCCATGCAACCTATGCGAAACGGCCCGGCAGCGCCAAGCCCTGTCTCAAAATCGACAAGCAATGCGATGATTTTACGGTCGCTTTCCTTTTGCGTTAGGTCGCAAATCGGCTATGGGAAATTAACCGCCGCACTGTACTTTCGCACCAACAATATATCGCCTCAGGAGCCGATCATGGCCGACGACGAAATTATCCTCTCGGAACTCTCCGACGACGAACTCGTCCAGCAGATGCATGACGACCTCTATGACGGGCTGAAAGAGGAAATCGAGGAGGGCACTAACATCCTTCTCGAACGTGGTTGGGAGCCGTATGTCGTCCTGACTGAAGCCTTGGTGGAAGGCATGCGGATCGTCGGCGAGGATTTCCGCGACGGCATCCTGTTCGTGCCCGAGGTGCTGCTTTCCGCGAACGCCATGAAGGCGGGCATGTCGATCCTTCGCCCGCTGCTGGCCGCCACCAACGCCCCGAAGCAGGGCAAACTGGTGATCGGCACCGTGAAGGGCGACATTCACGACATCGGCAAGAACCTCGTCGGCATGATGATGGAAGGCGCCGGCTTCGACGTCGTCGATCTCGGCATCAACAATCCGGTCGAGAACTATCTGGCCGCGATCGAGGAGCACAAGCCGGACATTATCGGCATGTCGGCGCTCCTGACCACCACCATGCCCTATATGAAGGTCGTCATCGACACGATGAAGGAAAAAGGCATTCGCGACGACTATGTCGTTCTGGTTGGCGGCGCGCCGCTGAACGAGGAATTCGGCAAGGCCGTGGGTGCCGATGCCTATTGCCGCGACGCCGCGGTGGCGGTCGAAACCGCCAAGGACTATATGAAGCGGCGACACAACGTGCGGGCGTGAATGAAAAGGCCGCGCTCAGGGCGCGGCCAATCAAGCTATCCGTCGAGGGTGTCCTCCACCGCCTGGCCTGTCTGTTTCACGTCTTTGCCGACGCCGCGAACGGTATTGGCGCATGCGGATGCCAGCAGGGCAAGGCTGAGGATGGCGACCGGGGCAAGTCTTGACAGTGTCATGGACGATAACTCCCTCATTGGATAGATTTGGCGGGAGATGAACGCGAGGCAAGCTTGAAGGTTCCGACTCATGGGCGGCAAGGCGACACAGACATCGGGTGAAAGGCTGCTTGTCATTGGCTGCGGAATGATCGCGCGCGAGGTGCTCGCGGTGAAGGAACGGCTCGGGCTCGACCATCTCGACCTGACCTGCCTGCCCGCCGAGTTCCATTTTTATCCAGACCGCATCGCGCCCGCGATGGACGAAGCGCTGACGAAGGCCCGCAGCGAGGGCTATGACCGCATTTTCGTGGGCTACGCGGATTGCGGCACCGGCGGCATGCTGGACCGGGTGTGCGAGAAGCACGGCGTCGAGCGCATGGAGGGGCCGCACTGCTTCGCCTTCTATCAGGGCGCCTCCGCCTTCGAGGCGTCGGGCGAAGCCGACATGCTGGCCTTCTACATGACGGATTTTCTGTGCCGCCAGTTCGAGGCGTTCTTCATCCGCCCGCTTGGACTCGACCGCCACCCCGAACTCATTGCGGACTATTTCGGCAATTACGAAAAGCTGATCTACCTTGCGCAGACAGACGATCCCGCGCTGGACAAGGTTGCCGAAGGGGCCGCCAGCCTGCTCGGCCTTGCCTATGAACGCAGGTATACGGGCTATGGCGACCTTGTTCCCTCGCTCGCGCTCAGAACCCCAAACTGAGTGATCCGCCTACCTCCATGCTCGCCTTCTGGTCGGTTTGATTTGCATCACGTCGCCAATTATGTTTCAGGGCTGAAAGCTGTCATCAAAGATTAAGGCATGCCCCACACAATTCCGGTGGGCTGCTTCGCCGGAGAAAATGCGCGCATGGGGCTTCGCGGATGAAGACATTCGAGGACGGACCGGAAGGCGCTGCGCCCAAATTCCGTCGCCCCCGCCGCCTTTCGGAAGTTTTCGCGCAGCTTGCGCGCGATGCCGATGGACCGGTCACGCTCGATCATATCTGCAAGTCGCTCGGCGCGCGCGCCTTTGCGCCGATGCTTGTTCTTTTCGCCGGGTTGAACCTCTTGCCGCTGCCGCCCGGCTCATCCGCCGTGCTCGGCCTGCCCCTCATCATCGTCGCCGCGCAGATGGTTTCCGGCAGGCGCCGGACATGGCTTCCCGAGGTGCTTGGCAAGCGTTCGCTCAGCGCCGACCAGTTCCGCAACCTCATGGCCTCGCTGGTGCCGCGCCTCGCCCGGATGGAAAAGCTCATCAAGCCCCGCTACTGGCCGTTCTGGCGTCGGCAGGGCGAACGCATCGTGGGCGCGATTGCGCTGTTCATGGCGATTGTCGTGACGCTGCCCATACCGGGCGGCAACTGGCTACCCGCTTTCTGCACGACATTGCTGGGACTTTCCCTGCTCGAAAGGGACGGCCTTCTCTTTGCGCTCGGCAGTCTCGTCGGCGTGGTGGCGATGGCCGTGATCGTCGGCATATTTACTGCGGCCGGCTTTGCCGGCCATGCGATCTGGGCGTGGATGATGTGACCCGCATGCCCGCTTGCGGGCGTCGCTTTTGAATGCACGCGCGTCGTGCCGCAACAAGCGGGCGACAAATGGTTCCTGCAATGCTCTCAAACTGATCCAGGCGAGGCGATATGGCTGATCTTATTGTCGTTTATTGGCGTGACATCCCTGCGCAGGTCATCGTGCGCAAGGGGCGTCAGAATGCGAAGCGGGAACTGCCGCAGCGTTTTGCCGAAGCCATCGACATGGCCGCCATGCGCTCCGGCGACAGCGACACCGACGCCTATCTCGCCGAGTGGCGAAAGGCCGATGCGGTACCCGTCGGCGACGACCTCGAAGTCGAGGCGGAAAAGGCCGCTTCGGCACTGGATGCTGAGTACCCACGCGAGCGCCTCGTGGCGCTTGCCAAGGCAGGCGGCAAGGAACATGGCTGACGACACGACCCGATCCACAACGGCGGCAGGCCCGGCGAGCGCTGCGCCCGAGACCTTGCCCCCGGCGGCGAAGGCCGGAGAGACACAGGCAAGCGCGGTCAAGAAATCCGCCCCCAAATCCGACTACAAGCCCGCCGACGTTTCGCCGCAACGGCGCGTCCAGCGCAGCTACACCGTGCGGCTGTGGTCGATCCGCCATTCCCGCGCGCTGGAGTGGTTCTACGCGCGCTTCGCCAGCATCTTCCTGAGCCTGCACCCGCTGTGGAAGGCGATCGGCTATGGGCGCGTCGAGGCTCCGATCAAGTTCGTCGAGCGCAATGTGAAGGGCCTGATGTTCGACTGCCGCATGTGCGGGCAATGTGTCCTCTCTTCAACCGGCATGTCCTGCCCGATGAACTGCCCCAAGCAACTGCGCAACGGTCCGTGCGGCGGCGTGCGTGCAAACGGCAATTGCGAGGTCGAGCCCAACATGCCCTGCGTCTGGGTGAAAGCTTGGGAAGGCTCGCGCAACATGGTGCATGGTGACGCGATCCTCAACGTGCAAAAGCCGGTCGACCAGTCCCTGCGCGAGACCTCGGCATGGTTGCGCGTTACGGCACAAGCCGCCGCCCACGCGGACAGGGCGCAATCGTGATGTTCGTTTCCGCTCGTGCTGCCCGCACCCCTCATCCGCCTGCCGGCGCCTTCTCCCACAAGAGGAAAAGGCGGTTGACCGAAATGCCTCGCATTCTCTGCAACGTTGACGGTTTTTGCGGGCGTTTGCGCATTCTGCCTTCTCCCCTTGTGGGAGAAGGTGCCGGCAGGCGGATGAGGGGTTTGGCAGAACCGCGCGAGATCGCATTTCGACGGGGATCTTTCCATGTCTAAACGCCCGGTCCAGCCCGACGAGAATCCGGAAGGCGTTCACCTTCCGCTGGAGCCGTTGCCCGGCCATTCGTCGCGCGGGCGGCTGGAGCGCGTTCTGCGGCGCGGTGAGTTCGCCGTTACCACCGAGCTGAATCCGCCCGACAGCGCCGACCCCGAGGACGTCTACAACCGTGCCAAAGTGTTCGACGGATGGGTGGACGGCATCAACGCGGTCGATGCGTCGGGCGCGAACTGCCATATGTCATCGGTCGGCATCTGTGCGCTCCTGACCCGCATGGGCTATGCGCCGATCATGCAGATTGCCTGCCGCGACAAAAACCGCATCGCCATTCAGGGCGACGTGCTGGGCGCGGCTGCGATGGGCGTGGCAAACATACTGTGCCTGACAGGCGACGGCGTGCAGGCGGGCGACCAGCCCGGCGCAAAGCCGGTTTTCGACCTCGACTCCATTTCGCTGCTCGAAACGGTCCGCATCATGCGCGACAACGGCAAGTTCCTCTCGGGCCGCAAACTCACCACGCCGCCGCAGCTTTTCCTCGGCGCGGCGGTGAACCCCTTCGCGCCGCCCTTCGATTTCCGTCCGATCCATCTCGGCAAGAAGATCGCCGCGGGCGCGCAGTTCGTGCAAACGCAATATTGCTTCGACGTGCCGATGTTCAAGAGCTTCATGCAGAAGGCGCGCGATCTCGGGCATGCCGAAAAGGTGTTCATCCTTTGCGGCGTCGGGCCGCTGGCGTCAGCCAAGACGGCGAAATGGATACGCTCCAACGTTCCCGGCATTCACATTCCCGACGCCATCATCGAGCGGCTGGAAGGCGCGCAGGACCAGAAGAAGGAAGGCAAGCGCATCTGCATCGACATCATCAACGAGGTGAAGGAAATTTCCGGCGTCGCGGGCGTTCATGTGATGGCCTACCGGCAGGAGGAATACGTCGCCGAGATCGTCGATGAATCCGGCGTGCTGAAAGGACGCCGCCCGTGGCAGCGCGAAGCGCGGCAGGACGACCGGATCGTCGCCGAACGACTTGAAAGCATCCTGCGCGACGACAAGGTCGAAAGCCAGGTCGAACTCGTGAAAACTGCGCATTGATCGCAAACGAATATCGATATAAAGATGTCTTTATATCTTAGGAGAGCTTTATGACCCGCACCATCGTCGCATCCGCCAGCCGCGAGATCGTCATCGGATTCGATCAGCCCTTTTGCGTGATCGGTGAACGGATCAACCCCACAGGCCGCAAGAAACTCGCCGCCGAAATGCAAGCCGGGAACTTCGAGACCGTCATCAAGGACGCTCTTGAGCAGGCGGCGGCGGGCGCAACGATGCTGGACGTGAATGCGGGCGTCACGGCGGTCGATCCAAACGCCACCGAGCCCGGCTTGCTGGTGCAAACCCTTGAAATCGTGCAGAACCTTGTCGACCTGCCGCTTTCCATCGACTCCTCCGTGACGGCGGCGATCGAAGCAGGGCTGAAGGTCGCAAAAGGCCGCCCGCTGGTCAATTCCGTGACCGGCGAGGAAGAAAAGCTTGAGGCGATCCTGCCGCTCGTCAAGAAATACGATGTGCCCGTGGTCGCCATTTCGAACGACGAGACAGGCATTTCCATGGACCCGGACGTGCGCTTCGCGGTCGCGAAGAAGATCGTCGAGCGCGCAATGGATCACGGCATCAAGGCCGAGGACGTGGTTGTCGACCCGCTGGTGATGCCCATCGGCGCGCTGGGCGACGCGGGCCGCCAGGTGTTCGCGCTGTTGCGGCGCTTGCGCGAGGAACTGAAGGTCAACACCACCTGCGGCCTTTCCAACATCTCCTTCGGCCTGCCGCATCGCCACGGCATCAACGGCGCATTCATCCCCATGGTGATCGGCGCGGGCATGACCTCTGCAATCATGAACCCCTGCCGCCCGCAGGAAATGGAAGCCGTGCGCGGCGCAAACGTGCTGAACGGGACGGACAAGGACTGCATGACCTGGATCCGCACCTACAAGGATTACAAGCCCGGCGAGCACGCCGCCCCTACCCCGGTGGCCGTGACCGCCCCCGGCGAAGCCGCCGCCGGTGGCCGCCGCCGCGGCGGACGCGAAGCGCGACGGGCGGCGCAGGGATAGCTTGCTCCGTGCCTTCCTTCACCCCTCATCCGCCTGCCGGCACCTTCTCCCACAAGGGGAGAAGGCGGAATGCAGTTTCGGTCGCATACAACGCCAGCACGTCGGCGATTTGCGGCGCGTTTCCTGAAATCGTCCTTCTCCCCTTGTGGGAGAAGGTGCCGGCAGGCGGATGAGGGGTCGCTCACAATGGCAAGTCCTTCCGATCCTCTCGTCCTGTTCATGCCTTCGGGCAAGCGCGGGCGCTTTCCTGTCGGAACGCCGATCCTCGATGCAGCGCGGTCGCTCGGCGTCTATGTCGAGTCCGTGTGCGGCGGTCGAGCGACGTGCGGACGCTGCCAGATAGAGGTGCAGGAAGGCAATTTCGCCAAGCACAAGATCGTTTCGTCGCTCGACCACATTTCGCCCAAGGGCGCGAAGGAAGAGCGCTACGAGAAGATCCGCGGCCTTCCCGAGGGCCGTCGCCTGTCCTGTTCCGCGACGGTGCAGGGCGATCTCGTCATCGACGTTCCGCAGGATACGGTCATCAATGCGCAGGTGGTGCGCAAGGCGGCGACCGACCGTGTGATCGAGCGTAATTCGCCGGTCCAGCTTTGCTATGTCGAGGTCGACGAACCCGACATGCACAAGCCGCTCGGCGATCTCGACCGGCTGAAACTCGTCCTGGAAAAAGACTGGGGCTGGGAGGACCTACTCGTCGCGCCGCACATCATCCCGCAGGTGCAAGCCATTCTGCGCAAAGGCAATTGGGGTGTGACCGCCGCCATTCACCGCGATGTGGAATCGGCGCGCCCGTTTATCATCGGTCTGTTCCCCGGCTTGAAAAACGAAGCCTACGGCATCGCCTGCGACATCGGTTCGACCACCATCGCGATGCATCTGGTGTCGCTGCTTTCAGGGCGCATCGCCGCTTCCTCGGGCACGTCGAACCCGCAAATCCGCTTCGGCGAAGATCTGATGAGCCGCGTCTCCTATGTGATGATGAACCCGGACGGGCGCGAAGCCATGACGAAGGCCGTGCGCGAGGCGGTCAACACGCTGATCGGCAAGGTCTGCGCGGAAGGCAATGTCGATCGGCACGACATTTTCGATTGCGTGTTCGTCGGCAATCCGATCATGCACCACCTTTTCCTTGGCATCGATCCGACCGAACTGGGACAGGCTCCGTTCGCGCTGGCGGTTTCGGGCGCACTGCAATATTGGGCGCACGAAATCGACATCGACGTGAACCGTGGCGCACGGGTCTACATGCTGCCCTGCATTGCGGGACATGTCGGCGCAGACGCTGCCGGCGCAACCCTGTCCGAAGGCCCCTACCGGCAGGACAAGATGATGCTTCTGGTCGATGTCGGGACCAACGCCGAGATCGTTTTAGGCAATAAAAACAGGGTTGTAGCCGCATCCTCTCCGACCGGCCCCGCATTCGAGGGCGCCGAGATTTCATCCGGCCAGCGCGCAGCGCCCGGCGCAATCGAGCGGGTGCGGATAGACCCGCAAACGCTGGAGCCGCGCTACCGTGTGATCGGCGTCGACAAGTGGTCCGATGAAGACGGCTTCGAGGACGAATCCTGGAAAACCGGCGTGACCGGAATTTGCGGCTCGGCGATCATCGAGGTCGTCGCCGAAATGTACCTCGCCGGCATTATTTCGGAGGACGGCGTGGTGGACGGATCGCTTGCCGCGCGCAGCACCCGCATCATTCCAAACGGCCGCACCTTCTCTTACCTGCTGCGGGAGGGACGGCAGGGCGAGCCGCGCATAACGGTGACGCAAAACGACATCCGCGCCATCCAGCTCGCCAAGGCGGCGCTCTATGCGGGCGTCAAGCTTCTCATGGAAAAACAAGGGGTTGTCCATGTCGATGTGATCCGCTTCGCGGGCGCGTTCGGCTCCTTCATCGATCCCAAATACGCAATGGTTCTGGGCCTCATTCCCGATTGCGACCTGTCGGAAGTCAGGGCCGTCGGCAACGCCGCCGGGACCGGCGCATTGATGGCTTTGCTCAATCGCGGCCATCGTCGCGAGATCGAAAGGGAAGTCTCGAAGATCGAGAAAATTGAGACAGCGCTGGAGCCGCATTTCCAGCAATTGTTCATCGATGCCATGGCCTTGCCGAACAAGGTCGACCCGTTCCCCCGGCTCGCCGAACAGGTTCAGTTGCCGCCGCGCAAAGTGCTTGAGACCGGTGGCGAGCCCGGCGATGGCGCGCCTCGCAGGCGCTCGCGTGAGGAACGCGCGGCTCGCCGAAACCGCGTCTGACAAGCACGGTTTTCAGCGCAAAAATCGCGATTTCTCGAAAAATACGCCCGCAAAACTGCTGAAATGCGCCGCATTTTGCACATGATGCGCGAAAAATGGGCATGGGCTGCCGAATTTTCATACCTCACCTGCAAATTTGATAGGCAAGTGAGCTTGTAGACAGAACCGTCGATAGATATATCAACGTCGTAAGAATACGACGACGCTTGAGGCAGTCATGTGCTTCGCGTCTTTCTCAAAAGGCAGAAGCAAAATGAACATGTCGAAAGCACTGGCGTGGATCGCCAGCGGTCACTTCAAGTCGCGTGCGGATCGTCGCACGGCCTCCATCATCAACGCGCTCCCGGAAGAGATCCAGAAGGACATCGGCTGGCGCTGGACGCCGAGCCGTCCCGAGAAGGGCGGCAAGCCCGACCTTCAGTTCGAGATCATCTGATCCATCTGCGATAGCGGAGTCGCAAGGGCGAGCAACTGCGGTTGCCCGCCCTTTCTCGTTACGCTGCTCAGAACTTTCCGGTTTCGCGAAACGCCTCGAAGGCGGCGCGGATATGGTCGGCGGCGGCCTTGACCGGCGGGGTCGCGTCCTTGCTGACAAGCATTGCAAGTGAATATTGGCCGATCGACGGCATGCCGTCCTTTGGGCCAAGCTCGACCATCTCCTCGGTGATGAAAGACTTCGGCAACGGCGCAACCGCGAGGTCGGACAGGATAGCGGCGCGCTGCCCCGCCGTATGGGCGCTCATATAGGCGACGCGGAAATTGCGGCCTTCGCGGCCGAGCGCCTCCATGGCGCCTGCGCGCCACGCACAACCCTCTTCCCACACCGAAACCGGCAGCGGCTCGCGCAGATGGGCGCAGCCGCCACGCGCGCCTGCCCACACGATCGGCTCGGTCAGCAATGTCTCCGCGCCATGCGACGCGCCGGTCGAATTTGTCAGCAGCGTAATGTCCAGCGCCCGGTCGTCCATGCGCCGGCGCAGGTTCACGCTCTGGTCGATCACTACATCCACGGCGATGGACGGATGCGTCTGCGCAAACCGGCGCAGCACATGCGGCAGAACACGCTCACCGAAATCATCCGGCGACCCAAGGCGCACCACGCCGACAATGTCCGGCACGACAAACTTGGAGACCGCTTCTCGATTGATCGCCAGCAGCCGCCGCGCATAGCCCAGCAGGATCTCGCCATCGGTGGTCAGAGAAACGGATCGCGCATCGCGCGCGAACACGGCGCGACCCAGAATGTCCTCAAGCTTCTTGATCTGCATCGAAACAGCGGACGGCGTGCGGAAAACCGCATTTGCCGCCGAAGTGAAGCTGCCCGTTTCCGCAATCGCGACAAAGGTGCGCAGCACGTCCAGATCGAGCAGGGGGAGCGGATGATTGAGCGGCGCGTTCATGACAACCTCGTTCAATTTTTCTGACTGAAACGATCATTCCATTTCGTTTGATTGAACACAAATAGTGCGAGATAGTCAAGCCATCGAAAGTGCCCGGACCGACCGGACGCTGCAAACAGGAGGAAGGACATGAGCATTTTTGGAGCAATCAGCCATCTGGCACATGAATACAGCCGCGCCCGCACGCGCTACCAGACCGAGCGTCTGCTGCGCGCCCTGCCCTTCGAGGTCCAGAAGGACATCGGCTGGCCGCAGGTCGAGGACGCCCGCCGTGCCACCCGAATCCATGTGGAGCATTGAGCCGAAGCATGTGTTGCGAACCGAACCGGCCCGCCGGCCATGCCGGCGGGCCTTTTTTGCGGCTACCCTGGCATGCAGCGCGCGCATGCCGCATATGAGGCATGCGCAAGCCACAACGTGCGGTCCGTAACAGTCTGTTAATCAAAAGAGATTTTGGGCATCAACCACGATGCGGCGCTCGCCTTGTCGATTTTGCGACAGCCAATTTCGTTTTGCATATAGCGGCCCCGCGCCGTCGATCCTATATCAGCGCCAACAAGAACCGAGATGCCCCACTCCGGCATAAACGCGAAGGCACCCCGTGTAGGCTTGGATACATGGAGACGTGTCATGAAGCTTTTTTCCCGCCTTTTCAGAACCGGCGCAGCAGCCAATCTTTCGACCATTCGCGAGCGTGATCGCTTCGCCCGCACCATGCCCGGCCAGACCGGCGCAATCGCGGCGAACCGCCTCGGCATGCTGATCCGCTGATCGACCCTCACTGCAAATCGGGCCGGGCCGTCGCACCTTTCGGTGCGGCGGCCCTGTTCGTTTCGGGGTCGCCATGCCCGCCATTGACAAGGCCGAAATTTGGTGTCGCATATAGCAAAGCCACGCGCTCGCAATCTCGGCATGCGCAGCCAGGGTCTGGGCCATGAACATCGTGAAGAATCAGATTAAACGATCGCTGGTCTTCTTTCTCGTTCCCGAATTCACCATGGTCGCATTTGCGACGGCGCTGGAGCCGCTGCGCATCGCAAACCGCATGCTCGGCTATGAAGCTTATCGCTGGCGGCTCGCCAGTCTCGACGGCAGGCCCGTGCCCGCCTCCAACGGTGTTCTCTGCGCCGCCGATACCTCACTGGAGGATGAGCGCCGGAAGATGGGCGGGGCCGAGCGCCCGTCCATGGTCATCGTTTGCAGCGGCTACAATGTCGAGAAATTCCAGAACAAATCGGCGCTGGCCTGGCTGCGCGAGGAGTATAATCGCGGCGTCAGCGTCGGCGGGCTTTGCACGGGCGCGCATGTGCTTGCCGCGGCCGGGCTGCTGGCCAACAAGCGCTGCGCCATCCATTGGGAAAACCTGCCCGGATTCGCGGAGGCGTTCCCGAAGGCCAATGTCTTTGCCGATCTCTTCGAGGTTGACCAGAACGTCTACACCTGCGCCGGGGGCACCGCCGCACTCGACATGATGCTGAAGCTGATCGGCGACGATTTCGACGATAATCTCGTCAACCGGGTCTGCGAACAGATGCTGACCGACCGCGTCCGCAACCCCACCGACCGCCAGCGCCTGCCGCTGCGCGCGCGGCTCGGCGTGCAGAATTCCAAGGTGCTCACCATCATCGAGCTCATGGAGGCAAATCTGTCCGAGCCTCTGTCATTGATCGAAATCGCCGACCATGTGGGCCTGTCGCGCCGCCAGATCGAACGGCTCTTCCGATCCGAAATGGGCCGATCCCCGGCCCGGTATTATCTGGAGATCCGGCTCGACCGCGCGCGCCACCTGCTTATCCAGTCCTCCATGCCGGTGGTCGAGGTGGCGGTTGCCTGCGGCTTCGTGTCGGCGTCGCATTTTTCGAAATGCTATCGCGAGCTTTACGCCCGCTCGCCCCAGCAGGAACGCGCCGACAGGAAGCAACTCGCCGCCGCCTGAGCGCAACCACCAACCCAAAAAATCCCGCTTCTATTTTAGCATATGATGGAATATGGTCGCCTCGGGTCCGGTCGCCTGGCCGGGCCTTGGGGTGTCATAGTCCCATCCAACGCGGTCGATGTCGATCGTCAACGGCATCTCCACGAGCCTCAGGGCCGGGGAGGCCTCGACGCATGTCCAGAGCTTCGGCTTAAAGGTCGGGGCAGCCGTCGTTGTGCGGTTTATGACCTCCCCGGTCACCAGAGGGGCGAGTGGGGCTTTGGGGCCCCTCGGTGACCAAATTGCATGGCACGGAGGTCGCAATGGACAGCTATCATTTCTGGAAAGATTTCTTCGATGCGTTTCGGTCCTCGTCGGATGCGATCAAGGCGCTGTGGATCATCGTCCCATCATGCACCTTGCTCGGCCTGACATGGATCGTGGTCAATGCGCCGTGGCTGCGTGGAAGGCGGGTGATGTATGTTGATGCGGCGGTGATAGCCTTGCCGACATAGCGCTGCCCCTCATCCGCCTGCCGGCACCTTCTCCCACAAGGGGAGAAGGGGATGTCCGTCACGCCGGCCTCAGTCAACGACGTCGCAGAAAATGCGAGACGTGGTTGCCATCGTCCTTCTCCCCTTGTGGGAGAAGGTGGCGGCAGCCGGTTGAGGGGTGCGCTGGGCACCAACCCAAAATCCCGCTTCTATTTTAGCATATGATGGAATATGGTCGCCTCGGGTCCGGTCGTTTGGCCGGGCCTTGGGATGTGATAATCCCTTGCGACGCGGTCGATGCCGACCGTCAACGGCATCTCCACGAGCCTCAGGGCCGGGGAGGCCCCGACGTATGTCCAGAGCTTCGGCTTAAAGGTCGGGGCAGCCGTCGTTGCACGGTTTATCACCTCCCCGGTCACCAGAGGGGCGAGTGGGGCTTTTTGGGGCCCCTCGGTGACCAAATTGCATGGCACGGAGGTCGCAATGGACAGCTATCATTTCTGGCAGGATTTCTTCGATGCGTTTCGCTCCTCGTCGGATGCGATCAAGGCGCTGTGGATCATCGCCCCATCTTTCACCCTGCTCGGCCTGACATGGATCGTGGTCAATGCGCCGTGGTTCCGTGGTCGAAGGGTGACGTATTTGGACACCACCCCCACTCCGGTTTGCTTCGCAAACCACCTCTCCCCCACAAAGTGGGGGTGAGGAAGGGAGCCTGTCTTCCCCGCCACACCCTTCCTCTCCCCTGCGAAGTGGGGGAGAGGTGGCGCGCGAAGCGCGACGGAGTGGGGGCGGTGCGAACCTTGCCGACTTAGCGGCTGTCCCACATCCATGAACGATTGCGCCAGATCTTCTCGCCGACAAGACAGTCATACGGCTCCTTGGCCTGAGCGAGAACGACAGGCAAGTCGCCAAGGGGCCGGGCAGCAAGTTCAAGCACCAGCTTGCGGCGGATCGCTTCGGGAAACTGCTCCCAGGCATTGACGGGAATCATGAACGCCCCCGGCCCGCCGATGACGCAATTGGTGTAGTAGGAATCGAGATCGGGAACGTCGTAGGCGCTGGAAAAGCCGCCATTCGTCATGAGCGGGAGTCCGTTGATGACAATGCCCTGCTCCACAAGCCGGTCGCGCATTTCGACCACGGGCGCGCCCTGATTGTTCGGACCGTCTCCCGAAATATCGATCACGCGCTTGACGCTTTGATACGGGCTTTCGGCCAGCAGGTCCGCACCGAATTCGAGCGCGCTGGAGATCGAGGTGCGGCGCGCGCTTGCCGGTGGAAGGGCCGTGAGCCGCGCGACCACACGCTCGGCGTCCGCGCGGCTGGAGATGGTTGTCCAGGGCACGACGAGCTGGTGCGACGTGGTGCCCGCCCATTCGAAATAGGCCACGGCGATGCGGCCATAGGCACCGGCGGCGATGGCGTCGAGCACATCCTTGTCGAGCAGCGCAGCCGCGTAGCCGTCGCGCTGGATGTCAAGCTCGGAGGGAGACATGGAAAGCGAAACGTCCACCGCGAGGACGAGTTCGACATCGACCGGCTCGGCGGCTGACGAAACACCGCCCGTCGTCGCGAGGGCGACGAAAGCAAAGGCAATCCTCAAGCCTTGAGGGATTCCGCGCATGGAGACAAGGATTAAGAAAATCCCGACCGATGGCAATGGGCCTTCGGTCGGGATGCTCTCCGCACATTCAACTTTTCGAGAGCCGCCGCTCAGCTTCTCGGCTTGAGGTTTTCGGGATCGTAGAGCGGCTGGTAGCCGACCGCAGCCACTTCGACAGGAAAGGTGTCGCCGAAATATTCGACCACAAGCCGGCGGCCCTGCTGCGCGAAATCGCGAGGCAGATAGGCCAGCGCGATGTTCCTGCCGATGGTGGGGCCGAAGGCGACCGAAGTGGTGAATGACAGGCGTCCAAGCTCGTCGACCAGCGTCTTGCCGGTGTCGGGGTCCATGACGGGCATGCTGCCGACCGGATAGCGGGCAACGCCCTTCGAGTCGATATTGTCCGTCATGACGAGGGTGCAGAGCGTGGCAGGCTGTCCGTCGCGGGCGCGATATTCGACATGCTTCGCCTTGCCCCGGAAGTCCGCTTCCTTGACCTTGGGACGCGCAAGGTCGGCCTCGAACAGATTGTACTCGGTCAGGAGATCGGCGTTCTGAAGCCGAAGGCTTTTTTCCATGCGGCGGCTGTTGGCGTAGGTTTCGACACCGAACGGCATGATTCCGGTTGCGCGCAGCGCGTCCCAGACGGCAAGCCCGTCCTCATAACGCATGTGAAGCTCCCAACCTTGCTCGCCGACATAGGAAATGCGGAATGCCGTCACATCCTTGCCCGCGATGCGGATCGGTTTGATGGCGGCGAAGGGAAAGTTCTCCGACGCAAGGCCCTCCGGGTCCGCGACCACCTGTTGCAGCGTGGCGCGCGCGTTCGACCCCCAGATGCCGATGGTGACAAACTTCTCCGTCACATCGATGATGGTGACGTCGAAGCCCTTATCCTCCGCCACGCGGCGCAGATAGTGATAGTCGCGCGGACCGGCATCCGCACCGTCGATCACGCGGCAGCGGTCGACCATGCGGATGACGGTGAGGTCCGCCCGCACCATGCCCTCGTCGTCGAGAAAATGCGTGTAGATGCCCTTGCCGATATTGGCGTCGCCGCCGATGCGGGCAGCGCAGACCCACTCCATGAGTGCCACGTGGTCCGGGCCTTCGACATCGAACATGGCGAAATGCGACAGGTTCACGATGCCGCAATCCTCGCTCATGGCGAGATGCTCGGCGTTGGAGACGCGCCAGAAATGCCGATTGTCCCATTCGTTTTCGCGCACAGGAACACGGTCGCCGTATTTCTCGAGAAGATGCTCATTGGCAGCGTAGCCATGGGCGCGCTCCCAGCCGCCAAGCTCCATGAAATAGCCGCCAAGCTCCTTCTCGCGCTCGTAGAAAGGCGAGCGGCGGATGTTGCGGCCCGTCGCGTAAGGTTCGCGCGGATGCACCGCCGGGTTGTAGACCTTCTGCGCCGCCTCGCCGCAACGGCCCTCGACGAATTTTTCCTCAAGCTGGTGCGGATAGAAGCGCGAATAGTCGATGCGGGCATGGTCGATCGAGGTGCGGCCATCCGTCATCCAGTCCGCGAGCAGCTTGCCGAAGCCGGGGCCGTCCTTGACCCAGATGGCGACGCAATACCACAGCCCCCTCACCTTCTGGCTTTCGCCGACCGACGGCCCGCCATCGGCGGTGACCTGCAACAGCCCGTTGAAGGAATGGCTCTCATTGTAGCCGAGTTCGCCGAGGATCGGCGTCAACTCGATGGCGCGTTCCAGCGGTTCGAGGATCTGCTCCATGTCGAGGTCGCGCTGTGAGGGCGACAGCCGCGCCTGATCCTTTTCAAGCAGGTCGCGCGGATGGCAAAGGCGTGGATTGGTTTCCTCGTAATAGCCCCACTCGATCTGCCCACCTTCGGTGGTCCTGGGGTCGCCCGTGTCGCGCATATAGGCCGAATTGCCCTGGTCGCGCATGAGCGGCCAGCCGATCTCCTTGCCGGTGCCGGCAAATTCTGTATAGGGGCCGAAAAAGGTCAGCGGATGATCGATCGGCATGACCGGCAGGTCCTCGCCCGCCATCTCCGCGATGAGGCGGCCCCACAGGCCGGCGCAGACAATGACATGATCCGCGCGGATCGTGCCGCGGCTGGTGACGACGCCACGGATGCGGCCATTCTCGATGATGAGCGACTTCGCGGGCGTGTTGGCGAAAGCCTTCAACTTGCCGGAAGCCTCGCCCGCGTCGACGAGCTTGCCGGCAACGGTCTGCGAGCGCGGCACGACCAGCCCGGCGTCGGGGTCCCACAGGCCGCCTTGCACCAGATGCTCCTCGATGAGAGGGAATTTCGCCTTGATTTCGGCAGGCTCGATCAGGCGGGCGCGGGTGCCGAACGCCTTGGCCGACGTCACCTTGCGCCTGATTTCGTCCATGCGGCCATCGTCGCCGACGCGCGCGACCTCAAGGCCGCCAATGCGGGCATAGTGACCCATCTTCTCGTAGAAATCGATGGAATAGAGCGTCGTCCAGCAGGACAGGAAATCATGGCTTGTGGTGTAGCAGAAGTCCGACGCATGGGCCGTCGAGCCGATGTCGGTCGGAATGCCGGACTTGTCGATCCCGACGATGTCGTCCCAGCCGCGCTCGATCAGATGATGGGCGACGGATGCGCCCACGATGCCGCCGAGGCCAATGATGACGACCTTCGCTTTGCTGGGAAATTCTGCCATTGCCCGCGACTCCAGGGTATTGATCGCGGGAGACTATAAGGCGGCGCACCGGATGCAATGCAGCCTGTTTGCGACATTGCTCAAATGCGCCGCGACCTCATTTACTTGATCTTCGCGGCGCCGCCGGAAATCTCCACGGTTTCGCCGCCGGTCAGCGCCTCGCGGTCGCCATTGGGCAGCGTCACGAAGCAGCCATTGGCGCAGAAATCCACGGTTTCACCGGGCGCGATGTCGATCTGCTGGCGGCTGCCGCCTTCGGTCACGACAATCGTCCGCGTTTCGCTGTCGAGATTGACGGCGCTCGCCGCAAAGGCGGCACCGCTCGTCATGGCCATCGCCAGCGCAGCAAAAACTATTTTCAACATGCTTCCAGTTCCGGTGCGAGCACCGCCTCTATTGCAACCCCCAAGGGCGCGAAAGGCCCCCTCGGATGCTGATGCTATAGGACAAACTGCCTGAACGGCAACTGAACGATAAATTCTTGTCGCGTCTGCGCGGTTCAGGCGGGATCGGGCTTTCGCCTGCGCGGCTTCTTCGCCGGTTTCGCATCCTCCTCGGCGCGACGGGCGACGCGCTCGGCCAAAGCGGCTTCGACCTCGTCCTCGCTGGCATCCCATGCCGTGCTGAGCGCACTGGTGATTCTCGGGATATGCGCAATCACGATGCCCTCGCGCTGGAAGGCGCGCAGGATTGCGAAACGCATGTCGTTTCCCACCGTCATCATGTTCCCGACATCGGCGAGAAACACACGTATCTCGAAATTCATCGCGGTATCGGTGAATCCGACAAAGACCACGACAGGCTCGGGATTCTTCAATGCAAGCGGATGGCTGCGCGCGATATCGAGCAGCACCTGATGCACATGCTCCGCGTCGGACCCGTAGACGACGCCGACAGGAACCTCCACCCGTCCGAGCTTGTTGCGATGCGTCCAGTTGCCGACTGCATTGTTGATGAGCAGCGAGTTGGGGACGATCATCGTCTGGCGCTGGAAGGTCTCGATCTCCGTCGCGCGCACGCTGATCTTGCGCACAGTGCCGGAAACATCTCCCGCCACCACCCAGTCGCCCACCTTGAACGGGCGCTCCACCAGCAGGATGAGGCCGGATACGAAGTTGGAAACGACGTTCTGGAGACCGAAGCCGATGCCGAGGGAAAGGCCGCCGGCGATCAGCGCGAGGTTGGACAGGTTGAGGCCCGCCGCCGATATGCCGATCAACGCAGCAACAGCCAGCCCGGCATAGCCGACCACGGTGCGGATCGAGTTGCGCACGCCGATATCGACGCGCCCGCGCGCCATCACCGTATCGTCGATCCATGACTGGAACCAGCGGGTGACGAAATAGCCGATACCGAATACGACGAGGCCGGTCACGATGGCGAGCGGCGAGAAGGTGAAGGAGCCGATCTGGAATCCGTTGGCGATGCGGCGTATCCACACCGCCATGTCGCCTGCCTGGAAGCCCCATTGGAACAGCACGACGGGCATGACGGCGAGAACGATGATGAGGTTGATGGCCACGCTTGCCAGCACGCCGAGCTGGTCGAGCTTGGAATCCTCGGTGTGATATGTCTGCTTGACCCAGCGCCCTGCGGCGGTGTTTCCGAATGCGCCCTCGTCGGAAATTGCCCGAGAGGCGAGCAGGCCGATATAGGCCGTCGCGATCCACGCTCCGGTCACCACAATCTGGCGCGAAACGAATTGCGCAAGGCTGATGTAGCCGGTCAGCGCGGCGATGATCGTCGCGAGGCCGAGCACATAGACAGTCGCGCGAAACCATCCCGGCCATGTGACGGAACGGCCTTCCTCGTCCGCGAAGGGCCTGACGCTTCCGAACACCATCAGCAGCACGCCGACCAGAACCGCAGCAAAGAGACCCTTGAGGATCGTCACGGAAAGCGGCGACCCGAGGCTTTCCGTGACGATGTCCGTAAAGCGGTCAAGGCCGACGATGAGAGCCGCAAACGTGGCAAGCCAGATGAGGACGCGGGCGGGACGCGCCTCGATCTTGATGAGCCGCCAGTTCGGAGCATCGGGCGACAGGATCGCGTTCGCCAGCCTGTTCACGAAAAAGCAGATGAAGAGCGTCTGCAGGAGGCCGATGAAATAGGCGGCGACGTCCCCCCGCAGCACGTTGTAGGACTGGTAGAGGCCGACGGTCAGCATCATGAACAGAAGCAGCGCGAGCGAGGGCAGCAGGGTCAGCCAGAACGCGGCGGAGAGCCTGCTGAGATAGTCGGGATGGGCCTCCGGGTCCTTGTAGAGAAGGCGTCCGCCGACGCGCCGTCCGAGAATGTAGAAGATCACCCCGACGATCGAGGCGAAGAATGTTGCGACGAGCGCCGCCTGCATTTTGAACCGCAGCAGGAAGCGGAACCACGCCGACACGTTGCGCGACAGCATGGTGACCTGATCGCCGACTTCCGCGCCGACATCGGGACTGATGGCCGCACGGAGTTGATAGCGCTTCATAAGCGTATCGGCGAACAGATCGCGGCGAATGGTGGCGATCTTGTTGACAAGGCCGTTGACGCGCACCAGCAGGTCCTCGGCCTGCGCGATGACCTGGTTGATCTGGGCCTTCTGCTTGTTCAGCGCCGCGCGCTGGGTAGCCTTTTCATCGGCCTCGGCGGGGTCGCCGTCCTTGGGCACCGGACCGAGCGCTTCGAGTTTGGCGTTGATGTCGTTCAGGGTCGGACGGAAAGCGACGCCGCTTTGCAGCACTTCCGCCTGAATATCCTCGAGCGCCAGCCGGATTTCCACCAGCCGCGCATCGTCCTCGACATTCCCATTGATGTCGGTTTCGAGACGGTCGGTCTGGGCGGAGAGACGATCAATCGCCGCCCGCTGATCGGCGGCAATCCCGATGAGCGGCGGCTGAACGTCGCGCGTATCCTGTGTATCCGGCGCATCCTGCGCAAACAGGCCGCCCACCGCAGCGAAAATCAGGACAAGGGCGAGCGCCAGAATTTTTCGAATTGAGTTCATACGGGACCCTAGGGTCAGGACCTCGCAGCGAATCGCTGGATGGCTATGACAAAACGCGCGGAGATTATCCGCATTCCGCACCAAAATGCATCCCTTGGCCGCCAATCTTGACCGCAACATGTCGCCCGGCAACGGTTGTGCGTTTCGAAGCCGGCGACTATTCATGCAGCCGGCGCGTCGGTCCTTTGAAAGGCGATGGCGCTTTATTGTCCGTCGGGGAATGGCAGCAGCGATAGCCTCTCTGCGGAAATTCGAAGGGGAGTCTCGACCGGCATGGCGGAATATTCTGCGCTGTCCGTGATACGCAACGCGCTGACCGGCAATCGCGGGTGGAAGCCCGCATGGCGCAAGCCGGACCCGAAGCCGAGCTACGATGTCATCATCATCGGCGGCGGCGGGCACGGGCTTTCGACCGCCTATTATCTGGCGAAGGAGCATGGCATCACCAATGTCGCGGTGCTGGAAAAGGGCTATCTCGGTTCCGGCAATGTCGGCCGCAACACGACTGCGGTGCGCTCCAACTACCTGCTGCCGCAGAACATCCGGTTCTACGAGCATTCGATGAAGCTGTGGGAACGGCTTTCGCACGACCTGAACTACAATGTGATGTTTTCCCAGCGCGGCGTGCTGAACCTCGCGCACACGCCGGCCCAGCTCGACGAATATGCGCGGCGCGGCAACGCCATGCGCCATCTCGATGCGGACGCCGAGTTGATGGATGTCGCGGCCATCAAGCGCCTGATGCCGGTCGTCGATGCTTCGAACACGGCGCGATTTCCCATTCATGGCGGGTTGATGCAGTGGCGCGCGGGCACCGCCCGCCACGACGCGGTGGCCTGGGGTTATGCGCGGGGGGCGGACCGGCGCGGCGTGGACATTCTCGAAAACTGCGAGGTTACCGGTTTCCTGCGCGACGGCGAGCGCATCGTCGGCGTCACCACGTCGCGCGGGGAAATCCGCGCAAAGAAGATCGCTGTCGCCGTCGCCGGTTCGACCGGCCACGTCATGCGCATGGCCGGCATCGAGCGCATGCCCATCGAAAGCCACGTGCTGCAAGCCTTCGTGTCCGAATCGCTGAAGCCGATCCTCGACACGGTCGTGACCTTCGGCATGGGCCATTTCTATGTGTCGCAGTCGGACAAGGGCGGGCTGGTTTATGGCGGCGACATCGACGGCTACAACTCCTATGCGCAGCGCGGCAACCTGCCCATCGTCGAGGACGTGATGAGCGAGATGCTGGCGCTGTTCCCTTCGCTGGCCACTGTGCGCGTGCTGCGCTCATGGGGCGGTGTCTGCGACATGTCCATGGACGGCTCGCCCATCATCACCACCGGCCCCCTGCCCGGCATGTATCTCAATTGCGGCTGGTGCTACGGCGGCTTCAAGGCGACGCCAGCCTCGGGCTGGTGCTTTGCCCACACGATCGCCAAAGACGAGCCGCACGAAATCAACGCGCCCTTCACGCTCGACCGTTTCCACCGGGGAACGGTGATCGACGACAAGGGCCAAGGCGCAACGCCGAGACTCCACTGATGCTGATTTCATGTCCCTATTGCGGCCCGCGCGACGTATCGGAATTCACCTATCAGGGCGACGGCAACCGCACCCGCCCCGACCCCGCCTCGACGGACCTCGATGCGTGGAACGCCTATGTCTATGACCGGGTGAACATTGCGGGCGAGCACAATGAAATCTGGCAGCATTCCGGCGGCTGCCGCATGCACCTCGCAGTGACGCGCAACACGCTGACGCACAAGATTTCCGGCGTGCGGCCCGCTCGATCCGCCCCGGTGTCCGCCAAAGCGAAGCGCAAGCCGAGGGCGAAGGCATGAGCGCGTCCCGCACCAATGCAGGCGGACGCATCGACCGCGACCGCACGATCAACTTCACCTTCGACGGACAGCGCTTCGCCGGTCACGCGGGCGACACGCTGGCATCTGCGCTTCTGGCCAGCGGCGTTTCGCTGTTCGGCCGCTCGTTCAAATATCATCGACCGCGCGGATTGCTGACCGCGGGCGTGGACGAGCCGAACGCGCTGGTGACTGTCCTGCGCGGCACAGTGCGCGAGCCGAACATTCCCGCCACGATGGTGGAAATCTACGAGGGGCTGGTCGCCGAAAGCCAGAACCGCTTTCCCTCGCTCCAGTTCGACATCGGCGCGTTCAACCAGCTTGCCGGCAAGTTCATCGGCGCGGGCTTCTACTACAAGACCTTCATGGGACCGGAAATCTGGCCGCTGAAGGGCACACGCTTCTGGATGTTCTGCGAGCGCTTCATTCGCCGCGCGGCGGGCCTCGGAATGGCGGGCCTCGAACCGGAACGCTCCCGCTACGAGCGCATGAACGCCTTCTGCGACGTGCTGGTCGTAGGCTCCGGCCCCGCCGGGCTGAGCGCCGCAGCGGCGGCAGCGGAACAGGGAGCGGATGTCGTGCTGGCCGAAATCGATCCGCGTTTCGGCGGATCGGCCAACTGGTCGGGCGAAACCATCGACGGCATGCCCGCCGCCCAATGGGCAAGCGAGGCAGTGGCGGCGCTCGCCGCCCGAAAGAACGTGCGAATGCTCAACCGCACGAGCGTCTGGGGCTATTATGACGGCAACACGCTGGCGGCGCTGGAGCGCGTGACCGATCACAAGGCAGCCGCCTCGAAGGGCGAACCCCGGCATCGACACTGGACCATTCGCGCGGGCGCGGTCGTGCTGGCGACAGGCGCGTTCGAGCGTCCGATGGTGTTTCCCGGCAACGACATTCCGGGCGTCATGCTGGCATCGGCGGCAAAGCGCTATGCCAACGAATTCGGGGTGCGCACAGGCAAGCAGGTGGCGATCTTTACCAATAACGACACGGCCTATGGTGCTGCGCTCGCGCTGAAGCGCGCGGGCGCGACCGTCGCCGCCATCATCGACGTGCGAACCGAGATATCGGACGCCGCGCGGCAGGCGGCGTCAGAGAGTTTTGCCGAGGTCCTGACGGGCCACGCGGTGCAGACGACGGAGGGGGGAAAGGCGCTCGACGGCGTGCGGGTTCAACCCTTCGACGGCGCACGAGCGAGCGGACGCGAGCGCCTGATCGAGGCCGATTGCCTGCTGGTTTCGGGCGGCTGGTCGCCCGCCATACATCTGGCGAGCCAGGCAGGCGGACGCCCGGTATGGAACGAAGCGCTGCAAGCCTTCCTGCCGCCGCAGCCGACCGAAAACTGGCTTGGCGCGGGCGCGTTCAACGGCACCTTCCAGACCGGCGACGCGATTGGAGAAGGTCAGGCCGCCGGTCTGGCGGCTGCCGGTGAGAAACGGGGCCGAAAGCCTATCGCGCCGTTCGTCGAAGGCTTTTCGTGTGAACCCCATCCGGCCCCGGTTCTCGGGATCAAGGGCAAAGGCAAGGCGTTCGTGGACTTTCAGCACGATGTGACGGCGGACGATGTGCGGCTTGCACATCAGGAAGGCTTCACCTCGGCGGAACACCTCAAGCGCTACACGACGCTGGGCATGGCTACCGATCAGGGCAAGACCTCGAACGTTCCCGGCATGGCGATCATGGCGGAGGCCACCGGCAAGCCCATCCCGGAGGTGGGATCGACCCGCTTCCGCCCGCCCTTCGCCCCGGTTTCGGTCGGCGCGCTTGCCGCCGAGCGCTTTGGCGACCTCAAGCCGGAGCGTCTGACGCCGATGCACGACTGGCACCTGGAGCACGGCGCGACCATGTATTCCGCCGGTCTCTGGTTCCGCCCGATGATCTACGGCCAGCAGGGCGAGACGGTGGAGCAGGCCTATGTGCGCGAGGCGCGCGCTGTGCGCTCCGGCGTCGGCATTGTCGATGTCTCGACGCTCGGCAAGATCGCCGTGCAGGGGCCGGACGCGGCGGAATTTCTCGACCGCGTCTACACCAACATGTTTTCCAGCCTGCCGGTCGGCAAGGCGCGCTACGGGCTGATGCTGCGCGAGGACGGGTTCGCGCTGGACGACGGCACGACATGGCGGCTCGGCGAAACCGAATTCCTGATGACGACGACCACCGCCAATGCAGGCAAGGTGATGCAGCATCTGGAATATATGCTGGACGTGGTCTGGCCGGAGTTGAACGTTCACCTGACCTCCGTGACGGACCAGTGGGCAGGCGCGGCCGTTGCCGGTCCGCTCTCGCGCAAGGTGCTGGAAGCCTGTGTCGAGGGAACTGCGGTCGACAACGAAACGCTTCCCTTCATGGGCATCGTGCATGGCACGATCCGTGGCGCGCCGGTGATGATCTGCCGCCTCTCCTTTTCCGGCGAACTGGCATATGAGGTCTATTGCGGCGCGGGCTACGGCACGGATGTGTGGGAAGCGCTGATGGAGGCCGGAAAAGCGCATGGAATCGTGCCCTACGGCCTGGAGGCGCTTGGAACGCTGCGCATCGAAAAGGGCCATGTGACGGGCGCTGAAATCGACGGGCGGACCACCGCGCGCGACCTGCATCTGGACTGGATGCTTTCGAAGAAGAAGCCGTTCATCGGCTCGGCGATGATGGATCGCGAGGGCATGACCGGCGCAAACCGCCTGCAACTGGTTGGCATCGTGCCTCTGGACAACCGGCCCATCAACGGCGGCGCGCATATCGTCGATCAACCGGCTGAGGGCCGTCCGTCCGGTTCCATCGGCCACGTCACGGCCATGTGCTATTCACCGGCGCTCGGGAAATATATCGCGCTGGCGCTGGTCGAGGCGGGCAAGTCGCGGCGTGGCACTCGCGCTTTTGTTTCCGATCCGCTCCGCAACCGGTTCGGGCCGGTCGAAATCGTCAGCCATCACTTCTTCGACCCCGACGGGAGCCGCATGCATGGCTGAAATCCTTTCACCGCTCGGGGAACATTTGCGCGCCGGTCGCCATGCCAACAGCGCCGCCGAGATCGGCGTGGTGCTTTCCGAAACCGCGCCCGGCTCCATCGTGCAACTGGCCGTGTGGCCCGGTATGGAAGCCGCCGCGCAGGCCGTCATCTCCAAGGTGCTGAAGCTCAAGGTTGGAAATGCGCCGGGCGCGGGTGCGGCATCAGGCGAGAGCGCAGCCTTCGGCATCGCGCCGGGCCGCTGGCTGCTGGTCGATGCGGATGAAGGGCTGGCGGGCAGGCTGGCTGAGGCCGTGCCCGCTTCGGTCGGTTCGGTGACGGACCTGTCGCATGGCCGCACGGCGCTTCGCATCGAAGGCGACAAGGCGGCGTGGGTGCTGGCCAAGTTCTTCGCGGTGGATTTCTCGCCTGCGAAGTTTCCGGTCGGCAACGGCGTTGCGACCAATCACCACGATATTTTCGCGCAGGTGCAGCGCAGTGGCGACCAGCGGTTTGACATCTATGTTTTCCGGTCCTTCGCGCGCTCCTTCTGGAACGCACTCTGCCACGCGGCGGAAGAAACCGGCTACGAAATCAGGTAATTAATCGACAAACTTCACCCACTCTTCCAGCGGGGCGCGCTCCGACCGGAACTGGTTCTCCGGTTTGGTCGTGTCCTCGTAGCCGAGCGCGATGCCGCAGACGAGGATTTCCTCGTCGCCCATGCCGATGATGGGACGAATCTGCTTGTGGTAGGGCGCGAACGCCGCCTGCGGGCAGGTGTGCAATCCCCTGCCGCGCGCCGCGATCATCACATTTTCCAGCATCATGCCGAGGTCGATCCACGACCCTTTGTTGAGCCTGCGGTCGATGGTGAAGAGCAGGCCGACCGGCGCGTCGAAGAACAGGAAGTTGCGGTCGTGCTGCGCGCGCATGCGCTCAACCTCGCGACGACCGATGCCGAGCGCGTTGTAGAGCGCGAAGCCCACCGTGCGGCGGCGCGTGAGATAGGGTTCGAAAAACTGGTCCGGGTAGTATTTGTACTCGTCCCACTCGATCTTTTCCGCGCGGATGCCGGAATTCAGGATCGCGTCGGCGATGCGCTGCTTGACGTCGCCCTGCACGACATAAGCGCGCCACGGCTGCATGTTGGTTCCCGAAGGCGCCCAGCGCGCCACTTCCAGAATGTCGCGGATCACCGAAGGTTCGACGGGGGTGGGCAGGAACGCGCGCACGGAGCGTCGCGTCAGGATCGCCTCATCGACGATTTCCTGTTCCGACAATTCCTGGGTTTCAGTTCTCGCGAGCATGGCTTCACTCGGATAGTTCAATGTTTTGTCGGCCATATGACATAGTTTGCGGCAGAAATTGGGGATACGCCGCACACAAAATATTGCAAGCCTGCAATATGCGCATCGCGCCGCTCACCTGATTCGACAACCGACGCCGGCAAGGATAGATCGTTTCCGTTAACGTATTGAGGCGTTCGGTGGCTGCAAACAGGCTTTTCTGGTGGAGTGATTTCAAGGCGGCGGATTTCGTTTCCGTCGATCCTCAGGCCGTGATCGCAGTGTTGCCGCTGGCGGCGGTGGAGCAGCACGGTCCGCACCTGCCGCTTTCCACCGACACCGCCATCATGCGCGGCATGCTTGCCGAAGTTGAACGGCAATTGCCGGAATCGCTCGACGTTCGCGTGCTGCCGGTGCAGGAAACCGGCAAGTCGAATGAGCATATCAATGTGCCGGGCACGCTGTCGCTCGACGCCGGGACGGCGCTCGAAGCATGGATGCAGCTTGGTGATTCGGTCGCGCGAACGGGCATCCGCAAGCTGGTGGTCGTGACCTCGCACGGCGGCAACGAGGAGGTGATGGCGCTCCTCACCCGCGAGATGCGCGTGCGTCACCGCATGCTGGCGGTGAAATCGAGCTGGGGCAGGTTCGGCCATCCGCAAGGCACGTTCGGCGACGAGGAGTTGCGCCTCGGCGTGCATGGCGGCGAGGTGGAAGCCTCGCTCATGCTGCATTTCCGGCCCGATCTCGTCGACATGGGCAAGGCGCACGACTTCCGCTCGAACGTGCTTTCGGCGGAACAGGATTTCGACCTTTTGCGCCACACCGGGCCGTTCGGATTCGCGTGGATGGCGACGGACCTCAATCCGGCGGGCGTCGTCGGCAACGCGGCGGCGGCGTCGGCGGACAAGGGCAGGCGCACGGCCGAACATCAGGCGCAGGGCTTCATTCGCCTGCTCAAGGACATGCGCAAGGCAAATCCGGACAAGCTGCTGAGCCAGACCACAGGAGCCTAAAGCTCAAGCGCAAAGGGCGTGCCTTCGAATGCGTCCGCGCCGCGTCCTATGTCCTGTATGGCGCGGACCATCCGCCCTTCACGGCGCAATATGTGATCCGCCAGCGCGATCATGCGCTGGTTCGGCGTCGCGGACGGTGATAGGCGGCGCAGGGTACGCGCAAGCTCGGCCTCGCTGCGGCCCGGCGCGAAAGCGGCTGCGATCATATAGGCCGTGGCGGTCGAGCGGCTGATCCCGGCATAGCAATGCACCACCAGCGGACGGCGGCGGTCCCACCCCCGCGCGAAATCCAGAATGCCGTGCACATGATCCTCGCCGGGAAGCGTCATGCCTTCCTGCGCTTCGGAGATGTCGTGCATCGTGACATAAAGATGGTTGGCCGCCTCGATGCTGCGAGGCCGCTCAAGCGCCGTGCCTTCCGACAGAAGGGAAATCAGCCTGTCGGGCCGCATCTCCGCAACCGTGCTCTCCAGCCTGGACAAGGGACACACCACGATCATCGCACTTCCTCCCGCCATTGCGCGAGCGCTGCCTCAAGGCGCCGCCAGCCTTCTTCACTGCCCGGCAGGCCGCAGCGAAGCTCGCGCGGCCTGTCTGCGAACGACCGCAGCAGCACGCCCCGCCCGCCGAGATGGCGATAGAGCCGCGCGGCCGCATCGGTGGCGATGTGGCGAAACAGGCTCGTCCCGCCCGTCACCGCGACACCGGCATTCGCAAGGCACCTATCCAGACGCACGGCCTCGCGCGCAAGCCGCCCGCGCATGCCCTCCTGCCAGCCTTTGTCAGCAAGGGCGCGTAGCCCGTATTCCAGCGCCGGACCGGCCACGGCCCACGGTCCAAGCCTTGCGGCAAGCTGCGCCGCGAGGGAAGGCGCAGCAATGGCGAAACCAAGCCGCACGCCGGCAAGCCCGAAAAACTTCCCGAACGACCGCAGCACGACCAGACCACCCTCTTCCACCGCATCCGCCACGCTTTCGTTGCGCGGGCCGACATCCATGAACGCCTCGTCCACGACCAGCAATCCGCCACGAGCGTGCAGGCGGTTCGCCAGTTCGATGAGTTGCCCGCGTTCGACCACGCGCCCATCCGGGTTGTTCGGGTTCACGACGACCGCGAGTCCGGCATCAGCCAGCGCGTCGAAATCGCCAACCTCCGACACTTCGTGCCCGGCAATGGCGGCGGCGCGCGCATGTTCCTGATAGGTCGGGCCAAGGATCGCCGCCCTGCCCGGCTGCGCGAGCGAGGCCACAAGCGGCAGCAGCACCTGCGTGCCGGGACCTGCGACCAGCGTACCGGGAGATGCGCCATAAGCCACCGCGGCGGTTGCGCACAGTTCCGCGACGCGCGACGGTTCGGGCAGGCGCGTCAGCGCGCTGGCGGGCAAATCGAAAAATGGATAGTGGTGCGGATTGATCCCGGTCGAAAGATCGACAAACGGTTTCGGCGCGTTCGGAAACTCGGCCGCGGCGCGCGCGAGACTGCCGCCATGTTCGACCGGCAGGAAGGTTTCGTCTCGCATGCTCACCCTTTTATCCCTCGTATTCGAGCTGTGCATCGGCTACCCGGAGCGCCTGGTCAAATCAATCGGTCATCCGGTTATCTGGATCGGCGGCCTGATCTCCAGATTGGATAATGTTCTGAACCGGCCCGAATATGCGCCGAAGGCGCGTCGGCGCGCGGGCCTGTTTGCGGCGCTGGTGATCGTACTCGTGCCCGCGCTTGCAGGGTTGATGGTGCAGGGTTTCCTTGGTCGGGGGTGGATCGGCGTGATCCTGTGCGGCCTTGTCGGGAGTTCACTGCTCGCGCAGCGCAGCCTTGCCAGACATGTCGAGGCAGTGGCCGATGCGCTGGAAAGCGGCGGCATCGATGCGGGCCGCGCGGCGGTTTCGCAGATCGTCGGGCGCGACCCCGAGCAGCTTGACGAGGCCGCCATCTGCCGCGCGGCAATCGAAAGCCTCGCGGAGAATTTCTCCGACGGTGTCGTGGCGCCGGCCTTCTGGCTGGGCGTCGGCGGCCTTGGTGGCGGAGCAGCCTACAAGGCTGCCAACACAGCCGATTCGATGATCGGCCACCGGAGCGAAAAATATCGAGACTTCGGCCGGGCCGCCGCGCGCTTGGACGATCTCGTCAATCTGCCCGCGTCGCGGCTGACGGCGCTGGTGATCGTCGGCGCGGCATGGCTGCGATACGATGCGGACTGGCGCGGCGCATGGAACGCGGTGAGACGCGACGCAGGCAAACACCGCTCGCCCAATGCCGGTTGGCCCGAAGCCGCCATGGCCGGCGCGCTCGGCCTGTCGCTGGCCGGCCCGCGCTCCTATGGCGGCGTGATGGTGCAGGACGCCTTCATGGGCGAAGGCGGCAGGCGCAACGCCTCCGCCGCCGACATCAGGCGCGCGCTGCGTCTGTACTGGACCGCCGATGCGCTGGTGATCACGCTGTTTGCGGCCTGCGCATTGCTGGGGATTACGTACTAAGGACCGGCGTCTGTGCGGCACAAACGCCTAAAACTCGATTCCCTTCTGCGCCTTCACGCCGGAGGCGAAATGATGCTTCACCGCACCCATTTCGGTCACGAGGTCGGCGGCTTCGACCAAGGCAGGCTTCGCGTTGCGGCCAGTGACGACGATATGCAGGTCCGGTCGGCGCGCCTTCAGCGCTTCAACGACGCGATCCACGTCGAGATAGTCATAGCGCAGGGCAATGTTGAGTTCGTCAAAGACAATGAGGCTGATGGACGGGTCCGCCATCAGTTCCAGCGCCTTTGCCCAAGCGGCCTCGGCGGCGGCGATGTCGCGCTGCAAATCCTGCGTCTCCCAGGTGAAACCCTCACCCATTGTGTGCCAGACGATCCTGTCGCCGAAGGCGGCGAAGGCATCCTTTTCGCCCGAATGCCACGCGCCCTTGACGAACTGGACAACGCCGACGCGCCGCCCATAGCCAAGCATGCGCAGCGCGAGCCCGAATGCGGCGGTGGTCTTGCCCTTGCCCGGTCCCGTGTTGACGATCAGCAGGCCCTTTTCGACGGTCTTGCCCGCAACTTCCGCATCCTGAACGGATTTGCGCTTCGCCATCTTGGCCTTGTGCCGCTCGGCCTCGCTTTCGGAAATTTCGCGCATCATTTCACCTGCATCGGCAAGCCCGCCACCATGAACAGCACACGGTCGGCCACCGCCGCAACGCGCTGGTTGAGCCGCCCCGCCTCGTCGCGAAAGCGCCGCGCCAGCGCGTTGTCAGGCACGATACCCAATCCGACCTCGTTGGAAACCACGAACCACGGCCCGCGCGGCCGCGAAAGCACATCCATCAACCCAGCGCCCGCAGCCTCGCAATCGGCTTCAGCCAGCATCTGGTTTGTCAACCAAAGCGTGAGGCAATCGACCAGGACCGGCTGGTGGTGCGGAACACGGCCCAACGCGTCGGCCAGATCGAGCGGCGATTCCAGGGTCTGCCATCCGTCGCCGCGCCGGTGCCGGTGCTGCCGGATACGCTCGCGCATTTCATCGTCGAATGCCTGCGCCGTGGCGATGTAGAGCCACGGTGCAGGCAAGAGTTCGATGAGCCGTTCGGCATGCGCGCTCTTGCCGGAACGCGCACCGCCCAGGATGAAGGTAAGCTCAGGCAAGTTTGCCTTGCAAGCTGTTGTCCGCGCTCGCGAAAAAGCGATCGCGCAAGGCTCCGGCCAGTCCGCCCAGCACAACCCAGAAAACCAGGTTGGTCACGGTTGTGATGACCACGAACTGGTGATGCAGGTTTTCCGGGATCGGCGATTCATGGCTGACCGGCTGCGGCGCGCCGACGAGATGCGGAACGACGATCAGCGCGAGCCCGACAAGCGACCAGACCACCGTGCCGCGAAATGCCATCAGCGCAAGCCCGGCGGCGGTTGCGATGACGGCGAACCACCACCACAACTGGCGGTCGCCGAGTTCAGCCGCCGGCATTGCGGGAAGCTCCGGCGGAAGGCCGAGCCCCGGTGCGAGCGTGAACACGGCAAAGCCGGCAAGACCCCAAAGCACGCCCTGCCGCCATGACGCAATGCCACCCGTCAGTTCCGAGGCGACGAGCAGAATCAGGGCGAAGCCGATCGACGTCACGACGTTTGCGGCAACCGTATAGAATGTGCGCTCGAAGCCGTCGGCGGGCGACCAGGCATCGGGGTCGTGCTCATGGGCGGGAGCAGCCGCATCGTGGCTGTGGGTCGGCGCGGCGGCATCATGAGCATGTTCGGTCGCAGCAGCGGCGGGCGCAGCCTCGCCTGCATTTTCGAAGGTCTCCGCCTGAAGAATCAGCGGAACGGTGGTGAAGCTTTGCATGGCGGCCATGACCAGCCCTGCAAACAGCCCCGCGACCACCGCGACGAACACGGTGTTACGAAATATAGCCATGTGATGTTCCCTTCTTAGTGGCAGGGAAAAGCCATGGAATGGCGATAATCATGGGCGGCGTTGTGCACCACTTCCATCGGGGCGAAGCCCGAGAAACCCACGATGAAAAGCCCGAGCAACCCGGCAAGCGCCAGTTGCAGCACGCGCGACGACGACGAAACGCCGCCGAGTGACGAAGTATTAGCGTTCATATTCCTCTCCTTAATGTCCTCCACCCGAGGACCGGAAGCTGCAATTCGTCGCCGGCAGGTCTCCTGGCTCGCGGTTCGTCGCTCTGATCCTGCCTTCCCGAAGCCGGGGCTTCAGTGGCCAAGTCGGATCGAACTCACCGCACACAGTTGCGGGGGCAGCCGCGGCATCCGGCCCCGAGGCCATAACCGCATTCCCTGTTGGCTCCACAAGGGAACCGACGACGAACGGACTATAGGCACAAACCCCGGTTGCGGCAAACCAATTTCCGCCCCCTCATGTCGCCGCCGCGACGCTTCACCGGGCGGCACCCCGCATGGTAACGCTGAACGGTTCCCAGTCGAAGTTACGAGATTCGCACCATGACGATGACTGAAGCATCAGCGCCCGCCCACGCGAAAGGCCGGATCGCCCCGATCGACATGGCGCGCGGCGCGGCCCTCATTGCGATGGCGATTTATCATTTCGCGTGGGACCTCGAATTTTTTGGCTATGCCGCGCCCGGAATGACCGCAGCGGGCGGCTGGAAGCTTTTCGCGCGCTGCATCGCCTCGTCGTTCCTCTTCCTCGTCGGCGTCAGCCTGTTCCTCGCCCATGCCGAAGGGATACGCTGGCGACCGTTCCTCAAACGACTTGCCATGGTCGCAGGCGCGGCGGCGCTCATCAGCGCGGCGACCTATCTGGCGACGCCGCAGGCGTTCATCTTTTTCGGCATCCTCCACCAGATCGCGCTGGCGAGCATTCTGGGCCTCGCCTTCCTGCGCCTGCCCGCCTTGCTGACGCTTGTTGTGGCGGCGCTGGTGATTGCCGCGCCCCACTTCGCGCGCTCGGACATTTTCGCCCACCCGACGCTCTGGTGGGTCGGGCTTGCGCCAGCCGCGCCGCGTTCCAATGACTACGTGCCGCTTTTTCCATGGTTCGGCGCAGTGCTCATCGGCATTGCGGCGGCGAAGCTTTCGCAGCGCGCCGGGTCTTTCGATAAGCTGCGCCGGGTTGCAGAACCGGCATGGGCGCGGCCCCTCGGTTTCATCGGTCGCCACAGCCTTGCCTTCTACCTCATTCACCAGCCGGTGCTGATCGGGCTGGTCTGGGTCGCTACGCAGCTTGCGCCGCCCGCGCCCGTCTCCAGCGAGATGCAATTCGTTCCGGCCTGCCAGCGCACCTGCGAACAGACGCGGGAAGCCGACTTCTGTTCGGCCTATTGCGTCTGTATGCTGGACGAGTTGCAGACAGCCGGCTTGCTGGACGGCATGTTCGGCTCCGGCCAATCGGACGAACAGCGTGAAACGGTGCAGGATCTCGCCGCCGGATGCACGATCAGGACACAGGACGCGCTGTCGGGAGGGAACACGCAATGACCTTGGAACCGCCAAACCGAATCCCATGGCCGCCGCTGATCTACATTGCCGCCGTCGCGGCTGCGGTCGTGGCGGACTGGCTCTACCCCTTGCCATGGATCGGCTCGCCGCTTGCCGATTTCCTGTTCGCCATCGGCGGCATCTGCATCGCCGGCGCGCTCGCGCTCGACTTCTCCGCGATGAGCGCCATGCGCAAGGCAAAAACCCCGATCATGCCCACCAGCTCCGCACAACATCTGCTGACCACCGGCGCCTTCGGGTTGAGCCGCAATCCGATCTATCTCGGAAACACGACATTGATGATCGGCATAGGGCTATTGAGCCAAAGCCTCTGGTTCATCCTGTTCGGGATCGTGGCGGCCTTCGCCACGCAGAAGCTGGCGATCGAGCGTGAGGAAAAGCACCTCAACCAGCGCTTCGGCAAGAAATATGTCGACTACACCAAGCGTGTGCGACGCTGGATATAGATATATTTCAATATATTGGAATTGTTTCCTGATTCAAAAAATGAGGTAGGCCATGACCCCGCACAACGCAGCCGCGCCCGGAGACTATGCTGAAGCGGTGCTTCTGCCCGGCGATCCGCTGCGCGCGAAATGGATCGCCGAGACATTCTTCGAGAACCCGGTCCAGGTCAACGGCGTGCGCAATTGCCTCGGCTTTACCGGCACCTATGGCGGCAAGCCGATCTCCGTGCAGGCAACGGGAATGGGCCAGCCGTCGCTCTCGATCTACGTGCACGAGCTCATCAATGTCTATGGCGTCGGCAAGCTGATCCGCGTCGGCACCTGCGGCGGCCTGAGCACCCGGGTCAAGGTCCGCGACCTCGTCATCGCACAGGCCGCCACCACGGATTCCGCCATCGTGCGCGATGCGTTTCCGGGTTACGCCTATGCGCCCATCGCCGATTTCGGGCTTTTGTCGGCGGCGGTCCGGCTTGCCGAAAAAGCGGGCCTGCGCAGCCACACCTGCAACATCCTGTCCAGCGATATCTTCTACCAGCAGGACGGCTTCACCGCCTATGAGAAGCTTGCCGCGCATGGCGTGCTCGGGGTCGAAATGGAGGCGGCGGCCCTTTACCTGCTGGCCGCAAGGTTCGGCGCACGCGCGCTCGCGATCTGCACCATGACGGACTGCCTTGTTACGCACGACGAAATGAGCGCCGACGACCGACAAAACTCGCTGAAGGACATGGTGAAGCTGGCGCTGGACGTGGCGACGGACTAGGTGTTCACGCCAAGTTCGGCCAGCCTTTCGACGCAGGCTTCTTCCGCCTGATCGAGTTCGGCAAGGGTTTCTTCAAGGTCGCGCCGCTTCTGGCGCAGGTGTTCACGCTTCTCGTGCATGCGCTGGATCATCAGCTTGAGCTGTCCGACCTCGCCGGGCGGCTCCTTATACATCTGAATGATCTCGCGTATCTCGTTGATCGAAAAGCCGAGCCGCTTCCCCCGCAGGATCTGCCGCACGAGATGCCGGTCGGAAGGCCGGAACAGCCGCGTGCGGCCACGCCGAACCGGCTGTATGAGGCCCTCGTCCTCATAAAAGCGCAGCGTTCGTGTCGAAATGTCGAACTCTCGGGTGAGTTCGGTGATCGAATAATACTCCCGCATTGGGGCGTCCCGATTCAGTTGCGTCGGCTAAGGGTGCCACGGCATTTACGTAAAAGTCAATTGCGCCGTCTTTTTGGGGTTCAGCCGAACCACCATGTCGCCAGCCCGAGAAAGGCAAAGAAGCCGACGCTGTCGGTGACCGCCGTCACGAAGACCGAGGAGGAAACGGCAGGGTCCGCACCGAGCTTGGCCAGCAGAAGCGGGATCATGATGCCCGCAAGCGCGGCGGCAAACATGTTGATGACCATTGCCGCAGCAATGATGCCGCCGATGTTCTGGTTGCCGAACCAGAATGTAGCCACCAGCCCGACGAGAACCGCGAACACCAGCCCGTTGATGAAGCCGACGCCAATTTCACGGCGGATGATGCGGCCCGCATTGTAAATGTCGATTTCCCGCGTCGCGAGCGCGCGTACCGTGACGGTCATGGTCTGCGAACCGGCATTGCCGCCCATGCCCGCCACGATCGGCATCAGCACGGCAAGCGCCACGATCTTCTGGATCGTTTCATCGAACAACCCAATGACCGAGGCGGCGAGAAAGGCCGTAAGCAGGTTCACCGCCAACCAGGGAACTCGCGACCGCGACGCCGCGAAAACGGTGTCGGAAAGTTCTTCGTCACCGACGCCGCCCATGCGCATGAGGTCCTCCTCGGCCTCCTGCTGGATGACATCGACCACGTCGTCGATGGTGAGCACGCCGACGAGGCGGTCGTTTTCGTCGACGACGGCGGCAGACAACAGGTCATATTGCTCGAACTCGCGCGCCGCCTCTTCCTGGTCCATCGTGGCCGGGATCGCGTAGCGCGTCTCGTGCATGATGTCTTCGATCTTGGTCGCGCGCTTGGTGCGCAGGATCTGGTCCAGATCGACCGCGCCGAGCAGCTTGAAGGTCGGATCGATGACGAAAATCTGGGTGAAGCGGTCTGGAAGATCTGTTTCCTCACGCATGTAGTCGATCGTCTGGCCCACCGTCCAGAAAGGCGGAACGGCGACGAACTCGGTCTGCATGCGCCGACCGGCGGTCTCCTCGGGATAATCGAGGGCGCGCTTGAGGCGGATACGCTCCGTGAACGGAAGCTTGGAGAGGATTTCCTGCCGGTCCTCCTCGTCCATGTCCTCCAGAATGTAGACCGCGTCATCCGAATCGAGGTCCTGGACGGCATTCGCGATCTGGTCGTTGGGCAGGTGATCGACGATCTCGGCGCGGATGGCGTCGTCGACCTCGGTGAGCGCGGAGAAATCGAAATCCTTGCCGAGCAGGTCGACAAGGGCGCGCCGCTGTTCGGGCAACAGCGCCTCGAGAAGGTCGCCAAGCTCGGACTGGTGCAGCTTTCCGACATCGGCCTTGAGCGAGATGACGTCGCGGTCGGCAATGGCCGCGCCGATCTGCGCAAGATAGGACGCGCGGACCACGCCGTCTTCGTCATAGATGTCGGCTGTGACCGGCAGCGCGCCCACTTCGGGTGCGGGCGCTTTCTCCTCGTCGTGTTCCAAGGGCGCCTCCCGAACAATGGCTGTGAAACTGGGTGCGCGTCTGGTTTAGCCAAACGCGTCAGAATTTCAAACGAAATGAAGCTACCGGAACAGGAATGGCAAACCCGTTATCAGCGCGCGCACGAAGCGCGGCTGCTGGTAGAATCCGTTGAGGGATATGCGCGGCAGCAGGTGCATATTCGTTGCCGCACCGCCTTTCAGGACGCCCGGGCGGGTCGTCACACCGACAGCCAGCCCGGCATCGGCGACCGCCCGGGCTTCGCGCTCTCCGGCGGCGGTCGACCAGCCATAGGGATAGGCGAAAGCCTTTGGCCTCACCCCTGTGAGCGCTTCCACCGCTGCCACGGACCCTTCTATCTCTGTCCTCAGCCGTTCGGCATCGAGTCGCGCGAAGTTGGAATGCGTCAGGCTGTGCGCCCCGATCGATGCCAGCGGGTCGCGTGCGGCCAGATCGCGAAGCTCGCCCGCGTCCATGACGAGTTCCGCGAGGAGGTCGACCGGCACAACGCCACACCGAAGCGCAGCGGCATCGATGCGGCCAATCGCGGCATCTTCTTCATTTGTGTTCACGAACGCTGCCAGCCGGGAGAAAAGCGCCTGCTTTTGCGCGACAGAACCCGCCGGATGCACCCTTTCGCCGTCGCCGAAATCGAAGGTAAGGGTTTCGCTTCGCTGCAACATGCGCTCGGCCACTTCCCACCACGGCGTGCGCGAGCGATCCCAGAAGCCAGCGGTGGCGAAAATCGTATAGGGCACCCCATACCGCGCGAACACAGGCGCGGCATATTGCGCATTGTTCCTGTAGCCGTCGTCCAGCGTGACCGCGAAAAAGCGCGGCGCGCCGTCGTCCGCGAGCAGCGCGGGAACATCTTCGAGGCGAACGGGTGTCAGCCCGCATTCGAGCGCGACACCTATCGCGGAATCGAGAAACTGCGGCGTGATCGAAAGTATAGCGTTGGGCTGGAACGGATGTGTCTGCGCGGGGCGCACATGGTGCAAAGTGAACACGATGCCCCTGCCCGTCCACGGTCCGCGTTGAAGAGCCGGCGGAATCAGGTTTATCGCCTCCAGCCCGATGCGGATGGCGGCGTGGCGCGCGCGCGCCGAAAAGGTCTGAAGTCTACTCACTGCAGGCACACCGATGTCAGGAAATCTGCTCCACCCGGGGCGAATATCCGCCAATTTGGCCGCCACCTATGCATCGAGGGGCTGAACACTCTCTGAATCCCGCCGCGCAACACGCATTTTTGATGAGCCGGAGCATATTTACACGAGGTTTTTGCACGCTGATTTTTTGTCGTCGGGATGCCTTGTTTCGACGTGGGCGATTTGCTACATGCCGCGGGCCGGTTCGACCGGCCCTTTCGTGACGTGCGGTCGTGGCGGAATTGGTAGACGCGCAGCGTTGAGGTCGCTGTGGGGCAACCCGTGGAAGTTCGAGTCTTCTCGACCGCACCATCCGAACAATCCTGAATTGTTCACAACATATCGACTTGCCTTTTGCCTCACCTGCCTGAAAAGGGGGCAGGTTGCACGTTCGCGGCCTTCATACGCAAGGCGCTCGACATGTCGAACGCCCTGCATGGCGACCGGCCACGGCGGAGGAAATGAATGCAGGAATGGTTGATTGGAGGGATGGCCGCGACGATCTTGCTGGCTGCCGGCTTCTGTACACCGGCGGTTGCGTCCACCGTTTCCCTTGAAGCGGCGTGCCGAGCCGTCACCGGGTCCGCGAACTGCGTGACCCCCAAACCGTTCCAGCCTTCCACCGGCCAGATGGAAACCGCGTCGATCGTCTATGATTCCGGCGATCCGGGTTTCGATTTTTCGCTCTATGGAAACAACCAGAAAACGATCGTCGTCGACGGACTCCCTTATGCCTCGTACTGGCAATTGAAGGACCGCAACAAATATGTCTTTCACCCGATGGTGTGGGGACGCTTCGTGTTCAACAATGCCGACGACCCGGCTTTTCGCGAAAGGCTGCCCGCACTTTCGCAGCGGATAGGCGTCGAAGTGCCGAATGGCGGCCTCGCGTTCTTCTATCCGGACAACTTTCCGCTTGCCCGAATGATCGGACCCGAAGTGATGTTCAGCGCGATTTCGCAGTCCGAAGCGCTCGCCGGCTATGCGAAAGCGGCCCAATTCGATCCCCGGCTGTCCGACCTCGCCGAGCGCGTGAAGACCGCAATGCTTCTCGATCACCGGTATGGGGGCACAAACCTGAACGGCGAGGCCCTGCTGGAATTTCCCCTCTTTCATTCCAATCCCGAAGTGATTCTCAACGGCTGGCTGCACGCGCTGCTGAAACTGTCGGACTATGCCGTGACCACGCATGACACGGCGTCGTCCGAACTCATTCGTCGCAACCTTGAATTCTTCGTTCGCAATCACGGCGCGTGGTATGACGACAAGCGCAACATCAGCCGCTATTCCGACACCTCGCCCGTGCGGATCGAACTGACCGGAACTGACGGCGCGCCCGCATTCCGCGTGGTGTACAAGGCCAGGGACGCCGCGCTCCCCGACTATGCCATCCCGCCCGTGGAAGACACGTCGCGCACCTATGGAGGCTTCGACGACCGCATCCTGAAATCGAACGCGGGCAGCAGCACGACGCTTGCTTCGGTCAACTGCTCCTCGCTCTACGACACCTTTATCGTGTCTGACCGCGCGTTCTCGGTAAAGGTTCGCGAGGGAGGCTACAATCCCCGGCGGGCGACGCCGGAGCCGGACGGGCCGTATCACACGATCCAGTCCTCGGCGAAAGGCGGTCTTCAAGTGGCGCAGCTTGCCTTGGACAATGGCGAGCTGATCTGCGGATACCCGACCAATTTCAGCAAGGAAAACGGCAAGAACTACTATCATATGCAGCACATTGTCGCCCTGCTCTATCTCGCGAAGTTTCCTGCATTCGATGATCCCCGCCTGACCGGGGACCTCGAAAAAATCGCCAGGGAATGGCTTGAGCGCACTTCTCAATTCGATCAAGGCCCCGGTCTTGAGTTCGAATCCCCGCAAAAAGTGCTGGACGGCATAAATCGCGGCAAGCTGCTCAACCAGGAAAAGACATTCGAAGAGCTTCTGAAATGACGGTGGCGGGACAGTCGCCCGGCATCAATGGACTCGACGCCGGGGGGTTTTAGGCCCATATCCTGCTCTGTCATGGCCGGAAACCACCCGTCGAACCGGGTGCGCGCACGGAGTGACCGGCTGAAACAGGCACGGCAGAATTGTTCGACCCGACCAAAAAAAGCTCCAGCCGCCAGGACATGGCGACGTCTTTCCATCCGAGCGAGGCGATGGCGCCCGTCGAATGGCGGATAGAACCCGGCCTCACCGAATATGCCGACGCGCTGGCGACGATGGAAGCGCGGGCCGAGGCGATCCACCGCGGCACGGAAAGCGAACTGATCTGGCTAGTGGAGCACCCACCGCTTTATACGGCGGGAACCAGCGCGCATCCGGAAGACCTGATCGAACCGGACAGGTTTCCGGTTTTCGATGCGGGGCGCGGCGGTGAATATACCTATCACGGTCCCGGCCAACGCGTCGCCTATGTGATGCTCGACCTCAAGCGCCGCAAGCCGGATGTAAGGGCCTTTGTCGCCGCGCTCGAAGAATGGACCATCCGCTCGCTGGCGCAGTTCAACGTCAAGGGCGAGCGGCGCGACGACCGCGTCGGCGTCTGGGTCGTGCGCCCCGACCGACCGCCCCTGCCCGACGGAGCGCCCGCCGAAGACAAGATTGCGGCGATCGGCATCAGGCTTCGGCGCTGGGTCAGCTTTCATGGCATCGCCATCAATATAGAACCCGAACTCTCGCATTTCTCAGGCATCGTTCCCTGCGGCATCAAGGGCCATGGCGTGACCAGCCTCGTTGACCTCGGCCTGCCGGTCACAATGCCCGATTTCGATGTCGCGCTCCGATCGGCCTTTGAGGAGATTTTCGGCGCGACCAGCGCGGCAAGCGACCTGCTCGCCGCCCAGTGATTTCCAGCGCGCCTACAGCGCGCCAATCCACAACGCCGTGGAAATGAGAAACGCGCTCATGCTGACCATCGATACAACATCTTGAAGAAGCTCGTTCATTGCGTCCTCCTGTTTGTGTATTGTTCATATTATGTTCTTTTTTTGTTCAGAGTCAATACGCCGTCTGAGATTGATTTTCCAAACCACGATCAAGGGCGACGGCGCGATTGAGGAACCCCTGCCCGCATGCGGCCGGCTCACGAGATTGGTTGACAAGACACTAAATTAGATACATTCAAATATAGGGCTGGTATTGATTTCGAAATTGAGGGGCGACGACTTTGTTTGAATTATTTGAGGCTTGCGCCGGACGTTGGTTTGGCCACTCGGACCAACACGTCCGCCAGAACTGATTTTTCTTTGACTTGCGCCAATCCATGAGATGGCTTCCGGGCCGCGCCGCGCTTCATCAATGTAGCACGCGCCGCATGCCGGATCGGTTCTCCGGAGTTCGACTTTGATTTCACCATCAGTTCTTGACGGACACACGTCGATCGACGCCTCGGGAAGCGTGGTTGCGCCGAAGGGGCCGACCAATTTCGTCGTGCAGGGCGGCCCGGAAAACGTCGCCAATTTTACCCGCCAGGGCAACGACCTGATTATCAATATGAAGTCGGGCGACAGCATCACCATACAGGGATTTGCCGAAAACGGCGTTTCGCAAAACAACCTGGTCTTTGCGCAAGGCGGCAACAACACGCTGGTGGATTTGTCGAACGCCTTCGCTGCGACCACGCAGGGCGTGCTCGACCCCGGCCTGATCGCCGTCGAGGGCATCGGCGGCAGCATCTCCGCCACCTCACTGCTTGGCATTCTGAGCACATCGGCGGCAGCGGCCGGTGTCGTGAACGGGATGGCCTTCCCGAACGACCCTGCCGACCCCGTCGAGCAGGACGCGCCGGCACCGACGGAGTCGCTGACGATCGAATCGGCATTGGACAATGAAGGGGCCCGGCAAAGCCTGCTCCCGAATCATGCCGTCACCGACGACACAACGCCGCTTCTCTCGGGCAGCCTCGGGCAGGCGCTCGCCGAAGGCGAGTCCGTGCAGGTGTTGCGCGACGGCGAGGTGATCGGAACAGCAAGCGTCAGCATTACCGGCTGGATCTACGAAGACAGCGGGCTGCAAGACGGCAACACCTACGAATACAGCGCACGGATCGTCGATTCGACAGGCAATGTCGGGGCGCAATCGTCAACCTTCGAGATCGGCATCGATACGAGCGCGCCGACGCAGACGGCGTCCATCACCAAAGCCACGGACGACCGTGGGTTGCTGACAGGCGCGCTGTCGGACGGCGATGCGACCGACGACACCACGCCACTTCTGCTCGGCACACTCTCGGCGGAGCTTGGCGCGGGCGAGACGGTTCAGGTTTTGCGCGACGGCGACGTGATCGGCACGGCGCGCGTCGACGGCATCGCATGGACGTTTGCCGACAGCGGACTCCAGGACGGCAACACCTATGAATACAGCGCGCGCCTTGTCGACGCGGCGGGCAATACCGGAACAGTCTCGGACGGCTTTTCCATAAGTGTGGACACCACCGCGCCGACGCGAACCGCGTCCATCAGCGCGGTCACGGACGATCAGGGATCGCAGACAGGCCCCGTCTCCGACTCAGGCGCGACGGACGACACCAGTCCCCTGCTCTCGGGCACCTTGTCGGAGGCACTCGGCGTGGGCGAAACCGTACAGGTGTTGCGGGACGGCGCGGTGATCGGCACCGCAAACGTCGGCGCCACGGACTGGTCCTATGCCGACAGCGGCCTCGAAAGCGGCGACAGTTACCAATATACGGTTCGCGTCGTCGATGCGGTGGGCAATGCGGGAACCACCTCAACCGGCTTTTCCATCGAGGTGGACATCGACGCGCCAACGCTGACCGCAGCTATCGTTGCAGCTACGGACGATCAGGGATCGGAAACGGGTACGCTTGCCAATGGCGCGACGACCGACGACACCACCCCGCTTCTCTCGGGCACCCTGTCGGATGCGCTCGGCTTGGGCGACACGATGCAGGTGCTGCGCGACGGTGAGGTGATCGGCACGGCAAGCGTTGGCAGTACGAACTGGTCCTACGCCGACAGCGGCCTTGAAAGCGGCAACAGCTACCAATACACGGTCCGCGTCGTTGATGCGGTGGGCAATGAAGGAGCCTCATCGTCGCCCTTCGACATAAACATCGGCGTCGATGCGACGACGCTGACCACCACTGCGCGCATCTCCTATGTCCACGACGATGCGGGAGCGGAGACAGGAAATCTCGTCAGTGCCTCGATTGCCGGCGAGGCCGCACCAGATCCGGTTGTCGCGGCCTATTTCCCCGAATGGGGCATCTACGGGCGCGACTACATGGTCAATGATGTGCCCGTGGAAAGCCTGACTCAGTTGATTTACGCGTTCGCGAAGATCGACGAGGACGGCAAAATGGCGATTATCGACCCCTATGCCGCGCTGGAGAAATCCTTCACAGCGGAGGAGAGCATCGATGGCGTCGCCGATGTCTGGGGACAAGGGCTTGCCGGCAATTTCAACCAGCTCGCCAAGTTGAAGGACGCCAACCCCGAGCTCTCCATAACCATGGCGGTCGGCGGCTGGTCGAACTCGGGAAACTTCTCCGACATGGCGGCAAGCGCCGAGACGCGCGCAACCTTTGTCGGCTCGGTCGTGGATTTCCTGCGCACCTATCCGATGTTCGACGGCGTCGATTTCGATTGGGAATTTCCAGGTGGCGGCGGACTCGACACGAATGCGGTCCGCGACACGGACGGCCAGAACTATGCGCTGCTGCTTTCAGATCTGCGTGGCGCACTCGACGCCCTGGAGATCGAGACCGGCCGCGAATACGACATTTCGATTGCCGCCCCGGTGGCCTCCGAGCGCATCGCGGACATGAACCTCGAAGGCCTTTCGCCTTACGTCGATTACTTCCACGTGATGGCTTATGATTTCAACGGCAGATGGAGTTCCACGACCGGGCATCAGGCGCCGATGTATGACACGATCGGCGGCAGCAATGACGTGACGACCGCGATACAGATGTATCTCGCGGCGGGCGTCGACGCTTCCAAGATCATTCTCGGCGCACCGACCTATGACTATGGGTGGACCGGCGTGCCGAACGGCGGCGACGGCGGCTGGAACGACACCAGCACCGGCCTTGCCGACACCAGATGGGAAGACGGCGTATTCGACTACAAGGAACTCTACGCGCTGGTGCAGGACCCCGACAGCGGCTGGACGATCTATTGGGATGACAACGCCCAGGCCGCCTATGCGTACAATGCTGATGACGGCATTTACTCGACGCTGGAAACGCCGGCATCGGTCGCAATGAAAGCGGAGTGGGCACAGTCGCTGGGGCTGGGCGGCATGATGTTCTGGGACATAACCGGCGATACGCTGGTTGCCGACAGCCTGATAAAGGCGGCCTATGAAAGCTTCCTCACGGGCAAGAGCGTAGCCGACATCATAGCGGAGTCTTCGATCGAACCTGACGTCATCATCGGCGGCGACGGCGTGATCGACGGATATATCGGCAGCACGACCGACGATGATGCACCAACGCTCGCGGGCACCTTGTCGACAACGCTGCTCGCGGGCCAGACCTTGCAGGTGCTGCGCAACGGCGCCGTGATCGGCACGGCAAGCGTCTCGGGCACCAACTGGACCTATGCCGACAGCGGGCTCGAAGATGGCCACGCCTACAGCTACACGGTCCGCGTCGTCGACCAGAACGGCCAGCATGGCCCGATATCTACAGCGTTCGAAATCAGCGTGGATTCGACGGTTGCCCCGCTCTCCTCATTCATGCTTGCATCAGTTGATCTCGACACCGGAAACGAGCAAGAGAGCCCCGTCGTATTGGGCGACGCACAGGGCTTCATCATTCAGGACGACGCGGGCGGCGAGGAATCGGACCTAGCGGTCACGGCGGCGGGAGACGTCAACGGCGACGGAACAGCTGATTTCATCGTGAGAGCGCCTGGCGGCGAATACAGCTCCGACCAAACCTATGTCATTTATGGTTCCGCAACCGGAGGCAGCGCGGTCGACCTGTCCAGCCTGGCCGCAACGCAGGGCTTCCTTATTCCCTACGACAGCGCGGATGGTCAAGCGGCTCCGTCCGTTGTCGCCGCGAACGACCTTAACCGCGACGGTTATGACGACCTGATCGTGGTGATGTCAGATGATGCCGTAGGGAGCGGCACTGTTGTTTTCGGCTCCGACGATCCGACTTCCATCACGACTGAAGCTGCCGCGCTCGGCACTTCGGGTGCCGATGTCATCGCCGATGCCGACAGTCTGAGCGCTGTCGACAAGATCAAGATCCTGCTGGGTTTCGAGGGTGACGATACGTTCAACGTCGGCGAGATGCACGATGTGCTGATCGACGGCGGCGAAGGGTTTGATAAGATTATCCTTTCTGGCAGTGACATCGATATCGACCTGTCCAGCGCGAGCAATGTGATCACCAGCGTCGAAGCGCTGGACATCACAGGCAGCGGCGACAACAGGCTGGCCTTTACCGCGGACGACCTGCTGCGCATGTCATCCTCGACAAACACACTCGTGGTGGACGGCGACGCCGGAGACACTGTGCAGGCAATAGGATTTGCCGATACAGGGTCGGAACAGGAAGAAGGCGGCACGACGTATGATGTCTACAGCAACGGCACCGCAACGCTGTGGCTCGACAAGGAAATCACCAATGTCGTGCTGACCTGAAGGGGTAGCGGGCGGCAACCCTGCCCTATCGGCAGTTTTCCACATAGAACATGCTCGCGATCTGCCGCGCCGGAGGCTTGAAAGACAGGCCCTCGCCGGTGAACGCGCTGAGCGCCTGCCAGCGAGCGACGGCCTGCTGTAGCACATTTCGTTCCACCGCCAGCCCGAAGCCGGCAGCAAATTCCTGAATGATCTGATAGTTCAGTCTGTCGTCATTCATCTTGCGATATTTGTAAACCGCTTGCTCGACAGGCTGCAGGAGGATGTCCAACGACTCCCGAACGCCACCGAGCGAGCCGAGGGCCGGCAGCCCGGCCTGACGCCTCATCGCGGCCGGCATGAAATCAAATGCACAGCCATTGAAATAGGCATTCGCGATTGCAGTTTCACAGGCAAGCGAGAGCAACCGTGATGCGGGCCGCTTCGGCTCTTCGATGGCTGCATCCTTGTATTGAACCAGTTCATAGTCGAAACGGGCGCGCCCGATATAGCCGAGCTCGCCCTGCTCGCTCGATGAACGCAGCATGCGAAACATGCGCACGCCTTGCTCGCTCGGCGGTTCGGCGTCGATGACCGGGGCGGAACTCCACCAATGGCAATCCAGTGGGTGCGACAATGACCACCGATCCTCCGCCATCAACAAAAAAATAGGCGCGGCAGTCGCCTCCGTCATCGTCTCCGGCGGATCCTGAAGGAGGACGGGACTGTCCAGCTTCCCGAACAGTTCGTGCGCCTCCTGTGTCCAGGCAGGAAAGAACACGCCGACTGTTGTGGGCAGATTGGCTTCCGTGTCGTCGACAAAGCCCGCAATGGGCACGATGGATATCCGGTTCGAGCGCAGCTGAAGATATTGGCCGAGATTGAGGGGAACGTTGAACACGACCAGCACCGGCAGGGCCGGATCGAACTTCGACGCAATCAGCGCGCATTCGCGCGCATTCGCGCTTCCCAATACCAGCGAGGCGACCGCCCCATCCGCACCGACCTTGCCTATGAGGTGCGAATGAAGAGGCGTGACTTGCGACGCCCGCATGAGATGCACCACATCCTGCACCTCGATGGGTTGGAGAATTGCCAGTCCGTGCTTTTCCGCATATCGCGCGATCAGCGCTTCCGCCATCGAGGCCCTGGAACGCACAGCGACAATTGCTCGAACGATCAGGCCCGTCGAAACCTGAAACTCGATCTCGCTGAAAAATGTGCTCAGAGGCCCGGACATAGATTTGTAACAAAACTCGGCTTATTAAAGTATATTTATGTATATAATATGTCAAAACGATTTGGATGTCACTTTCTTGCTGAAAACTTTATTAAGTAATAAGAGATGTTTACTTCTTAGTGAAGACGTTACGTTCGAGAAAACTGTCGATATTGCCAAGGGTGGTATTGGTGCCCCCGGCGTGGGCGGAGATCCGATCGCAGGATGGACATGCGCCAAGAGAGACACTCCCCCCGCGACCACGTTCGGGCTTGCGATTCTGCCGCTCGCCGACACGTTTCCCGCAACCTGGAGTTCCCCATCGACCACCACGCCCAGTTCGGACACCTCGACTTCTTTGCCCTGTACGGAAATCAATGCGCCATGCTCGGAAAGCTGGATGCTCGCTTTCTCAGCCATCGAATTGCCGCCGTTCCCTCCGGTGCTCAGGCTGGCCGTAATTCCCGTCTTGGTGACGGCCAGTCGATAGTCGCCAGCCTGGAGGAATATGCCATCTTCTGAAATGCCGAACTTGACCTCCGATTCCACGAAGAGCCTTTCATATGTGGTCCTCCTGTCGTCCTCGAGTGCATGTCCGGCAGCGTCGTCCGTTGAAGCCTGCGCCAATCGCGTGCCATTCATTTGTGCAATGACATATTGTTGGCCGAACATGATTTTCATGCCGGACGTCAACGCATCGTAGCTGAAGCTGTCTGAATATCGAAAGGTCTTTCCATAGTCCCAGATATGGGAAACGCCGGTCGTCAATTCATACGTTGTGCCCTTCGAAATCGCGAGGGTCGTGCCCTCTTCGTATGAGACCCTGTGCGCCTTGACGTTTTCGACTTTGTTCTTGAAGGACTCGAAAGTGGCGCTCGCAGCTTGAGCGTCAAGAGTTGATACCAGCATCAATTGTTGCTGCGCGGGATCGGCGTGTTCAGCCGCTGCCAAACTGATCAGGTCCAGCCCTCTCCAGCTCGTTTTTTCGGTCTTGTGGGATGTCGAATATTCCTTGCCGATCGCGTAGGCAAATGTCTGCGCAACGAAGTTCAATTCAGAGGAAATTCCAGCAATCATGAATTCGACATTCGCCGCATTGATGGACGCCTCCATCTTGGCGGCGTTCAGGCCCACATTCACGTTGGCCAGAGCGAAAGAAAAGTAAGTGTCCGTATCAACAAAGTTGAACGTGGCAACACTAGATTCTGAATCCATGTTCGGTTACCTGCAAGACCAGCTCGGATCTTAGATTAATTGTTAGTATGCATAATAAAATATGTCAATTATATCGAAAGTATGACAACACCGCGGTGAGCTATATTTTATGAAATGGTTGTAATTGTTTCGCGGAAACAATCAATAGTAGTCATTCACAGGTTCATGGAAGCTTCGGCGTGACCTCTGTCCCCGATTTCAGCCGGTTTGCCAGCGCCAGCCATTGCTGGGCGCGCGCATCCCAGTTGTAGTTCTGCCGGGCAAAGCCGATGCGCCGCCGACGCTCCTCGGCGACAGATGCGGGATTGCTTCGGGCCTCGCGCAGCATTCTGACCACCAGGCCGATGAAGCTGTTTGCGAGCGCCGGGTTTGTGCCAAATTTATGCTCGTAGTTTCCCGACGGGAGCACCCTGCCGAAACCGCTCAATGTTTCCGGCAACGCGCCCAGATGCGTGGTCACAACCTCCGCCCCGCTGGCCATGGCCTCCATGACGGCGATGCACGACGTTTCCTTGAATGTGCTCGGATAGGCGAGCGCGGCAACGTCGCGCAAGGATTCGGCGAGCTTCTGCTGCGATACGGGTCCCACATAGTCCACGCCATCAAGCGATTGCGCGAGTTTGTACAGGTATCCGAAGCCGTCTCCTTGAGCGGGAACCCCATAGATTTTCATCGATGAATGGATTCTCAGCCTGACATCCGGCACGGCTTCCCGGATTGTCGGGAAGCATTGCAGCAGCAGGTCCAGTCCCCGGTATGGCGTGCTGGTGTAGGCAAGGGTCGGCGAATCTCCGGTTTCGAACCAGGCGGGCGCCGGCGGTTCGGCCAGAAAGGCCGGAGACACGCCGTTGCCGATGATGTCGATCCGCTCTTCAGGCAATGAATATTGCCTGACGAAGCGTTCGGCCTGCCATTTGCTGATCATGACATAGCGGGTCCAGGAATCGCGTTCCGCTGCCTCCGCAAGGCCGAAGACATTCGGCTGGTCGCTGTCCAGATGCGACCATAGAACGATGGGGGTGTCGGGTCCGAGGAATCTGCGGACGTTGAGGCCGATCGACCGGGCGACCACCACGAAGACATCACAGTCCGTGAAAAACTTGTGCGCAATAGGATTGTTGTTCGCGATGCGCACACCATCCACTTCGCGCTCGACCGGGCTGTTGTTCAACAACGTCACCTCTGCGCCCGCGCGCACAAGTGCGGCGGTCAGATAGGCGACCGCCGACTCCGTACCGCCAAGCGGCTGGTTGAAAGGCGTGCGCGGATCGAACGTATAGCTGGTACCGTTCAGAAAAACGAACTTCATCAAGCCTTGTCCGGGGAAAAGTCAATTCGGTGTAGAATCCCGGCGGCGGGACGCATTCCCGTTTTTATGCATATAATACTAATAAAGCAATTTATAATGAAATGTCGCCGCCGTTAAAGCGGGACGATGCGGCCCTCGGCCAGCGTAACCCTGCGGTCCATGCGGCCCGCAAGTTCAAAATTGTGGGTGGCGATCAGCGCGGCAAGACCCGACTGGCGCACCAGCGCTTCGAGCGCATCGAACACATAGTGAGCGGTTTTGGGGTCGAGATTGCCGGTCGGCTCATCCGCAAGCAGCACTTGCGGCGCGTTGGCGACGGCGCGCGCGATGGCGACCCGCTGTTGCTCGCCGCCGGACAGCTCTCCCGGCCGATGGTTGGCGCGGTTGCCGATCTGCATGTAGTCCAGCAACTGGGCCGCGCGCGCTGCCGCTTCGGAGCGGGACAGGCCCTTCACCATCTGCGGCACGACGATGTTTTCCAGCGCGGAAAATTCCGGCAGCAAATGGTGGAACTGATAGACGAAGCCGATCTCGTTGCGGCGGATCGCGGTGCGGGCATCGTCGCTCAGCCTGCCGCAGGGCTTGCCGCCGACATAGACCTCGCCGCCGTCGGGGCGCTCCAGAAGGCCCGCAGTGTGGAGCAGCGTCGACTTGCCCGTGCCCGAAGGCGCGACCAGCGCGACCATCTCGCCGCGACGCAGCGCGAAATCCGCGCCGGACAGGATGACGAGCTTGCGCTCCCCCTGCCTGTAGTGACGCTCGACGCCCTTGAGTTCGACAATGGTAGGTTGGGCCATTATTCGTAACGCAATGCCTCTACGGGATCGAGCCGGGCCGCGCGCCATGCCGGCACGATGCAGGCAAAGAAGGTCAACACCATTGCCATCGCCACGACGGACAGCACCTCGCCGGGGTCCATCTTGGCGGGCAGTTTGCTGAGGAAATAGAGCTCCGGGTTGAACAATATCGTGCCCGTCAGCCACGAAAAGAACTGCCGGATCGATTCCACGTTCAGGCAGATGATGTAGCCGAGCAGCACACCCGCTGCCGTGCCTGCCAGCCCGATGGTGGCGCCCGTCATCAGGAATATTCGCATCACCGCGCCCCGCGTCGCGCCCATTGTGCGCAGGATTGCGATGTCGCGGCCCTTGTCCTTCACCAGCATGATGAGCCCGGAAATGATGTTGAGCGCGGCGACGAGTACGACCAGCGACAGGATCATGAACATGACATTGCGCTCGACCTGCAAGGCGGAAAAGAAGGTCTGGTTGCGCTGGCGCCAATCGGTCAGGTAGACGGGCCGTTGCGCGGCCTCCTCGACGGGGCCCTTTATGGAATCCACCGCATCGGGAGCATCCAGATAAAGCTCGATGCTCTGCGCGATGTTCTCCAGGTTGAAGAACAATTGCGCCTCGGACAGCGGCATGTAGACAACCGAGGCATCATATTCGGACATGCCGACCTCGAAGATCGCGACGACCGGATAGCCTTTCACGCGCGGCGTGGTGCCGATGGGCGTGACGTCGCCGTCCGGCGAGATCAGCGTGATCGTGTCGCCGAGCACCAGCCCGAGCGAATCCGCCAACCGCTGGCCGATGGCGACGCCCTCGCTGGCGTCGAAATTCTCCAGCGTACCCTGCCTGATGTTCTTAGCGACGAGATCCACGCGCGTCAGGTCGGACCCCCGGATGCCACGCACCAGCGCGCCATTCCCGGACGGCGTGTTGCCCTGCGCCAGCACCTGCCCCTCGATCAGTGGAATGGCGAGGCGCACGCCGGGAACCTTGCCGACGCGGTCGGCAACCGCCGCATAGTCGTCCATCATCGTGTCTACGGGCGCTATGATGAGATGGCCGTTTGCGCCGAGCAGCTTGTCCAGCAACTCCGCGCGAAAACCGTTCATCACCGCCATGACGACAATGAGCGCCGCAACGCCGAGCATGATGCCGGCGAAGGATATGATCGCCACCATGGAAGTGACGCCTTCCTTGCGCTTGGCGCGCAGGTAGCGCCACGCCACCATCCGCTCGAAGGCGGAGAAAGGCCCGGCCCCGCGCGCGGTGGCTGTGCTCATTCGGTTCCTCCAAAACGAGCCAGCGCAACTGCCAGCGAAACGGTCTCACGCTCGCCCGTGCGGCGGCTCTTGATCTCCACCTCGCCGGCTGCTGCGCCGCGCGGGCCGACGATGACCTGCCACGGCAGGCCGATCAGGTCGGCGGTCGCGAACTTGCCGCCCGCGCGCTGGTCCGTGTCGTCGTAGAGCACGTCCTTTCCCGCCGCCTGGAATGCATCGTAGAGCTGCTCGCAAATGCGGTCGCAATCGTGGTCGCCTGCCTTCATGTTGATGAGCCCGACGTCGAAGGGAGCGACCGTTTCCGGCCAGATGATGCCGGCCTCGTCATGGCTCGCCTCTATGATGGCGGCAATCAGCCGCGTCGGGCCGATGCCGTAGGACCCCATGGAGACATAGTGTTCCTTGCCGTCCGGCCCTTGCACCTTCGCGCCCATCGGCCTCGAATATTTCTCGCCGAAGTGGAAAATGTGGCCTACCTCGATGCCGCGCGCCGACAGCCGGTCGGCAGCGGCAATCTTCTCCCAGGCGGCCTCGTCATGCATTTCGTCCGTTGCCGCGTAGGGCGTGGTCCACTCCTTTACGATGTCCGCGATCTGTACGTCATTGCCGAAATCGGTCGCCTCGCCCGGCACCGGCAGGTCGAGAAAATCGCGATGGCAGAAGACCTGGCTTTCGCCCGTCTCCGCAAGGATGATGAACTCGTGGCTGAGGTCACCACCGATCGGGCCGGTATCGGCGCGCATCGGGATCGCCTTCAGGCCCATGCGCGTGAAGGTGCGCAGATAGGCGACAAACATGCGGTTGTACGCCGCCTTTGCCCCCTCATAATTGAGGTCGAAGGAATAGGCATCCTTCATCAGGAATTCGCGACCGCGCATGACGCCGAAGCGGGGCCGCACCTCGTCGCGAAACTTCCACTGTATGTGATAGAGGTTCAGCGGCAGGTCCTTGTAGGATTTCACATAGGCGCGGAAGATTTCCGTCACCATCTCCTCGTTCGTGGGACCATAGAGAAGCTCGCGCTCCTGCCTGTCCTTGATGCGCAGCATCTCCTTGCCGTAGTCATCATAGCGACCGCTCTCGCGCCACAGCTCGGCGGACTGGATCGTGGGCATCAGGATTTCAAGCGCGCCCGCGCGGTCCTGCTCTTCCCGGATGATCCGGCAGACCTTGTCCAGCACGCGCTTGCCCAGCGGCAGCATTGTGAAGCTGCCCTGCCCCTGCTGGCGGATCATGCCGGCCCGCAGCATCAGCCTGTGCGAGACGATTTCGGCTTCGCGGGGATTTTCTTTCAGGATGGGCAGGAAATAGCGTGACAGACGCATTCATATGTCCGTGAAGATGGCCGTGATGAATCGGCGCGAAGTTTGGATTTGAACCGGCTTAATAGCCATTTCGTGGCGGAATGGAAACCAAAAGCAGGCCCGCAAAGCGGGTTCGGCGCATCACATTGCCGAATGGCAGAGAATTGTGCAGCGCAGCACAGAATCTGTGCATTTCAACGCAACATTTTTCGTGACAGGTCGCCCGGCCTTAGTCTATTGTGCCGCTCCATAATCGAATGGGCGAAAAACAATTCGCCCTCTCTACGCGGTCAAAGTCTTGGGAGGATGTGATCTGGGCGCGCTCGCTCGCTGCCGCCGGTAAGCCGGAATACGGATCGGAACGCGTTAAATTGCAAGGCTTACAGCCTTGCATTTTTTTTGTGCAGTTCAGAGCAAACGTGATGCTCTAATATCCCCCTCCCCGCACTCTCGCAGCCCTCACCCGCCAGCGCCGGAACTGTTTTAGTTCGGCTTGTCGAAATCGGGCACGAGGCGAGGAATATCGTCGAACGTGTATCCAAGGCCGCGCGTAAGATATAGAAACCCGGCGCAGACGATGAACGCCACGACAGAGGCCCAAAGCATCGCGCGCAGCACGTGCGGCCCGCGTGGCGCGCTTGCGACTGTGCCGAGCGTTACCTCGCCGTCCTCGTCCTGGGTCTTGAGCCCCCAGGGCAGCACGGCGAACAGGACCAGCCACCACACGACAAAGTAGATCGCGAAGGCGGAAAACCAGCTCATCCGGCCTGCTCCAATTCGACCAGCGTGCCGAGAAAATCCTTCGGGTGGAGAAACAGCACGGGGTTTCCATGCGCGCCGGTTTTCGGTTCCCCGTCGCCGAGCACCCGCGCGCCCTGTGCTTTCAAGCGGTCGCGGGCGGCGAGGATGTCGTCGACCTCATAGCAGATGTGGTGCATGCCGCCCGCCGGATTCTTTTCGAGGAAAGCCGCGATTGGAGAGCTTTCACCCAGCGGCTCCAGCAACTCGATCTTGGTGTTTCCCGTATCGATGAAAACGACAGTGACGCCATGTTCCGGCAGCGACTGCGGCGCGGTTACCTTCGCGCCGAGCGTGTCGCGATATAGCGCGGTGGCGGCGTCGAGGTCCGGCACGGCAATCGCGACGTGATTGAGACGACCCAGCATTGCGCGCTCCCTGTTTGCGACAGCTACCGTGTCACGAACACGGTGACCAGCGGCTTCTTGCCCCACGTCTGGTTTGCCGTGCTGCGAACGGCGCGGCGCACCGATTCCCGCACGACGTCGAGGTCTTTTCGGCGCTGACGCGGGATGGAATCCACAGCGCCAATTGCCGCATCCAGCAGCAATTCCTCAAAATCCTCGCCCCGGGCATCCGATGCAGGCAGGCCGATTGCCACGAGGTCCGGGTCGCCGGCAAGGTCATGCCGTTCGTCCAGCACCACATTGACCACGACATGCCCGGCGAAGGACAGCTTGCGGCGGTCGCGCACGCCCATTTCCTCGTCGGTACCGACCAGAATGCCGTCCTTGTAGAGCCGCCCGAATGGCACCTGATCGACGATCTCCGCCGCACCGGGCCACAGCCGGAGCACATCGCCGTCGCGCACCTGCGCGACCTGCGGAATGCCGGACATCGCCATCAGCGACCCCTGCGCCACGAGATGCGCGGCCTCGCCATGGGCGGGCACGCCGATCTTCGGGCGCACCCATTCGTACATCTGGCGCAACTCACCCCGGCGCGGGTGACCGGACACGTGCACGAGCGCATCCGAATCCTCGATGATGCGCATGCCGAGGTCGATCAGCCGGTTCTTGACTTCGAGAATCGGACGCTCGTTGCCCGGAATTCCCCGCGAGGAGAAGATGACCGTATCGCCCGGCGTCAGCGGAACCGCCTTCATCTCTTCCCGCGCCAGCTTCGCCAGTGCTGCCTGCGGCTCGCCCTGGCTGCCAGTGCAGATCACCACGAGTTCCTTGCGAGGAATGTAGGAATAGTCCTCCTCGGCCAGAAACGGCGCGAGACCGTCCATATAGCCGAGTTCTGTTGCGACGCCGACGACGCGCTTGAGCGAGCGGCCGAGCAGCAGCACCTTCCGACCGGCTCGCGCGGCGGCCTCCGCTATCGAACGCACCCGCCCGACATTGGAGGAGAAAGTCGTGATGGCGACGCGCCCGGCACTCTCGGAGATGACCTTCTCAAGGCTCTCGCCGACCGCCTTTTCAGAGGGCGATTCGCCCTCGCGCATGGCATTGGTGGAATCGCAGATCAGCGCCAGCACCCCCGCATCCCCGATGGCGCGCAGCCGCGCCTCGTCCGTTTTCGGGCCGATCTGCGGAGCGGAATCGATGCGCCAGTCGCCCGTGTGCACCACGGTTCCGGCGGGCGTCGTGATCGCCAGCGCCATGGGTTCGGGAATGGAATGGGCAACCGGCACGGCCTCGACCTGGAACGGCCCGACCATGAATTTCTCACCGCCGCGATAGATCTGCACCGGAATGTCGGGGGCGCCCTGCTCCGACAGCCGCTTCGCCTCCAGCAGGCCCGCGCCGAACGGTGTCATCCAGACGGGCGCCTTGAGGCGCGGCCAAAGGTCGGTCAGCGCGCCGTAGTGGTCCTCGTGGACATGGGTAATGACGATGCCGCGCAGGTTTTCGGCATGCTCCTCGATGAAGCGAATGTCGGGCAGGATCAGGTCCACGCCGGGATGCTTCTCATCGGGAAAGGTGACGCCCACATCGACCACGATCCATTCCCGGTTCTGTGCCGGGCCGAAGCCGTAGAGCGCGAAGTTCATGCCGATCTCGCCTATGCCGCCGAGCGGCACGAATACAAGCTCGGCATTGTTGGTGTCCGCCATATGAATTCCCCGTCAAATCTGTGCAGCGCCTGCCGACGCCACCGCGCCGAAATGCACGTCGCCCGCCGAAATGGTCAACCGCTCTCCGCCCGCTTCGCGGATCACGAAACGGCAATCCTCATCGATCGTTTCGAATATACCGCGCTTCACCTCGCCGTCGATGCGCACGGCGACTTCGCCGCCCAATCCTGCCGCGCGATCAAGCCAGCGGTCGCGAATGCCGCGTAGCCCCTGCCCGCCGCGCCAGTCGCCGAAATGCGTGACCCAGGCGTCCGAAAGGGCGAGGAACAGCCTCTGCGCATCGCACGCCGCGCCCAGCGCGGACAGCGAGGTGGCCGGATATGGAACGTCGCGCGGATGCTCGACGACATTCACGCCGATGCCGACGGCAACCGCCATCCGGTTGCTGGCCAGCATGGAGGACTCCAGCAGGATGCCAGCCATCTTGGCCCCGTTCGCGAGCACGTCGTTCGGCCATTTCAGCTCGAAACGATTACGTCCCGCACTCCCGCCGTCGGGTGCGATATGAACGGTGCTGCCCGGAGCAACGGCGTCCAGCGCATCCGCGAGAGACAGACCGGCCACGAATCCCAGCGTCGCCGCATGCTGGAAATCGCCGTCCAGCACGACCAGCAGCGTGGCTGCAAGATTGCCCTCGGGCGTTGACCATGCACGCCCACGCCTGCCACGCCCGGTCTCCTGCCTGAGCGCCGCGATCCAAAGATTGCCGCGATCGCCTGCACGCGCACGGTCGAGCGCCACCACATTCGTTGAGCCGACGCTGTGAAATGCCTCAAGCCTGAAGCCCGCCAGTTCGGCGGTCGGTGAAAGCGCGAAACCGGTCAAAAGAAGGTCTTGGCCGCCGTTTGCGCGACTGCCTCAAGCGGCCCCATGAAAAGCATGTAGAGCAGGACGAATGCACCCGACAGACCGAGCACAAGCCGAAGCTCACCCGCCATAGGCTGGAATCCGCCCACCGGCTCGTCGAACCACATGATCTTGATGATGCGCAGATAGTAATACGCGCCCACCACCGAGGCGAGAACACCGATGACTGCCAGCGTGTAGAGCTTCGCGTCGATGGCAGCGAGGAAGACGTACCACTTCCCCCAGAAGCCCGCGAGCGGCGGAATGCCCGCCAGCGAGAACATCAGGATGGTCAGTATGGTGGCCATCGCCGGATTGGTGCTGGACAGGCCGGCAAGGTCGCTGATCTGCTCCACATTTCCATCGCGCCGCCGCATGGCAAGGATAAAGGCAAAGGTGCCGAGGGTCATGGCGAGGTAGATCGTCATGTAGATGATGACGCCGCGCACGCCCGCCTCGTTTGCCGCCGCGAGGCCGACCAGCGCATAGCCCATGTGCCCGATTGAGGAATAGGCCATCAGCCGCTTGATGTTCTTCTGGCCGATGGCCGCGAACGCGCCCAGCACCATTGAGGCGATGGAGACGAACACCAGTATCTGCTGCCAGTCATGCGCGACCGGAGCGAAGGCCCCGACCGTGACGCGCACCAGCAGCGCCATTGCCGCCATTTTCGGAGCCGCCGCGAAGAAGGCGGTTACCGGGGTCGGTGCACCCTCATAGACATCCGGTGTCCACATGTGGAAGGGAACCGCCGAAATCTTGAAGGCGATGCCGGCCAGCACGAAGACGAGGCCGAACACAAGGCCAAGCTGGCGCTCGCCGCCATCCAGCGCGGCGGTTATTTCCGCAAAGCCGGTATGGCCGGTATAGCCGTAGACGAGGCTGATGCCGTAGAGCAGCATGCCGGACGAGAGCGCACCCAGCACGAAATATTTCAGGCCCGCTTCGGTGGAGCGCACGCTGTCTCGATTGATCGCCGCCACGACGTAGAGGGCCAGCGATTGCAGTTCCAGCCCGAGATAAAGCGCGATCATGTTGTTGGCCGACACCATCAGCATCATGCCGAGCGTCGAAAGCATGATGAGCACGGGATATTCGAACTTGTCGAATTTCTCGGCCTTGGCGAAACCCACCGACATGATGAGCGTGACAATCGAACCGATCAGCGTCAGCACCTTCATGAAACGCGCGAACGGGTCCGCGAGGAATGCGCCGCCGAAAGCGAGGCCGTCGCCCGTGAACAGCAACATCCATGCGCCCGCGCCCGCGAGGATCGCGACCGCAAGACCCGTCACCGTGGTGTTGGCGCGCTCGCCGGAGAAAGCGCCGATCATCAGCAGCGCCAGCGCGCCGACGGCGATGATGATTTCCGGCGTGGCGAGCGAGAGGCTGAGGGAAAGGTCTGGGGTCATCTTGCCCTATCCTGTCAATGCGCTTCCACCGGCGCTTCCGCAGCCGGCGCGGCGGCTGCCTGCGGCGCCGCCTGAATTGAGATCGAAACCTGATCGACGAGGTTCTTCACGGACGCCGAGGTGGCGTCGAATATCGGCGCCGGATAGACGCCGTAGAAGATCGTCAGGATGACGAGCGGGTAGATCACCACCTTTTCGCGCAACGACAGGTCGAGCAGGCCCTTGAGGCTGTCCTTGGTCAGCGCGCCCATCATCACGCGGCGGTAGAGCCACAGCGCATAGGCCGCCGACAGGATGACGCCGGTCGTCGCGAACAGAGCGACCCAGGTGTTCACCTTGAACACGCCGAGGAGGGTCAGGAACTCGCCGATGAAACCGCTGGTGCCCGGCAGGCCGACATTCGCCATGGTGAAGATGAGGAACACGACGGCATATTTCGGCATGTTGTTGACGAGGCCACCATAGGCGGCGATCTCACGCGTGTGCATGCGGTCGTAAACCACGCCCACGCAGAGGAACAGCGCGCCGGACACGAGGCCGTGGCTGAGCATCTGGAAGATCGCGCCCTGCACGCCTTCCTGGTTCATGGCGAAGATGCCCATGGTCACGTAGCCCATATGGGCGACGGAGGAATAGGCGATCAGCTTCTTCATGTCCTCCTGCATCAGCGCGACCAGCGAGGTGTAGATGATGGCGACGACCGAAAGCGTGAACACGAAAGGCGCGAAATATTCCGAGGCCAGCGGGAACATCGGCAGCGAGAAGCGCAGGAAGCCGTAGCCGCCCATCTTCAACAGGATGCCCGCCAGAATGACCGAACCTGCCGTCGGGGCCTCGACGTGGGCGTCCGGCAGCCAGGTGTGCACCGGCCACATCGGCATCTTCACCGCGAAGGACGCGAAGAAGGCCAGCCATAGCCATGTCTGCATATTGGCCGGGAAATCATGCGTCAGCAGCGTTGGGATGTCGGTCGTGCCCGCCTGCCAGTACATCGCCATGACGGCGAGCAGCATCAGCACCGAGCCGAGCAGCGTGTAGAGGAAAAACTTGAACGACGCATAGACGCGCCGCTTGCCGCCCCAGACGCCGATGATGATGAACATCGGGATCAGCCCGGCCTCGAAGAACACGTAGAAGAGCACGATGTCCAGCGCGCAGAACACGCCGATCATCAATGTTTCCAGAAGCAGGAAGGCGATCATGTACTCCTTGACCCGCTTGTCCACCGACTCCCATGAGGCGAGGATGCAAAGCGGCATCAGGAAGGTCGTCAGGATGACGAAGAGCATCGAAATGCCGTCGACGCCCATATGGTACGACACGCTCGAACCGAGCCAGCCGACCTTTTCGACGAACTGAAAACCGGGCATCGAATTGTCGAACCCGCCCCAGATCCACAAGGAAACGACGAAGGTGAAAACGGTCGTGAACAGCGCGACGGCGCGGATGTTTCGCCGCGCGTTCTCACCCTCATCCGCGATGAACAGGATGAGCAGCGCGCCAAGCAGCGGCAGGAAGGTGACCGTGGATAGAATCGGCCAGTCGATCATCAGAATGAACCCCCGAGCATCATCCAGGTGGCGAGCGCGGCGACACCGATCAGCATGGCAAACGCATAATGGTAGAGATATCCGGTCTGCAGCTTGACGACCCGGTCGGTGACATCGACGACGCGCGCCGAGATGCCGTCCGGTCCAAGCCCGTCAATGACCACGCCGTCGCCCTTCTTCCACAGGAAGTAGCCGAGCCGTTTCGCGGTCCGGACGAACAGGAAGTCGTACAATTCGTCGAAATACCACTTGTTGAGCAGGAACTGGTAAAGCCCGTGATGGCGCGCGGCCAACTGGACCGGCGCCTGCGGGTCGCGGATATAGAAGTGCCACGACACCAGCAGGCCGAGCAGCATCGCCACGAACGGCGACAGCTTCACCCAGACCGGCACATTGTGCATGTCGTGGAGGATGTGGTTGCTTTCCAGCGTGAACAGCGCCTGCTTCCAGAACTCGGCATAGGCTTCGCCGATGAAATAATCGTGGAACAGCACGCCCGCGAAGATCGCGCCCACGGCCAGAATAAACAGCGGCACCAGCATCACGGGAGGGGATTCATGCACGTGGTGCATCACTTCATGGCTGGCGCGCGGCTTGCCGTGGAAGGTCATGAAGATCAGCCGCCAAGAATAGAAGCTCGTGAAGCAGGCCGCCACGACCAGCAGCGCGAAGGCGAGACCGGCTACCGCATTGTGGCCGACGAAGGCGCTCTCGATGATGGCGTCTTTGGAGAAGAAACCGGCGGTGCCGATGATCGTGGCCGGAATGCCTACTCCTGTGAGCGCCAGCGTGCCGATGACCATCATCCAGTAGGTGGTCGGGATCAGTTTGCGGATGCCACCCATCTTGCGCATGTCCTGCTCGTCCGACATCGCGTGGATGACCGAGCCCGAGCCGAGGAACAGCAGCGCCTTGAAGAAGGCGTGGGTGAACAGATGGAAGATTGCTGCGCCATATGCGCCGACGCCGAGCGCGACGAACATGTAGCCGAGCTGCGAACAGGTCGAATAGGCGATGACGCGCTTGATGTCGTTCTGCACCAGCCCGACGGTCGCGGCGAAGAAGGCCGTGAACGCGCCGATGAAGGTGACCACTGTCAACGCGCTGTGCGACAGCTCGAACAGCGGCGACAGGCGCGCCAGCATGAACACGCCCGCCGTGACCATCGTTGCGGCATGGATGAGTGCAGAGACCGGGGTCGGGCCTTCCATCGCATCCGGCAGCCAGGTGTGCAGTGGCACCTGCGCCGACTTACCCATCGCGCCCATGAACAGCAGCAGGCAAACGACCGTCATCGCCGCTGCCTTGTCGAGGTGGTATCCAAGGAAGGTCAGCACTGTTTCGCCATGCGCGACGGCAGCATCTGCCCCTTGGGCGGCAGCTTCCGCGCCATGTTCGGCGGCCACCGGCAGGTAGGTCGCGGCATTGGCGAAGATCGTGTCGAAATTGATCGTGCCGAACAGTACGAACACGCCGAAAATGCCGAGCGCAAAGCCGAAATCGCCGACGCGGTTGACAACGAATGCCTTGATCGCCGCGGCATTGGCCGAGGGCTTCTGGTACCAGAAGCCGATCAGCAGATAGGAAGCGAGACCGACGCCTTCCCAGCCGAAGAACATCTGCACCAGATTATTGGAGGTCACCAGCATCAGCATGGCGAAGGTGAACAGCGACAGATAGGCGAAGAAGCGCGGCCTGTGCGGATCGTGGTGCATGTAGCCGATGGAATAGATGTGCACCAGCGACGAGACCGTATTGACCACGACCAGCATGACCACCGTCAGCGTGTCGATGCGCAAGGCCCAGTCAGCTTGAAGCGCGCCGGATTCGATGAAGCGCAGCACCGGCACGGTGAATGCCTCGGTGTCACCCAGCGCAACCTGGAAGAAGGCCACCCACGAGAGCAGCGCGCAAACCACCAGAAACCCGGAAGTGATGTATTCCGACGCCTTGGCGCCCAGTGAATTGCCGAACAGGCCGACAATCAGGAAGCCGAGAAGCGGCAGAAAGACGATAGCCAGATACATCTGATCCATGGCGCGCTTCTCAACCTTTCATCATGTTGACGTCTTCCACCGCGATGGAACCGCGGTTGCGGAAGAAAACGACCAGAATTGCAAGCCCGATCGCAGCTTCCGCAGCGGCGACCGTCAGCACGAACAGCGCGAAGACCTGGCCCACCAGATCCCCCAGCGCAGCCGAAAACGCGACGAAGTTGATGTTGACCGCGAGCAGGATCAGTTCGACCGACATCAGGATGACGATGACGTTCTTCCGGTTCAGGAAGATGCCGAACACGCCGAGCGTAAACAGGATCGCCGAAACGGCCAGAAAATGAGAGATGCCGACCTGCATGATCAGATGCCCTTGCCCGTTTCGACCTTCTTGATTTCAATCGCCGTTTCCGGCGTGCGCGCGACCTGCTGCGGGATCGACTGGCGCTTGACGCCTTGCTTGTGGCGCAGCGTCAGCACGATCGCGCCGATCATGGCGACCAGCAGCACGAGGCCGGCAACCTGAAAGTAGAAAATATAGTCCGTGTAAAGAATGTCGCCGAGCGCGGCGGTGTTGTTGCGCGTCGCAATGTCGGGCGTCGGCAGGGCCACGCTCTGGCCGAGCTTCGGCGCAAATGCATAGCCGCCGGTGACGACGATCAGCTCGGCTGCAAGGATGATTCCGACCAGCGCGCCGACCGGAGCATATTGCAGAGCGCCCTGCTTCAGTTCCGCGAAATCCACATCCAGCATCATGACGACGAACAGGAAAAGCACGGCGACCGCGCCGACATAGACGACGAGCAGGATCATCGCGAGAAATTCCGCGCCGGTCAGAAGGAAAAGCGCTGCCGCGTTAAAGAAGGTCAGGATGAGGAACAGCACAGAATGCACGGGGTTGCGCGCCGAAATGACCATGAAGGCCGACGCCACCGCGATGAAGGCGAAAAGATAGAAAAAGATCGCCTCTAATCCGTTCAACATGGGGTTCCCCCGGTTTGCATAGTCTCGCGGAAAGGAGCGCCGCCCCTTTCCATCCAGATTTCGCCGCCCGGCGGGCCTGCAAAATCGCGTGGTTCCTTAGACGGGCCGAATGTATCCGTCCATATTCTTGTTGACGCTGCCCCTCGCTCCGCCTCGCCCCGCGAAAAACGGGAAAGGAAAGAGCCAGCGCCTTGCTTCACATCATCGGTACGGCGCATCCATCGCTATGTTGCGCGCGATCTCGCGCTCCCAGCGGTCGCCGTTCGAAAGCAGCTTGTCCTTGTCGTAGTAAAGTTCTTCCCGGGTTTCGGTCGCGAACTCGAAATTCGGTCCCTCGACAATCGCGTCCACCGGGCAGGCCTCCTGGCAGAAGCCGCAATAAATGCACTTCACCATATCAATGTCGTAGCGGACGGTGCGGCGCGTGCCGTCGTTGCGGCGCGGCCCGGCCTCGATGGTGATGGCCTGCGCCGGACAGATCGCCTCGCAGAGCTTGCAGGCGATGCAGCGTTCCTCGCCGTTGGGATAGCGGCGCAGAGCATGCTCACCGCGAAAACGCGGGCTGACCGGACCCTTTTCATGCGGATAGTTCAGCGTCGCCTTGGGCGCGAAGAACTGGCGCATGGAAAGGAAGAACGCGCCAACGAATTCCTTGAGAAGCAGCGACTTGGCAGCTTGTGCAAGAGCAGACATCAGGCAAGCCCCGTCAGTTTGAGGAAGGCGGCGGTGATGACGACCATCGCCAGCGAAATCGGCAGGAACACCTTCCAGCCGAGGCGCATCAACTGATCATAGCGGTAGCGCGGCACGAAGGCCTTCACCATGGCGAACATGAAGAACACCATGCAGACCTTCAGGATGAACCAGACGACGCCCGGCACCCAGGTGAAGGGCGCGAAATCGAAGGGCGGCAGCCATCCGCCCAGGAAAAGGATCGTGGTCAGCGCGCACATCAGGACGATCGCGACATATTCGCCGAGAAAGAACAGCAGGAACGGCGTGGACGAATATTCGATCATATGACCCGCCACGAGTTCCGACTCCGCTTCGACCAGATCGAACGGCGGACGGTTGGTTTCGGCCAATGCCGAAATGAAAAACACGATGAACATCGGGAAGAGCCCGAGCCAGTGCCAGTCGAGCAGCGTGTTGGGCAGGCCGAGATGCGTGCCCAGGCCGTCGCGTTGCGACAGCACGATGTCCGTCAGGTTCAGCGAGCCGACGCAAAGCAGCACGGTGACGATGACGAACCCGATCGAGACCTCGTAGGACACCATTTGCGCGGCGGACCGCAGCGCACCGAGGAAAGGATATTTCGAGTTCGAGGCCCAGCCCCCCATGATGACGCCATAGACCTCAAGCGACGAGATCGCGAAAACATAGAGGATGCCCACATTGACGTTGGCGATCGCCCAGCCCTCATTCACCGGGATGACCGCCCACGCCGCAATGGCCAGGATCGCGGAAACCAGCGGCGCAAGCAGGAAAACGCCTTTATTCGCGCCGGACGGGATGACCGGCTCCTTGAACACGAATTTCAGCAGGTCGGCAAAAGCCTGCAGGAGGCCCCACGGTCCGACCACGTTAGGCCCACGGCGAAGCTGGACGGCGGCCCAGATCTTGCGGTCGGCGTAGAGGATATACGCCACGAAGATCAGCAGCACGACGATCAGCACGACCGATTTCAGCAGGATGAGCAGCGCAGGCAGCACGTAGAAGGTGAAGAAGGTATCCATGAAGCGCCTACTCCGCCGCCTGCTTGAAGCCGTTCCGGGCCAGCGCGGAGCATTCCGCCATCACGGCGGAGGCGCGGGCAATCGGATTGGTGAGGTAAAAGTCGCCGACGGGCGAAACAAAGGGCGGCTTGCGCAGCGCGCCGCCGAGCTTCGCCAGCCGCGCGACATCTTCCGGCGAACCGTGCGCGATCCGGTCGACTTCTCCGAGATGCGGATATTCTGCGCGCAGTGCGGCGCGAAGCTGCGCCAGCGAATCGAACGGCAAGCGATGGCCCAGCACATCCGACAGCGCGCGCAGGACGGCCCAGTCCTCCTTCGCCTGCCCCGGCGCGAAACCGGCGCGGCTGGTCAACTGGACCCGGCCTTCCGTGTTCACGAAGGTTCCCGATTTTTCCGTATAGGTGGAGCCCGGCAGGATGACGTCTGCGCTATGCGCGCCCGCATCGCCATGCGTCCCGATATAGACGACAAAGGCATTTGCGGTGCGCTTCATATCGAATTCGTCGGCACCGAGCAGGAAGAGAAGGTCGCTGCCGTCGATCACCTGCGCGACCGTTGCGCGCGCATCCTGCGGCACGAAACCGATGTCCAGCCCGCCGACGCGCGAGGCCGCCGTGTGCAGCACGGCAAGCCCGTTCCATTCCAGTGTGACCGCGCCGACCGCCTGCGCCAGCTTTGCCGCCTGCCCGAGCACCGCCGCGCCGTCGGTACGCGAAACCGCGCCCTGCCCGACGATGATGAGCGGATGCTTCGCCTTTTTCAGCACACTGAAGAATTTGCCTGCGCCGCCGGCAAGTTCCTTGAGCGTATCCGCTCCGGCGCCAAGCTGTTCATAGGTGTAGCGCAGGTCACCGATGTCGCCGATCACCGCGACCGGTACGTCCAGCCGCCAGCGCTTGCGAATGCGGGCATTCAGCACCGAAGCCTCGAAGCGCGGATTGGACCCGATGATGAGAATGGCGTCAGCCTTCTCGATGCCCTCGATGGTCGGGTTGAAAAGGTAACTCGCACGACCGTATGACGGGTGCAGCACTGTGCCGTCCTGACGGCAATCGATGTTGCCCGAGCCGAGCGACCCCATCAGTTGCTTGAGCGCGAACATTTCCTCGACGCTCGCCAGATCGCCCGCGACCGCGCCGATTTTTTCAGGCGCTGTGCGGTCCACGGCTTCCTTGATGGCCGCAAAGGCTTCAGGCCAGGTGGCGGCTGCAAGCTTTCCGTTGCGGCGGACATAGGGTCGGTCCAGCCGCTGCGTGCGCAAACCATCCCAGATGAAGCGGGACTTGTCGGAAATCCACTCCTCGTTCACCTGGTCGTTGACGCGCGGCATGATGCGCATCACCTCGCGGCCGCGCGTGTCCACGCGGATCGCCGAGCCGACGGCATCCATCACGTCGATGGATTCGGTCTTGGTGAGTTCCCACGGACGCGCATGGAACGCGAACGGACGCGAGGTCAGCGCGCCGACGGGACAAAGGTCGATGACATTGCCCTGCAATTCGGAAGTCATCGCCCGTTCGAGATAGGTCGTGATTTCAGCATCCTCGCCGCGCCCGATCAGCCCAAGCTCGGAAATGCCCGCCACCTCGGTGGTGAAGCGGACGCACCGCGTGCAGTGGATGCACCGCGTCATAACGGTCTTGACCAGCGGGCCGATATATTTGTCCTCGACCGCGCGCTTGTTTTCCTTGTAGCGCGAGGCATCGACGCCGAAGGCCATGGCCTGATCCTGCAGGTCGCATTCGCCGCCCTGGTCGCAGATCGGGCAATCCAGCGGGTGGTTGATGAGCAGGAATTCCATCACCCCTTCCCGGGCCTTCTTCACCATCGGCGTGTTCGTGAAGATTTCCGGCGCCTCGCCATTCGGGCCGGGCCTAAGGTCGCGCACACCCATGGCGCAGGAAGCCGCCGGCTTCGGCGGACCGCCCTTCACCTCGACAAGGCACATGCGGCAGTTGCCCGCGATCGACAGGCGCTCGTGGAAGCAGAAACGCGGCACCTCGGCCCCTGCCTCCTCCGCCGCCTGCAGCAGCGTGTAGTGGTCCGGGACCTCGATCTCTTTGCCGTCGACCTTGATCTTAGCCATTCGTCACAAACCCTTGCGGCGAGCCGCACCCATAGCGGTGGGATTACCCCGCCGCCTTGTCTCTATTCTGTATTCCGGCCCGGCCAAGCTCTGCGGCCTGGGCCAGCCATCCATCATTGCCGATGCGGCCATTGAGGCCGAGCGCATCGTCCAGCCATGCGATCTCCTCCGGTTCCAGTCCGGCGATCCGCGCATAGGTCCAGATGCCGAACCCGTTCAGGACCTGCTCAAGTTTCGGCCCGATGCCCGCGATGCGCTTCAGATCGTCGGGCGCTGCCGGCGGCTCGCCTGCGACGGGCATGCGCTTCGCGACCAGAGGCTGCTCAACCTTCGGCGTTGCGGCCTTCCCTGAGGGTTTCCGCGAGGCCAAATCGACGACCTTGGCATCCGCCGCCGGCGCTTCCGCTCGCACAGGAGAAGGCTCTGCGGCGCTCTTGAGCGCATCGCGCAATTTCTCCCCGATCTGCGGCTCCATCATTTCGCGTGAAGCACGCGCAAAGCCGGACATCGCACCAAACCACATCTCCATCGTGCGGCTGGCGACGGCGAAGCCGATAGCAGTCGCCTGCGCAATGGCGTCCATCGCGTCCGCCTGCTGCTTCTGGTCGTCCTTGTCCGGAGTGTCGCCCATCGCCTCGACCGATACTCCCTACTCTGCCGCTTCCAGCACGGGCGCGGCGTTGTGCGCGTTGCGCGTGAATTCATCGATGCGCCGCTCGATCTCCGGACGGAAATTGCGGATCAGGCCCTGAATGGGCCAGGCCGCCGCATCGCCCAGCGCGCAGATCGTGTGCCCTTCGACCTGCTTGGTGACGTCCAGCAGCATGTCGATCTCGCGCTTCTGCGCCTCGCCGCGCACCAGTCGTTCCATGACGCGCCACATCCAGCCCGTGCCTTCCCGGCACGGCGTGCACTGGCCGCAGCTTTCATGCTTGAAGAAATAGGACAGCCGCGCAATCGCCTTCACGATGTCGGTGGACTTCTCCATGACGATTGCGGCTGCCGTGCCGAAGGAGGATTTGCGCTCGCGCAAGCCATCGAAATCCATCGGGCAGTCGATGATGTCCTCAGCCTTCACAACGGGGCACGACGCGCCGCCGGGAATGACGGCCAGCAGATTGTCCCAGCCGCCCCGAATACCGCCGCCATGCGTCTCCACCAGTTCGCGGAAGGTGATGCCCATCGCCTCTTCCACCACACAGGGCGTGTTGACATGGCCGACCAGCATGAACAGCTTGGTGCCGACATTGTTCGGGCGTCCGATGGAGGAGAACCACGCCGCGCCGCGCCGCAAGATGGTCGGCGCAACGGCGATTGACTCCACATTGTTCACGGTCGTCGGGCAGCCGTAGAGACCCATATTTGCCGGGAAAGGTGGCTTGAGGCGCGGCTGGCCCTTCTTGCCTTCGAGACTTTCCAGCAATGCGGTTTCCTCGCCGCAGATATAAGCGCCCGCACCGTGATGGACGTAAATCTCGAAATCGTAGCCGTTCTTGTTGTTCCGGCCGATCAGCTTGGCATCATAGGCTTCGTCGATTGCCCGCTGCAGCGCCTCGCGCTCGCGGATGAACTCGCCGCGAACATAAATGTAGGCGGCGACCGCGCCCATCGCGAAACCGGCCAGCAGGCAGCCTTCGACAAGCGTGTGCGGATCGTGGCGCAGGATCTCGCGGTCCTTGCACGTTCCCGGCTCGGATTCGTCGGCGTTGACGACCAGATAGGAAGGCCGACCGTCGCTGACCTTCGGCATGAACGACCATTTCAGGCCCGTGGGGAAACCCGCGCCGCCGCGACCGCGCAGGCCCGACGCCTTCATCTCGTTGACGATCCACTCGCGGCCCTTCGCGATGATGCCCGCCGTGCCGTCCCAGCAGCCACGCGACATCGCGCCCGCCAGCGACTTGTCGAACCGCCCATAGATGTTTGTGAATATTCGGTCTTTGTCAGCAAGCATGGCTCACCCCTCAACCCGGTTTCTTGCGGGACGGCGCCGCCGGGCCGGACTTCGATTTCGGAGAGTTGCGCTGTTTTGCAACTTTCTCGACGGCAGGCTCCGCCTGATTTGCCGCTTTCGCCGAGCCTTTCGGAGCCTTTACGCTGGCCCCCTTCTCGACTGCGGGTGACACCTTTGCCTTTGAAGGCGATTTCAGCGCGGGGCTCGTCTCTTCCGCCGCCGTTTTCGGCTTTGCGGCGTTGGACGGGGCGACTGGAGCAGCAGCGGCCTTTGCCGGTGCGGCAGCTTTTGGCTTTGCACTCTTCTTCGGCTTTTCCCCGGTCAGCGACGTGAAACCGGTGGCGGGCGCGGAGAACCAGCGGTCAACCTGCGGGCCGACAGATACCTCGCCGCCCTTGCCCGCCTCGAACTCGTCAATGATTTCAGCCAGCCGCTCCGGCGTCAGGTCTTCATATGTGTCCTTGAAGATCATCACCATCGGCGCGTTCACGCACGCACCGAGACATTCCACTTCCTCCCATGACAGCGTGCCGCTGTCATTTGTGTGGAACTGGTCGTGATGGATTTTCTTGCGGCAGACTTCTTTCAACTCTTCCGCGCCGCGCAGCATGCAGGGGGTCGTGCCACACACCTGCACATGGGCGCGTGTGCCGACCGGCTTCAACTGGAACTGCGTGTAGAAGGTCGCGACTTCGAGCACGCGGATATACGGCATGCCGAGCGTGTCCGCGACATGCTCGATGGCCGCGCGCGTAACCCAGCCTTCCTGCTCCTGCGCCAGCATGAGCAGCGGAATGACCGCCGATTGCTCGCGGCCTTTGGGGTACTTCTTGATCCAGGTCTTGACCTTCGCAGCCATCGCCTTGTTGAAGGCGAAGGCCGGAGGCTGGAAGGCCGGTTCTGCGAGACGGCGAACAGACATTTAGCGGTCAACCTCACCAAACACGATGTCGAGGGAGCCGAGGACGGCGGAGACGTCGGCCAGCATGTGGCCGCGACAGAGAAAATCCATGGCCTGCAAATGCGCGAAGCCGGGCGCGCGCAGCTTGCAACGATAGGGCTTGTTGGTGCCGTCCGAGACCAGATACACGCCGAACTCGCCCTTCGGCGCTTCGACGGCGGCGTACACCTCGCCCGCAGGTACGTGATAGCCCTCGGTATAGAGCTTGAAATGGTGGATCAGCGCTTCCATCGACCGCTTCATCGCGTCGCGCTTCGGCGGCACGACCTTGCCGTCGAGATTCGACACAGGGCCGCTCGCGTCGGAGCCGAGCAGACGGTCCACGCACTGGCGCATGATGCGCGCCGACTGGCGCATTTCTTCCATGCGGATCAGATAGCGGTCATAGCAATCGCCGTTCTTGCCGATCGGAATGTCGAACTCCATCTCCGGATAGCATTCATAGGGCTGGCTCTTGCGCAAATCCCATGCGGCGCCGGAGCCACGCACCATGACACCCGAAAAGCCCCATGCCCACGCATCGTCGAGCGAGACGACGCCGATATCGACGTTGCGCTGCTTGAAGATGCGGTTGCCGGTCAGCAGGTCATCAAGGTCTGCAACCGTCTTGAGGAAGGGATCGATCCACTTGCCGATGTCCTCGACCAGCTTCTGTGGCAGGTCCTGATGCACGCCGCCGGGCCGGAAATAGGCCGCATGCATGCGCGCGCCGCAGGCCCGTTCGTAGAATACCATCAGCTTCTCGCGTTCCTCGAAACCCCAGAGCGGCGGCGTCAGCGCGCCGACATCCATGGCCTGTGTCGTGACGTTGAGAAGATGGGACAGGATGCGCCCGATCTCGGAATAGAGCACCCGGATCAGTTGCCCGCGCCGGGGCACCTCGATGTCGAGCAGCCGCTCGACGGCGAGCGCGAAGGCGTGCTCCTGATTCATCGGTGCGACATAGTCGAGCCTGTCGAAATAGGGCACGGCCTGCAAATAGGTCTTGGCTTCGATCAGCTTTTCCGTGCCGCGATGCAGCAGGCCGATATGCGGATCGACGCGATCCACCACCTCGCCGTCCAGCTCCAGCACAAGGCGCAGAACGCCATGCGCCGCCGGATGCTGCGGGCCGAAATTGATGTTGAAGTTGCGGACAGAGGTTTCAGCCATGCGGCGCCTCAATTCGTCTTGGCTTTTTCGTCACCGGGCAGCACGTAGTCCGTGCCCTCCCATGGCGAGAGGAAATCGAAATTGCGAAATTCCTGCTTCAACTCGACCGGCTCGTAGACGACGCGCTTGGCCTCGTCGTCGTAGCGCACTTCGACAAAGCCGGTCAGCGGGAAATCCTTGCGCAGCGGATGCCCCTCGAAACCGTAATCGGTCAGCAGGCGGCGCAGGTCCGGATGGCCGGAAAACAGGATGCCGTAAAGGTCGTAAGCCTCGCGCTCATACCAGTCCGCCCCCGGGAACACGCCAGTAACGGAGGGTACCGGGGTCTGCTCGTCCGTATGAAGCTTCACCCGGATTCGCTGGTTCTGGCGAGGCGAAAGCAGATGGTAGACGACATCGAACCTTTTCAGGCGCGAGGGATAATCCGCGCCTGAAATGTCGATGATCGACACGAACTCGCACTGGACGTCGCGGCGCAGGAACTCCAGCACCGGCACGATGTTCGATGCATCAACCGTGATCGTCAGTTCGCCATAGGCGACCAGCGAATCCTCGATCCTGCCCGGAAGCTTTTCGGCGATATAGGCAGAAAGGTCGTTCAGCGCTTCACTCATGACGCCTCACCGCTCGATCGTTCCGGTGCGGCGGATCTTCTTCTGGAGAAGGAGAATGCCGTAGAGCAACGCCTCAGCCGTCGGCGGGCAGCCCGGAACATAGATGTCAACCGGCACGACGCGGTCACAACCGCGCACCACCGAATAGGAATAGTGGTAATAGCCGCCGCCATTGGCGCACGACCCCATGGAGATGACGTAGCGCGGCTCCGGCATCTGGTCGTAGACCTTGCGCAGCGCGGGCGCCATCTTGTTGGTCAGCGTGCCCGCGACGATCATCACGTCCGACTGGCGCGGCGAGGCGCGCGGTGCGATGCCGAAGCGTTCCGCATCGTAGCGCGGCATGGAAATATGCATCATCTCGACCGCGCAGCAGGCAAGGCCGAACGTCATCCACATCAGCGAGCCGGTGCGCGCCCAGGTAATCAGCGCTTCCGAAGAGGTGACGAGAAAGCCCTTGTCGGAAAGCTCGTTGTTCAGTTCGCCGAAGAATACATCGTCCGAACCCACAGGCTTGCCGGTGCGCGGATCGAGTATGCCTTTCGGCTTCGGCGCAACGAGCGTGCCGGAATTGTCGTTCAATCCCATTCCAGCGCACCTTTCTTCCATTCGTAGACGAAGCCGATCGTGAGCACGGCCAGGAAAATCATCATGGACCAGAAGCCGAGCATTCCGATGGAACCGAACGATACCGCCCAGGGAAACAGGAAGGCAACTTCGAGGTCGAAGATGATGAACAGGATCGACACCAGATAGAATCGCACGTCGAACTTCATGCGCGCATCGTCGAACGAGTTGAAACCGCACTCGTAGGCCGACAGCTTTTCAGGGTCCGGATTGCGATAGGCGACAAGGAAGGGCGCGACGATCAAAGCGAGGCCGACCACCATGGCCACGGCCAGAAATATGATGATCGGCAGATAGGAACTCAGAAGAGCGCTCATTGTCCAACTTTCCGCTTGGCGACCGCTAAAGCGACAAGACCACCTGCGAGATGTCCGAGCAACAGCAATCGCGCTTTACCGGTTTGAAAAACCGATGCTGCGTTGCGGGAGGGTTAGCGCAGCCACCACCCCGACGCAAGCCAAAGCTTGTCCAAAATCGGGCAGAAATGTCGCGGAGCTAGCTATTGATTTCTATACCTTTTTACTCATGTTTTTTCTACTGACAGCGGCTTGCCCGTCAATCTGCTAGTCTGGCCGCCTGTTTCGCGATTCCCGCCTGCGCACATTGCATGAAAAAAGAAAAGATCAGCCTTTCCCAAGCCCGCCGCGCAATGCTCGCGGCGCAAGGCTTTTGCGAACCGCGCCCGACCGGGCCGATCAATCGCGGCCATCTGAACAGGATGCTGGGAAGGATCGGCCTTCTCCAGATTGATTCTGTAAGCGCGGTGGTGCGCGCACACTATATGCCCGCCTTTTCCCGACTTGGTCCCTACCCCATGTCGCTGCTCGACGAGGCGACAGCACCGCGCAGGCGTCTCCTGTTCGAATATTGGGCGCATGAGGCCTCGCTGCTGCCGCTGGAGCTTTGGCCACTGATGCAGTGGCGCATGCAACGCGCCCGCGAAAACGACAAAGGCGAAATCTATGCGGGACTGGCGCGATGGGCCGAGGGAAAGAGCGCCTTCATCGAGGAGATATTCGCCGAGGTAGAGGCGCGCGGGCCGGTGGCGGCCTCGGAAATCGAGGGGCACAAGGGCAGCGGCGGCTGGTGGGGCTGGTCCGACGCCAAGGCCGCGTTCGAATGGCTGTTCTGGGCGGGGCGCATCACCGCCCATTCGCGGCGCGGCTTCGAGCGGCTCTACGACCTGCCCGAGCGCGCACTGCCAAGGGCCGTGATCGACGCGCCCGTGCCTGACACCGCCGAGGCGCACCGGCAATTGCTGCGCATTTCGGCGCGGGCGCTGGGGATAGGCACGGCGCAATGCCTGCGCGACTATTTCCGCCTGTCCCCGTCAGACATTAACGGCAGGATCGAGGAACTGGTGGAGGAAGGCGATCTGCTGCCCGTCAGCATCGAAGGCTGGCACCGGCCCGGCTACGTCTGGAAAGATGCGCGCTTTCCACGCAAGGTCGAGGCGCAGGCCCTGCTCGCGCCCTTCGATCCGCTCGTTTTCGAGCGTACGCGAACCGAGAAGCTGTTCGATTTCCACTACCGGATCGAGATTTACACGCCGGCTGAAAAGCGCCGCTACGGCTATTACGTCCTGCCCTTCCTGCTGAACGAGGCAATCGTCGCACGGGTCGATCTTCGCGCAGACCGCCCGAATGGCACGTTGCGCGTGCTGGCCGCCTTTGCCGAACCCGGCGCGCCACCGCAGACTGCCGAGGCACTGATGCAGCAATTGCGGTCGATGCAGGGCTGGCTCGGCCTCGAACGCATGGAAGTCACGCCTGCCGGCGACCTGGGTCCGGCGCTGGCAGACCTGTCGACGTCGTAGGAGCGCGTTGACTCTCCATATCAGTCGCGCCTAAATCCACAGCGACGGTCACCTGCCCGCAAAGGCAGGAGCCAAGAGGGAATGCGGTGCGCGCGTTTGCGCAATTCCGCAGCTGTACCCGCAACTGTAAACGGCGAGCCGAAGCCACAGCCACTGGTCGAGACCGGGAAGGCGGCAAGGCGCAGAAGCCGTGAGCCAGGAGACCTGCCGTCGCAACACAATTCCGACCGCCCGGCGGGTGTCCGGGCAAGGAGCATGGTTTTTGGACGCCAACCCTCTTTGCGCAGATGAAGGCGAGGACGCCGCAGTCACGATCGTCGTGTGTGCGTCCTGTCGTGACGAATCAGGTTCGGACGCGCATCCGCGCGCGGGCGAAGTGCTGGCGCGCGCAACTGCGAGCGCGGCCTGCGGCGCGGTACGTGTGCGGCAGGTCGAATGCCTCGGCAATTGCAAGCGGCGGCTCAGCGCCGCACTGCTGCGTGCCGGCTGCTGGAGCTATGTGTTCGGCTACCTGACCATCGAAAGCGGACCCGATCTGGTGGCCGGAGCCGAGCTTTTCGCCCACACCACCGACGGAACGCTGCCATGGCGCGGGCGTCCCGATTCCCTCAAGCGCGGCCTTGTAGCGCGCATTCCTCCCTCCGGCTTCCTGAAGGACATCGCATGACCCAGGCACTCGACCGCATTCCCTGCACCGTCATCACCGGCTTTCTCGGCGCGGGAAAAACCACGCTGGTGCGCAACCTGATCGAGAACACGAAGGGCAAGCGCCTTGCCGTGATCGTCAACGAGTTCGGCGATGTCGGCATAGACGGCGACATACTCAAGGGCTGCGGCATCGACACCTGCCCGGAGGAAAACATCGTGGAACTTGCCAATGGTTGCATCTGCTGCACCGTGGCCGACGATTTCGTGCCCGCGCTCGACCAGATCCTGTCGCGCCAGCCGAAGGTGGACCATATCCTGATCGAGACATCGGGGCTCGCCCTGCCGAAACCGCTGGTGCAGGCATTCCAGTGGCCGAGCGTGAAAAGCCGCGTGACGGTGGATGGCGTGGTGGCCGTGGTGGACGGGGCCGCACTCGCGGGCGGACAGGTCGCCTCCGACCTCGACGCGCTTGCCGCACAGCGCTCGGCGGACGAATCGCTGGACCATGAGGACCCGGTGGAAGAAGTGTTCGAGGATCAGGTCGCCTGCGCCGACCTCATCATCCTGTCCAAGAGCGACCTGATCGACGCCGATGGCGCGGCGCGCGCCAACGCCATCATCGGCGAGCACAGCGGACGGGCGGTGCAGATCGTGCCGACCTCCCACGGCAAGGTCGATCCCTCGGTTCTGCTCGGATTGGGGCTGGGCGTCGAGGACGACATCGAAAACCGCAAGACCCATCATGACGACGAACTCGACCACGAGCATGACGATTTCGATACGTTCGTGATCGACATTCCGGCGGTGGCGGACCCGGCGGTGCTAGCCGCGCGGGCGGCAGAAGCGGCGGAAAAGGAAAATGTGCTGCGCCTGAAAGGTTTCGTCGAGGTGGCGGGCAAGCCCATGCGCCTTCTGGTGCAGGCCGTGGGGCCGCGCGTCAACCACTATTACGACCGCCAGTGGCACCCCGGAGAGGCGCGGCGTTCGAGCGTCGTGGTGATCGGCCTCAAGGGGCTTGACCGGGCCGCGATCGAGAAGATCCTGATAGGCTGATGCACATTCTGGCCACCACATCGGCCTCGCTCGAGGACCTGATAGAGCCGGTCGATCTGAAACAGACGCCGGCCGATGTGGTGGCTTTGTCCTTCACCGATTCCGACCTCGCGGGCATTGCCGCCGGATGGAAGGGCGTCGCCCTGCCCTCGCTGCGGCTGGCGGCGTTGCGCGACCTGCGCCATCCGATGTCCGTGGACCTGTGGATCGACAGCGTGGCGCGCCACGCGAAGGTCGTTCTGGTGCGTATCCTCGGCGGTTATGACTGGTGGCGCTACGGCTGCGACCAGCTCGCCGCTCTCGCGCGGCGGCAGGGAATAAAGCTGGCGCTCCTGCCGGGCGAATGCCGCGACGAGGACGCGCGGCTGATCGAATGCTCCACTGTTTCGCGGGACCAACTCGACCACCTGCTCGGCTTCTTCCGCGAGGGCGGACCGCAGAACATGGCGAGGCTTGCGGAATACCTCGGGGCGATGGCGCGCGGCGAAACCGGGCACGCCGTTCCCGTGGCCGTTCCGAAGGCCGGGTTTTATCATGCGGGCGCGGGCTTGTCGGAAACAGCGCCCGCATTCGACGCGCGCAAGCCCGTCGTGCCGATCATCTTCTATCGTTCCATGCTCCTGGCGGCGGACGCCGCGCCAATCGACGCGCTTGCCGAAGCGCTGGAGCGCAAAGGCTTTGCAACCCAACCGATTTTCGTCAATTCGCTGAAAGACCCCGCGGCGCTCGCATTTGTCGAAAAGGCGCTGGCGGCACTGAAGCCCGCAGCAATTGTGACCGCGACGGCCTTTGCGGCGGGCGCGGAACCGGGTGAACAGACCTTGTTCGACCGCGCGGGTGTGCCCGTGTTCCAGGTCATCACCGCGACCACCCGCCGGGAGGCATGGCTGGAGAACCAGCGCGGACTGGCGCCAGCCGACCTTGCCATGCATGTCGTCCTGCCCGAACTGGATGGCCGGATATTGGCCGGCGCGATTTCGTTCAAGGCCGAAGCTGAGCCGGATGCCAATGCGGGCTATCGCGGGCTGGTCAACCTGCCCGAACCGGACCGCATCGAGCAGGTCGCGTCGCGCATCGCGCAGTCGATGCGACTTGCGCAGACGGAGCGCGCGCAGCGCAAGCTCATCATCCTCATTCCCGACTATCCGGCGGCGGAAGGCCGCACGGGCTATGCGGTCGGGCTTGACGTGCCGTCGAGCGTGCTCGCCATGCTGCACGACTTGAAGGATGCGGGCTACACGATTGACTCGATTCCGGAATCGCTGCGTGCACTGCTCGACCTTCTGGATCGGGGTGGCCATGCGCTGGAAGCGGGGGACTATGCGACGGCGCTCGCCGGTCTTCCGCCCGCCGCCAAGGCGAAGCTGGCAGAGACGTGGGGTAAGCCACCCTCCGCGCGGATGGCGTTTCGCGCTGCAAGCTTTGGCAATGTCACGGTGGCTCTCGCGCCGGACCGGGGTCGCTCGGAAGACCGGCGCGCGGACTATCACGACCCGACGCTTGCTCCGCAGCATGAACTAGTGGCCTTCGGATTCTGGATGCAACGCGTGCTTGGCGTGCATGTGATCGTCCATGTCGGCGCGCATGGAACGCTGGAGTGGCTGCCGGGCAAGACGGTGGCGCTGAGCCGCGACTGCTTCCCGGAAATCGTGACGGGCGGCCTGCCCGTCATCTATCCGTTCATCGTTTCCAATCCGGGCGAGGCGGCCCAGGCCAAGCGGCGCATCGGCGCGGTAACGCTCGGCCATCTTCCGCCGCCGCTCGCCGCCGCCGAACTCGACGCGAAGCAGCAGGTGCTGCAACGTCTCGTGGACGAATATGCGCAGGCGGACGGGCTCGACCGCCGTCGCCGCGACCGGCTGGCAAAGCTCATTGTCGAGACCGCGACCGAGACCGGCCTTGCCGGCGATGCGGGCGTGGCGCGCACCGACGCGCCAGACGAGGCGCTGCGCCGCATCGACGCCTGGCTCTGCGACCTCAAGGACTTCGCGATCAAGGACGGGCTGCACGTCTATGGACGAAGCCCGGACTGCGAAGGCGTGCGGCTCGAGAGCGCGCAGAACGAGCGCCATGCGCTGCTTCAGGCGCTGGACGGCAGACATGTCACGGCTGGCCCATCCGGCGCGCCCGCGCGGGGTCGCTCGGACGTGTTTCCGACGGGGCGCAACCTTTACACCGCCGACCCGCGCACCATGCCGACCCCGACCGCGTTCGATCTGGGTAGGGCCGCCGCCGATGAGGTGCTGCGCGACTATCTGCAAAGCCATGGCGAGTGGCCGCGCGCGCTCGTCATCGACCTGTGGGGCAGCGCGTCCCTGCGCACCGGCGGAGAGGAGATCGCGCAGGGGCTGGCGCTGATGGGCTGCCGCCCGCAATGGGATGCCGCGACGGGGCGCGTGACCGGCATCGAGGTGCTGCCGCCTGCGATCCTCGGGCGACCGCGCGTCGATGTGACGTTCCGCATCTCCGGCCTGTTCCGCGACATGTTCCCGACGCAGATCGCACTGCTCGACGCCGCCGCGCAGGCGGTCGCCGCGCGCGAGGAAACCGAAGAAGAAAACCCGCTTGCCGAAAAGGTGCGGGCGACGGGCAAGACGCCCGCGCGCGTCTACGGGTCCGCTCCGGGCACCTATGGCGCGGGGATCGAAGACCGGCTGGCGCGAAGCGACTGGGCGCATCGCGACGAGCTGGGCCAAGCCTACCTTGCCGCGACCTCGCACGCTTTCGGCGGCGCGGAAGGGGCGGCGGTCGAAGCGCCGGACGCCTTTGCCGAACGACTGGCCGAAGCGGACCTGCTGGTGCACAGCGGCGACGATCCGGGCCGCGACATATTGGAAGGCTCGGCGGACGTAGCATTCATCGGCGGCTTCGCGGCTGCGCTGGCCGCGCTCGGCCGCAACGCGGATGTGGTGGTGCTGGACACCACCGACCCGAACCGCCCGCGCCCGCGCTCCGTCGCACAGGCGGTTGGCCGCGTGGTGCGGGCGCGTGCAACCAATCCGCGCTTCATCGAAGGCCAGATGCGCCACGGGCCTCGCGGCGCGGCGGAGTTCGCCGAAACGGTGGACCGGCTGGTCGCCTTCGCGGAGACCACCGAGGCGATCTCCGGCGATCTCATCGGCGCGGTCCATGACGCCTATCTCGGCAATGAGACGGTGCGCGCCTTCCTTCTGCGGGAGAACCCGAAGGCCGCGCGCGCAATCGCCCGCCGCTTCGCGGATGCGCGCAGGCGCGGCCTCTGGCGTCCGCTGCGCAACGCCATCGACGACGAACTGGCCGCGCTGATCGCGGAGGCGGCGGCGTGATGGGCGCGGCGGCCAAGATCAACCGGCGCGGCGCCTGCCCGGCGCTGGCCGCGCCCATGCAGACCGGCGACGGCCTGCTGGCGCGGCTCAATCCGGTTTCGCAAGGGCTGACACCGGCTCAATTGATCGGCCTGTCCGCATCCGCCACGCGGCACGGCAACGGCATTGTCGAAGTGACCTCGCGCGGCAGCCTTCAGCTTCGGGGATTGTCACAGGCCTCGGCTCGCGCGCTCGCCGGCGACATCAACGATCTCGGCATCGACGTGCTGACGGGGCCGAGCGTCGTCGCAGGTCCGCTTGCCGGGATAGATGCGGCGGAGCTTGCCGATCCGCGCCCCTTGCGCGACATGATCCGCGCCGAGATTGCACGGCGTCGGCTTGGCGGGCGGCTCGCGCCGAAAGTATCGGTGGTCGTGGATGGCAGCGGCGCATGGAACCTCGACATGATGGAGGCCGACATTCGATTGAAGGCCGAAGGAAATATGTGGCGCGTGACGGCTGCGGCAGAGGGAAACTCGCAGCGTCTGGTCGGGACCTTCCATGCGGAGGAGGCCGTCGCCACAGCACTGGCCATGCTGGAAGAACTTGCGCTGCTCGGCTCTGTGGCGCGCGCCCGCGACCTGCGGATCGTCGGCGAAATGATCCCACGCGACACGGACGGACAAGCACCTCTGGGCGCGATTGCCCTGCATGAAAGACGAATGGCGGTTGCCTTCGCCCTGCCCTTCGGCACGGCCATGGCGGATCAGCTTGAAGACTTTGCAAGGCAGGCGCACCATTTCGGCGTGACGGAATTTCGCCCCGCGCCGCCGCGCACACTGATTGCGATTCTCTGTCCGAATACATGCGCGGAACTGCTTGCGTTTGCTGAACAAACCGGCTTCGTGATTGATCCTGAAAGCCCGCTCTTGCGCATCCATGCCTGCCCGGGCGCTCCGGCTTGCGCCTCGGCCACATTCGATACCCGCGCGGCCGCCCGGCAGATTGTCGAGGCCGTTCCGGCGCTCTTTGAGGACCGTTCCTTCTCTCTGCATGTGTCCGGTTGCCCGAAAGGCTGCGCGCATCCGGCCACGGCGACAGTGACGCTGGTGGGCAACGAAAACGGCATCGGTGTTATCGACGGCGGAACCGCGCGCAGCACACCTGCGCTGCACTGCCGGTTGGACGAGAAAGAATTGAGCGCACTCTTCGGCCGGAAGCATGATGATCGACTATGACTATATCCGCGACGGGACCGCGATCTATGAGCGCTCCTTCGCCATCATCCGCGCCGAGGCGGACCTGTCGCGTTTTGACGCGGAGGAGCAGGATGTCGCCATCCGCATGATCCACGCATGCGGTCAGGTCGAGGCGGCGGCAAGCTTCCTGTTCTCCCCCGGCTTCGTTGCCAGCGCCCGGAAGGCGCTCAAGGCGGGCGCGCCGATATTCTGCGACGCGGAGATGGTGGCGCGAGGGGTAACGCAGGCCCGCCTGCCCGCCGGGAACGAGGTGATCTGCACCTTGCGCGACCCGCGCACCGCAGAGCTTGCCCGCAGCATCGGCAACACACGCTCGGCGGCGGCCATCGAGCTTTGGGGCGAGCAGATGAAAGGTGCTGTGGTGGCCATCGGCAATGCGCCGACCGCCCTGTTCTACCTTCTGGAAAAGCTGCGCGATGGCGCACCAAAACCGGCGGCGATCCTTGGAATGCCCGTCGGGTTTGTGGGCGCGGCGGAATCGAAGGAAGCGCTTGCGGCCGAGCCCTACGGCGTACCCTTCGCCATCGTGCGCGGACGCCTCGGCGGCAGCGCAATGACGGCGGCGGCGCTCAATTCGCTGGCGAGGCCGGGGCTGTGATGTCCGCGCGGAAAACAGGTCGCCTCATCGGCGTCGGGACCGGGCCGGGCGATCCCGACCTTTTGACGGTGAAAGCCGTTCGCGCCATCGAGCAGGCCGACGTGCTGGCCTGCTTCGCCAAGCGGGGAAGCCGGGGCAACGCACGCGCCATCGTCGAGCAATATGTTCGCCACGGCGTGACGGAACTGCCGCTGCACTATCCCGTGACGACGGAAATCGAAAAGGGCCATGCCGACTACAAATCGCAGATCCTTGCCTTCTACGAGGCATCGGCAGAAGCAATCGCGGAACATCTGCGAGCGGGCCGTGATGTCGCCGTGCTCTCGGAGGGCGATCCGCTTTTCTACGGCTCGTACATGCATTTGCATGTGCGCCTCGCTCATCGCTTCCCGACCGAGGTCATCGCGGGCATCACCGCCATGTCTGGCAGTTGGTCGCAGGTGGGCATACCGCTGGTGCAGGGCGACGAGGTGTTGACCGTGCTGCCCGGCACGATGGAGGAACCCGAACTTACGCGCCGCCTGTCCGACACCGATGCTGCCGTCATTATGAAAGTGGGTCGCAATCTTCCCAAGATACGTCGCGCGCTAAGCGCAACGTGCAAGCTGGACGGCGCAATCTATGTCGAGCGCGCGACCATGGCCAACACGACCAGCAAACGCCTCGCCGACAAGGCTGACGACGAGGCCCCCTATTTCGCGATCGTGCTCGTGCCGGGATGGCCCAACAGGCCGGAAGCCGCCGCATGAGTGGAAAGCTGTATGTGATCGGGCTTGGACCCGGGCCGGACGAGCAGATTACGCCGCAGGCAATGCAGGCGATCTCGGCCTCGACCTATTTCTACGGCTACAAGCCCTATATCAGCCGCCTCAGGCTGCGCAGCGACCAGTTCGCCGTGGCTTCCGACAACAGGGAGGAACTCGCCCGCGCGCGGGATGCACTTGACAAGGCGCAGTCGGGCGCGACGGTCGCCATCGTGTCTGGCGGCGACCCCGGCGTCTTTGCCATGGCGGCGGCGGTGTGCGAGGCCATCGAGGAAAGCGACGAGCGCTGGCGGGAGGTCGATCTGGAGATCATCCCCGGCGTGACGGCGATGCTGGCGGTGGCCGCGCGCATGGGTGCGCCGCTCGGCCATGATTTCTGCGCGATCAACCTGTCCGACAATCTCAAACCGTGGGACATGATCGAGACGCGCCTGATTGCCGCCGCGAGCGCGGGCTTCGTGATCGCGCTCTACAATCCGATCAGCAAGTCGCGCCAATGGCAGCTTGGCCGCGCCTTCGACGCCGTTTCTGCGGTGCTGCCGCCGGAGACGCCGGTGATTTTCGGTCGCGCGGCAGGGCGTCCCGACGAGCGCATGGACGTTCACCTGCTCTGCAACGCCAAGGCGGACGACGCGGACATGGCGACCTGCGTGATTATCGGGTCTGCCGCGACGCGCATCGTGGAACGCACCGACAAGCCGGCGCTGGTCTATTCGCCTCGCTCGGCGAGGCCGAGATGATGCAGCGCCAGCCGCACAAGACGATCCACGCCGACTGCGCCCGGAACATCCGGGAGGAGCGGACGGCGAAGCATGACCACCTCGATGCCGAGGTCGCGGGCAGCTTCGATCTTGCCGTAGGTGGCGTCGCCGCCGCTGTTCTTACACACGATGGCATTGATGCGATGGCGCGCCAGCATGTCCTGCTCGGCGGCCCGGTCGAAGGGACCCCGCGCCCGAATGTATTCGGCGTCCGGTACCAAGAGCGGCGGCTCCACCGGATCGACGCTGCGGATGAGGTAATGATGCTGCGGCGCTGCCTCAAACGGCAAAAGCTCTTTGCGGCCAAGCGCGAGAAAAACGCGGCGCGGCTGGTCACCCAGCGCACGGACGGCTTCGGAGACATCGCCTACCTCGGTCCACCGGTCGCCGGCCACGGGCTGCCATGCGGGACGGCGCAGGGCCAGAAGCGGTATGCCGGTCTGCCGCGCAGTCTCCGCCGCATTGGCGGACATGCGCGCCGCATATGGATGCGTGGCGTCGATGACGAGCGCGACATCGTGATCGCGCAACCAGGCGGCCAACCCTTCCACGCCGCCAAATCCGCCGCTCCGCACCGGAACGCCCTGCCCCGCCGGATTGAGCGTTCGCCCGGCGAGCGACAGCGTGACGTCGAGTTCGGGATGGCTGGCCAGAATACCGGCGAGCCTGCGGGCCTCGGCGGTGCCGCCAAGAATGAGAACAGGTCTCGTCATGTCCGCTGATCGTGCATGGCTGACAATTGTGGGCATCGGCGAAGACGGCATAGCCGGTCTGGGCGACGAGGCCAAGCGCGCAATCGTGGAGGCGCAGATCGTCTTTGGAGGCGCACGCCACCTCGAACTGGCACAGCCATCGATCACAGGCGAAGCCCGGCAATGGCCGACACCTTTCAGCGTTGAACCCGTGCTTGCGCTGCGTGGCAAGCCGACCTGCGTGCTGGCATCCGGCGACCCGTTCTGGTTCGGCGTCGGCGCAACGCTTGCGCGCAGCATCCCGCCGCAGGAAATGCGCTGCATGCCCGCACCCCCGACATTCGGCCTCGCCGCCTCGCGGCTGGGCTGGGCGTTGCAAGACGTGGAATGCATTTCGCTGCACGGGCGCGCCATCGACCTGATCCGGCCCCTGCTTCACCCGAACAGGAAAATTCTCGCTCTCACGTCCGATGCCGCAGCGCCCGGCGAGATCGCCGCGCTGCTCAATTCGCTCGGGTTCGGCCAGTCGCGCCTTGCAATTCTGGAAGCGCTGGGCGGAGCCGAAGAAAGAAAAAGGCACATAAAATCATATGCGTTCGACCTGAAAAACATCAATCCGCTCAATGTGCTGGCGGTGGAAGTTGAATCGGAACCCCAAGCCCGGATCGTTCCCTTGTGCAGCGGACTGCCGGATGCACTGTTCGACACGGACGGCCAGTTGACAAAGCGCGAAGTGCGCGCGGTGACGCTGTCCTCGCTATCGCCGAGGCGCGGCGAATTATTGTGGGATGTGGGCGCGGGCTCCGGCTCCATCGGCATCGAATGGATGCTTGCCGATCCGTCCATGCGGGCAATCGCCATCGAGGCGGACGCGACCCGCGCCGCGCGCATCCGCACCAATGCGCGACAGTGCGGCGTGCCGGGGCTGAAACTGATCGAAGGCCGCGCGCCGGGCGCGCTTACCGGGCTGGAGCCGCCGGACGCGATATTCGTCGGCGGCGGCGGTTCCGACGACGGCACGATGGAGGCCTGCATTGCCGCTTTGAGGCCCAGCGGAAGGCTCGTTGCCAATGCGGTAACGCTTGAAATGGAAGCCGTCCTTCTCGATCTCCAGCGGCGGTTGGGCGGCGCGCTGATCCGCATCGCGATAGACCGCGTGCAGCCGGTCGGCACGATGCAGGGTTGGCGACCCGCAATGCCCGTCACCCAATGGATATGGACCAAGCCATGATGGTCGCGGGCATCGGATGCCGGAAGGGCAGCAGCGGCGCTGCCGTTTTCGAGGCCATCGGCCGCGCGCTGGCCGCGCATGGCCTGACGCCCTCCATGCTGGACCGGCTGGCGACCGGCCAAATCAAGCGCGGCGAGGCGGGCATCGCGGCGGCGGCCGACATGCTGAAACTGCCGCTCGTCATTGTGGAAAACGATGCGCTCAGCGCAGTTTCTGCGCGCTGCCTCACACATTCGCGGAAGTCACTGGAAGCGACGGGAGCGGACTCGCTGTCGGAGGCGGCAGCCCTTGCAGCGGCAGGCGAAGGCGGCGCGCTGCTTGGCCCACGCATCGCCCGTAACGGCGTGACCTGCGCGATTGCACATTCGGAAGGTGACGCATGACGGTGCACTTCATCGGTGCGGGACCGGGCGCGGCGGACCTCATCACGGTGCGCGGCCGCGACCTGCTGGCCGCCTGCCCCGTTTGCCTCTATGCGGGGTCGATCGTTTCGCGGGACCTCCTCGCCTATTGCCCGCAAGGCGCGCGGCTGATCGACACCGCGCCGATGTCGCTGGACGAGATCGAGGCGGAATACAGGCGCGCGCATGAGGCAGGCGAAGATGTCGCGCGCCTGCATTCGGGAGACCTTTCGGTGTGGAGCGCGGTCGCCGAACAGATCAGGCGGCTGGAACGTCTGGGCATCGATTATACGCTGACGCCGGGCGTCCCTTCTTTTGCGGCGGCGGCAGCGGCGCTGAAGCGGGAGCTGACGATCCCCGAAGTCGCGCAAAGCCTCGTGCTGACACGGGTTTCAGGCCGTGCATCGAAAATGCCGGATGGCGAGACGCTGGAAGCATTCGGCGCAACGGGCGCGACGCTGGCCATTCACCTCGCCGTCCATGAAGCCGCGCAGATCTCTGAACGCCTCGTTCCATTCTACGGCGCGGACTGCCCGGTGGCGGTCGTGTTCCGCGCATCGTGGCCGGACGAACGCATCATCCACGCAACGCTCGGCACGCTGGCGGATGCGCTCGCGCGCGACCCAGTCGAACGCACCGCGATCATCTTCGTCGGCCAATCGCTCGGCGCGCAGGATTTTCGGGAATCCTCGCTCTATGATCCCCACTATCAGCGGCGCTTTCGCGGGAGGGGCGAATGATGCGCTCAGGCTCGCGGGTATTGCCCACGCAGATTGCCCTCGCGGTCGAAGACCAGCACCTCGACCTCGATAGTGGCTTTCGCGACGACGGGCATGGCCGTTTTCCACGCCAGTTCAGCAATCGCGTCGCCGATGGAGATGCCCACCTCCTCCGCAAGCGCAAATGCATGCGCGACCGTGTTCGCCGCGCGAATTTCCCCGGCAAGCGAGTTGGAGGCTCCGGCCCCGGACGCTACCGCCGCGAGCCCATCCAGGTCGGCAGGGCCGCGCTTCGAATGCAAATCCAGCATGCCTTGCGCCAGCTTGGTCATCTTGGCGACGCCGCCCGCAATCGTGACACGCGGCACGGGATGGCCGGCGAGATATTTCAGCATGCCGCCGACGAAATCTCCCATGTCGATCAACTGCACCTCATGCAGGCCGTAGCGTTTTTGCACGGCCATCTCGGACGCGTTGCCGGTGGACCCCGCGACATGCGAGAAGCCCATGGCGCGCGCCACGTCGATGCCGCGATGGATCGAGTGAATCCACGAGGAACAGGAATAGGGAATGACAATTCCGGTGGTGCCAAGGATGGAAATGCCGTGCAGGATGCCGAGCCGCCCGTTGAGCGTTCGCTCGGCCATTTTCTCGCCGTCCGGGACGGCGATCTCGACGGCGATGTCCGCTTCCTCGCCCGCCACCTCGCGCACGGCCTGCGCGATCATGCGGCGCGGCACGGGATTGATCGCCGGTTCGCCCGGCGCGATCGGCAGCCCGGGGCGCGTCACCAGACCGACGCCTTCGCCACGCTGGAACGTGACGCCGGATGCGCGCGGCCCGCGCCGCACAGTGGAAACGATCAGCGCGCCGTGGGTGACATCAGGATCGTCGCCCGCATCCTTGACGATTGCCGCCCGCGCATACCCGTCGCCGATTTCGTTCAGCGCAAGCGCGAAAGAGACCTTTTGCCCGCCCGGCAGGGTGATCTCGACCGGATCGGGAAATGCTCCGGTCAGAAGCGCCGCGCAGGCGGCTTTGCTGGCAGCCGTGGCGCAGGCCCCGGTCGTCCAGCCTCGCCGCAGCGGTCTCTCGTTCTCGCTCATGCGGGCATCTATAGGGCTGCGGCAGCGCGCAGTCATCGCCGAAAGCGCCTGATATGAGCATCGAAACGGCAATCGCCAACCAGTTGAGCCGCACGCCCCGGCTGGAAGCCGGCCATGTGTGGCTGGCTGGCGCTGGCCCGGGCGATCCCGCCCTGCTGACGCTCGACGTGCTGTCGGCGCTCGATCAGGCTGACGCATTGGTGCATGACGCGCTGGTGTCGCAGGAAATCGTCGCGCTTGCCGCCCGAGCGGAAAAATACTTTGTCGGAAAGCGCGGCGGGCGGCTTTCCATTCCGCAGGCAGAAATCAATGCGCTGTTGGTGCGGCTGGCGAAGGAAGGCCGCAAGGTCGTGCGGCTGAAAGGCGGCCACCCCTTCGTGTTCGCGCGCGGCGGCGAAGAGGCGCTTGCGCTGGTTGAGCACGGCATTCCCTATCGCGTGCTGCCGGGCGTCACATCGGCATTTGGCGGCCTGACATCGGCGGGCATTCCCGCCACCATGCGCGGCGTCAACGGCGCGATCATCCTTGCAACCGGCTTTGCCGCCACGTGCGACGACCGCCCCGACTGGGCAGCCCTCGCCCGCACGGGCCAGCCCATCGTGATCTATATGGGCCTGACACATCTGGCGGAGACGGTTGCGGCGCTGATGCAGGGCGGACTTGCTCCGGAAACGCCCGCCGCGCTGATCGAAAACGCGACCCTGCCGCAGGAACGCGCGGTCATCGCGACACTCGGGACGCTTGTGGAAGGCGCCCACCGCGAGAGTATCGTCTCTCCGGCGCTGATCGTGATCGGCGGCATTGTGGCGCTGCGCGAAAGGCTGAAACCATGAGTGCGCGCGCCATCATCGTCGGAGCGCCGCGCTCCGGTTCGGGCAAGACGAGCGTGACCATCGGCCTGTTGCGCGCCCTTGCGCGACGTGGCCTGAAGGTGCGCGGCGCAAAATCCGGCCCGGACTATATCGATCCCGGCTTTCACGCGGCGGCAACGGGACAGCCGGGCGTCAACCTCGATTCCTGGGCGATGGAGCCCGGCCTGATTGCCTCGCTTCTTGGAGAAATCGCGAACGGCACCGACATCATCGTCATCGAAAGCGCCATGGGCCTGTTCGACGGCATTGATGGCCAGCCGGGTCGCGCCGGCTCGGCGGCAGACCTCGCGCGACGCTTTGGCATACCCGTCCTGCTGGTGCTCGACGTGTCCGGCCAGTCGCAGACGGCGGCGGCCGTCGCCAAGGGCTTTGCCGCATATGATCCGGCGGTCAGGATGGCGGGCGTCGTGATGAACAAGCTCGGCAGCGAGCGCCACCGTCGCCTTGCCGGCGAGGCTGTCGAGAAGATTGGCCTGCCGGTTGTGGGCGCGGTGATGCGCGATCCGGAACTCAACCTGCCCGAACGCCATCTGGGCCTCGTGCAGGCGCATGAGCATGGCAACCTCGCCGCGCATCTCGACCGGCTTGCGGACGCGATGGAACGTTCGCTCGACATCGACGCGATCATTGCGGCGGCGACCCCGCTCGACATTGCCGCAGAGACCGCAATCGCCATTCCGCCCCCGGCGCAGCGCATTGCGCTCGCCATGGATGCGGCCTTCAGCTTCCTCTATCCACATCTGGCGCGCGACTGGCGGCATGCGGGCGCTGAAATCGTTCCTTTTTCCCCGCTCGCCGATGAAGCGCCCTCCCGCGATTGCGATATGTGCTGGCTTCCGGGCGGCTATCCTGAACTCCACGCAGGTCGCCTGTCGCAGGCCCGCAATTTCATGGATGGCACGCGTGGCTTTGCCGAAACCCGCCCGGTTCATGGCGAGTGCGGCGGCTTCATGGTGCTCGGTGAAAGCATCGAAGACGCACAAGGCATGACACATCCGATGCTCGGCCTGCTCGGCCACGCCACCAGCTTTTTCCAGCGTAAAATGAACCTGGGCTATCGGCGCGCCCGCCTGCTGGATGATGGTCCGCTCGGCCCGGCGGGCACATGGGTTCGCGGCCATGAATTTCACTATGCGCGGTCGCTGAGCGATGGTGATCAACTGCCCTTTGCTGAACTGTTCGACGGCCAGGGCAATGCGCTCGGCGCATCGGGCGCGCGGCGCGGAAAGGTCACCGGCACATTTTTCCACGCGATCGCGCTGGAGCACGCCGCATGAGCGAACTCAACGCCCGTTCCGTGATGGCTGACCTTGCCATTTCGCTGGTCTTCTTCACGCGCCTTCCATTGCCGCCCTTCGATGTTCCGGGGCGCAGGCTCGGCGATGCGATCTGGGCAGCGCCAGTTGCCGGAATCGTGGTCGCCCTTGCGGGCGGCTTCGTCTACACGATCGCCCATGCATGCGGCATCAATGAAGGCGTTGCCGCCGCGCTGGCGCTGGCAACCACGATGATCGCCACCGGGTGCCTGCATGAGGACGGGCTGGCCGACACAGCCGACGCCTTCGGCGGCGGCCGCACCATCGGACGCAAGCTGGAAATCATGCATGACAGCCGCATCGGCACCTATGGCGCCGCCGCTCTCGTGCTTTCGGTGCTGGTGCGCTGGACCTCCCTTGCCTCGCTCCCCGGCGGCGCAAGTGCGGTCTGCGCGTTGATCGCGGCTCACGCCGCATCGCGCGGCCTGCTGCCCGCCATCATCCAGCGGACGCCTGCTGCACGCGAAAGCGGGCTGGCCGCCTCGGTGGGACCGGTGGGTGACGCCACCGCGCTTGCAGCGCTGGCCATCGGAGCGGCGTCGCTGCTGCTCCTCGGCATCGCGCAGGGCATCCTGCTCGCGATCCTGCTCGGCTGTCTCGGCTGGTGGCTGAGGGGACTTTTCATCCGCCAGATCGGAGGGATCACAGGCGATACGCTGGGCGCCGCCCAACAATGCGCGGAGATCACCGTTCTTGTGGTTGCGGGCGCTGCCCTTTCCTGATTCTCTATCGGAGTGTGTCCTGATATGTCCTTCAAATCGCTGGATGAATTGCGAAGCGCCATTATCTCTGCTCCAGCGGGTGACGAGGCCGCGGCGCAATCGGCCGCCGCACGCCAGAACACGCTCACCAAGCCGCAGGGAAGCCTCGGCAGGCTGGAAGACCTGGCCGTCTGGCTGGCGCGCTGGCAGCGCCGCGCGCTGCCACGGCTGGATCGGGTAAAGGTCGTGGTTTTTGCCGGGTCGCACGGCGTCACGGCGCAAGGCGTTTCGGCATTTCCCGCTGAGGTCACCGCGCAGATGGTGGCCAATTTCGCGGCGGGCGGCGCTGCGATCAACCAGTTGGCGCGCACTGCGGCGGCACAGCTCGAAGTCATCCCGCTACAGGTGGAGAAACCGACGGGCGATTTCACGCAGGTCGCCGCGATGTCCGAATCCGAGTTTCTCGACGCAGTGGCCATCGGCTACGATGCCGTGGACCGCGACCTCGATCTCCTAAGCCTTGGCGAAATGGGGATAGGCAACACCACCACGGCGGCGGCGCTCGCCACCGCCCTCTTCGGCGGCAGTTCAGCGCAATGGGTCGGTCGCGGCACGGGCGTGGACGATGCGGGCCTCAACCGCAAAGCCGTCGCCATCGACAAGGGCATTGCGCGCCATCGTGCGATTCTGGACGATCCACTCAAGGTTGCAGCCGCCCTTGGCGGGCGCGAGCTTGCCGCGATGCTGGGTACCACGCTTGCTGCACGGCAGTCTGGCGTTCCGATTATCCTCGACGGCTTCGTCACCGCCGCAGCCGTTGCGCCGCTGTTCAAGGTCAATCCTGACAGCCTCGCCCATACGGTTGCGGGACATGTTTCCGCCGAAGCCGGGCATCGAGGCCTTCTAGGCGCGATGCAAATGAATCCCCTGCTCGATCTTGGCATGCGGCTTGGTGAGGGTTCGGGTGCGGCAGTCGCGATCAATGTGCTGCGCAGCGCCGTCGCGTGCCACAACGGCATGGCGAGCTTCGCGGAGGCCGGTGTCTCGGAGAATTAGAGGCTGGTATAGGCCCGCAGCGAGGTGTCACGCACCCAATCGAAAACGCCGGGCGCGGCGGCGATCACCGCCGTTCCCTCGACGATCACGTCGTCGTGGTCGAACGAATGCACGATACCGCCCGCTTCCTCGATGAGCAGCAGTCCGGCGAGGCAGTCCCACGAATTCATGTGTTCCTCGGTATAGGCAATGAGCCTGCCGGAGGCCACGTAGGCGAGCATCAGACCGCCGGACGAATTGCGAAAGAACACGCCGCCTTCCCGAACGAGATCGCTGATGAACGGGATGATGTTCATCGCCTCGGCGCGATTGTTGAACCCTGTGCCGACGGAGCCCTCGGTGATCGAGGCAACCGGAGCGACCTTGATCGGCCTCCCGTTCAGCCGGGCTCCATCGCCCTTACGGGCGGAAAACGTCTCATCGGCAACAGGGTCGTGAATGACCCCGGTATGGGTCTTGCCGTCCTTCGCGCAGGCGATGATGACGCACCATTGCGGAATGCCGCGCACGAAATTTGCGGTTCCGTCGATCGGATCGATCACCCAGACATGGCCGGACGTGCCTTTGACGGGCGCATGCTCCTCGCCGAAAATCCCGTCCTCGGGATAGGCCTTTGCGATCTCGGCGCGCACGAACAGTTCGACCTCGCGATCGCCGTTCGACACAAGGTCCTGATGACCCTTGCTCTCGATTTTCAGGTCGTCCAATCCACGGAAGAATTTCAGACCAAGCTGACCGGCGCGCTGTGCGACATCGATTGCAAACTCCAGGCGCTTCTGCGCATCCGTCCCGCTCATTCTCTCTCCAGAGCCGCCCTTTCCGACCCCACAGAAGCACGGCAGCAGCGATAACTATTTGAATTTATTGGTGGGTGTGCACAGGATCGAAAACTAGACGGCGCAACAAACAGCGTTGATTTGGTTAGATAATTTCACACTTCCGTTCCTATTCCCATAGCAGTCTACCGTAACAGGTTCAACCCTTTAGGAGACTGACAAATGACATACGCGACTCTCACCACCGCCGACTTTCTACGGGCACTGGAAGACGATGGAGCCGCCATTGGCTTCGCGTTGGATTGCTTACAACCCTACGAAGTGCGCGAGTTCCTGTACGAGCGCCGTACCGGAAAGGATTTGACGCCGTGGATTGAAGGGTGGCGCACCGACCATACTGCCGCCGCGTAGTACCCATCCCACCCACAATACGAAGGTCCCCGGCTTCCTAAATGGTTTGCTTGGGGCCTTTCCTTATGAAGGCATCCACAAATGTCGCACTACAAGACCATACGGCGCAGTCACCGAAGCAGAAAACCACGCGACTCGGTGAAGCGCCTGCTGTTCGACCTAAGGCAACAGGAAATCCAGTTGGAGAAACAATTCGGATCGCGAATTACGGCGGCAAAGAAAGAGGGGCGCTGCCCTGCCCTGATACTGCCGAAGCTCGCTCACGCCACCATGTTTAACGAAAGGCCCGCTAAGCCCGGATACCTATGCGACCGACCGGCTGTCGAGCGCGGCTACTGCAATCTGCACTTCATCAGTCACGTCCTTTATGTCCCCCACAGACAATCCACCCAGACAGGCCGAGGAGTTACGCGCCGCCCCTTCAAAGCCAATCAGCTAGCTATCGGGCGGTTGAGCAAAAAGCAGAAAGACCTGATGAACGACTTGGAGCGCCTTCCGATAGAAACGCCACTGTGGCTTTGCCTCGTGAAGCTCAACGAAGAAGACCCAAAGAATCCGCTTCCTGCCATATCCAGCTAATTCAATGGCTTGAGTAGGGAAACACTTATTCGATAGGAAACATAGCGCGACGGCTCCACATGGACGCGGTGCTACGCCACGCTTATGCGCAGACCCATTGCTATACTTCAAGTAGCCACACTGAGCAGATGAAGAAGATGGTAGTTCTCCTCCCACCATCCACTCCAAGAGCAGACACCTAGAGACGCCTTTAAGTATCTCTCCCGGGGTGGCAGAGCCACGGCCTTGAAGCTCATCATCTTCGCCCTGCTCTTAGTCCTCTAGGTATCCGACTTCATGTCTCCCCTTCAAGTTTAGGGGGATGACGGTGAATCAATCCCCTCCTCATCAAGACGCCCCACCAAATGCCCTCCCGCAAGTCATCCTATCAGTAGACACTTTCAGTCCACCTACCTCCTGATGGGCCTCTAAGTCCCGGCAACGGCACGGGCAGGACGGCCCTAGTGGCTCCTCGTGCCGAGCAAGATGCATGTCCAACCGGCTCGACCCCGACAGTTCGGCACACCACGCCCCCCATCAAGTTTCCACCGGGCCAGACCCAAAGGCCCTACGCAACGGCAACCCGTTACCCACGAAAGGTATTGCCATCATGTCCCCAGTACGCATCCCCTTACAGTCCTCACCGCAGGCTATCAGCCGAGGACACTTCTCCTCCTCTCCGCTCATCACACCCGAGCGCATCTTCGCCGACCCAGATGCCGCCTTTGCGGTCCTGCCTTCATGGGTCCGAAACTTCGCACTGGTCTATCCTGAGGGCCACGAGCGCGACATCTCCAAGCCGTCCCCTGTAGTCATCATTGCGCTAGGCAAGAAGCACATCGCCGCCAAGACCTACTCCCCGGCTTCCTTTGCGGCTCTCTGCGAACTCACTCGTCTCCCCGGAATCTCCATCACCACAAATCACAATGGTTCAGGCCGCCACTACGAGCGGATTACGATTGCGGACCACCCCGAGGACCTAACGAGCGTCAATAGGTTCCTCCTAGGTGCTGCCGAATATACCCAAGTGAAAGTCACCGGCATCCAGTCCGACATGAGGCCAGAGAACCTCATGCAGGACGTGGCGGAGAAGGCCTCCAAGGATGCCCGCCAAGTAGTCCTCAGTCACGTCAAGCGCATCCTCAAGGAATGGGAGGCTAGCGGAAATATGCCCTCCCTCTTCATCCCGGCTGACTATCTGGAGAACGTGGAGCGGCTCCTCCAGCTAACAGACCTTGAGGCCACCGGCGTGTCGGGCGGGGCCACGAGATAGGACGCCGAGCCAGCTAGCGGTAAGCGACCTCAGGCGGGGCGGAGAGTGGGCACTTCGTCCCGCCACCTTTAAGCTTTTAGGCAGGAAATCAACTGCTCGAAAGGAATTTGCCCTAGCAGTTGGATTCCGTAGACTACCGCGAATATCCAAGGTACCAAGACTTCCACTTTATGGAATGGTTTGTGCCTATCTCCGTCTCTATCTGGGTCAAGCTCTTCCCACTCCGCCGTGAATGGTTGTTCAACCATCCTTTTTTCCAGGTCCGTAATGACTGTGAATTTGGCAGCGTTGAGCGTCTTGTAGCTACCGATGTTCCGTACCCAGAGTAAGCATATCGCCAGCCCCGCGACTGAGATCAGCACAATGCTTCTTTCAGTTGAAGCAAACGTCCCGAGATAAGCCGAGCCACCTACAAGAAGGGTATTGATGGAGAGGTAAAATCCATTCGCTTCCTGCCTCCGCTGGCTTACGCGATCCGCCATCTCGACCAAGAGCCTGTAAATCTCTAGGCGTTCCTCCGCCTCCCCTTTCCGTAAGGGCCTAAGAGGTTGCCCCCTGTCACTCCTTGCCTCGCTCATGCATTTACCCGATCAAAGCTTGCCCAAGAAATAGCTAATGTTATCCCATGTCCAATCATAAACCTGATTCGAACCTAGTTCGGCGGGAGGAATCCAAGGCCGATTATCTCTACTGGTATAAATCGCAAGCAAGGGTAAGCCCTCTTCAAGAGAGGTTTTGATCTCCCATAGCTGTCCTGTTGCCTTCGACGTGTTTGAACTTATTAAGGCGATGGTACCGTCACATCCCTTAATGCGCGTGCGGCATCGCCTCTTCCAATCATTGTCCCACGGGTTCTTCACGGACATGTCGGTAAACTCGAAGTTTGAGCGTTCGTTTCGAGCCTGTCCGACCAAATATTCTCTTGCCCAAATATCCTCAACCGCGAATGCTATGAATATCCTATGATGCATTGCCATTTGACTTAGCCTACTCCTCGCCGGTTCCGCCAAGATAGCACAGAAGCCTTCACAGGGACGAAGGGAAGGTCCTTCATCCACGGGAAATACAGGGACATTGTCGGAAAACCTCCAAGTGTCGCTCACACGAATCCTATAATTTACGTGACAGCGGGTCAGCGTTACCCCCGCCTATCCCTCCAGTTTTTCCCAAAGATATCCACACCGGGGCGGGCCTCCAGAAGCCGCCACCTGCCATCCGCTTCCTCGCCATGAGTTGCTTTTTACAGTCACAACCTTGGTTGACATTAGTAAAATCATAAACTATGCTCCCCTTGAAGCATCGCAACAGGGGCCAGAAGGTGTTGATTTCCGCCGAGAACTGACCCGGGATTGCGGGATTTTTCCATCGAGAAGTGACCCATGTTTGAACTCACCCCTGCTTGACGATCGCAGGGGACTTTGGAGTGATAGACATGGCGTTACTGAGCGTTATCCGGCGCTGGCATCTGCGGGATGGACTTTCGATCCGGGAGATTGCGCGGCGCACGGGACTGTCGCGGAACACGATCCGCAAATACCTGCGATCCGACGAGGTCGAGCCCCGCTTTCGGGTGCCGGAGCGGCCGAGCAAGCTCGATGCCTATGCCGAGCGGCTATCTGCCTGGCTGAGGACGGAAGCAAACAGGCCGCGCAAGCAGAAGCGCACGGTCAAGCAGTTGCACGCCGACCTGATGAGCTTCGGCTATGAGGGCTCTTACGGCCGTGTCGCCGCCTTTGCGCGTGACTGGAAAGAAGAGCGTCAGCGGCAGATGCTAACGAGCGGTCGCGGCACCTTCGTGCCGTTGGCGTTCGAGCCTGGTGAGGCGTTCCAGTTTGACTGGTCGGAAGACTGGGCCGTCATCGGCGGCGAGCGCACGAAGCTACAGGTGGCGCACTTCAAGCTCAGCTACAGCCGTGCCTTTGTCGTGCGAGCTTATCCCCTTCAGACGCACGAGATGCTGTTCGATGCACACAACCACGCCTTCCCGGTTCTGGGTGGCGTGCCGCGGCGCGGGATCTACGATAACATGCGCACTGCGGTCGACAGGATCGGCCGGGGCAAGGATCGCCAGGTCAATGCCCGCTTCTCGGCGATGGCCAGCCACTATCTGTTCGAGGCCGAGTTCTGCAATCCAGCCTCGGGCTGGGAGAAGGGACAGGTCGAGAAGAACGTCCAGGATGCCCGCCACCGGTTGTGGCAGCCGATGCCGCGCTTTCCATCTCTGGAGGCGCTGAACGACTGGCTGGAGCAGCGGTGCCGGGAGCTGTGGCAACAGATTCCCCATGGCCTCAGACCCGGAACGATCGAGGACGCCCGGTCCGAAGAGGCCCAGTTCCTGATGCCAATGCCTCGCCCCTTCGACGGCTTCGTCGAATACACCAAGCGGGTCTCGCCTACCTGCCTGGTCCATCTGGAGCGCAACCGCTACAGCGTGCCGGCTTCCTTTGCCAACCGGCCTGTGAGCCTAAGGGTTTACCCGGAACGGATTGTGGTTGCCGCCGAAGGGCAGCTCCTCTGCGAGCACCGCCGCATCATCGAACGGTCGCATGACGGTCCCGGTCGAACCGTCTACGACTGGCGTCACTATCTGGCGGTCATCCAGCGCAAGCCAGGTGCTCTGCGCAACGGCGCACCCTTCACAGAGCTTCCCGAAGCCTTCAAACGGCTGCAGCAGCATCTGCTCAGGAAGTCCGGCGGCGATCGGGAGATGGTCGAGATCCTGGCCCTTGTCCTGCAGCATGATGAGCAGGCCGTGCTGGCGGCAGTGGAGATGGCACTCGAGGCCGGGGTTCCGACCAAGGTCCACATCCTCAATCTCCTGCACAGGCTGGTCGATGGCAAGCCGATCGCGACGCCGGTCGTGGATGCGCCGCAGGCGCTGAGCCTGGCCAAGGAGCCGCAGGCCAATGTCGAGCGCTACGATGCGCTGCGCCAAGCTCGGGAGGTGCGCCATGCGTCATGATCCCGCCAGCGGCGCCATCGTCATTATGCTCAGGAGCCTGAAGATGCATGGCATGGCGCAAGCCGTCGCCGAGCTCACCGAGCAGGCCTCTCCAGCCTTCGAGGCCGCCATCCCGATCCTGTCGCAACTGCTGAAGGCGGAGATGGCAGAACGGGAGGTCAGATCCACCGCCTATCAGCTCAAGGCAGCCCGCTTCCCTGTCTATCGCGACCTGGCCGGCTTTGACTTCGCCAGCAGCGAGATCAACGAGGCCCTCGTGCGCCAGCTCCATCGCTGTGAGTTCATGGACGAGGCCAACAACGTCGTGCTTGTCGGAGGTCCAGGCACCGGAAAGACCCACATCGCCACAGCTCTCGGCGTGCAGGCGGTCGAGCATCATCGCAAGCGTGTCCGCTTCTTCTCCACCGTCGAACTCGTCAACGCCCTTGAGCAGGAGAAGGCCCAGGGAAAGGCCGGCCAGATCGCCAACCGGCTCGCCCATTCCGATCTCGTCATCCTGGACGAACTCGGATACCTGCCCTTCAGTGCGTCAGGTGGAGCGCTGCTGTTCCATCTGCTGAGCACGCTCTACGAGCGCACCAGCGTCGTCATCACCACCAACTTGAGCTTCAGTGAATGGGCCACCGTCTTCGGCGATGCCAAGATGACGACGGCGCTCCTCGATCGCCTCACCCATCATTGTCACATCCTGGAGACCGGAAACGACAGCTTCCGCTTCAAGAACAGCTCGGCAAAGACACCCGCCGCAAAGAAGGAGAAAGCGCCCACCTTGACCAAATCCTGAGACCCAAACCATACATGAGACGGGTCACTTCTCGGCGAAAATCCCGGGTCAGTTCTCAGCGGAAATCAACAGGCCAGAAGGCCATGAAACAGTACGTAGTCTATACGCGCGTATCCACAGAGGAGCAGGGGAGGAGCGGCCTAGGCCTAGAGGCTCAGGAGCGAGACATTGGCATCTTCCTTGAGAATTTCTCAGAGGTGCCTTGGGAGGTCATAGGGCGCTTTCAGGACGTTCTTTCAGGCAAGCAGGACGACAGGCCGCAATTGGCCGCAGCCATCAAGCTGGTCCGTGAGACAGGGGCCGAATTGCTTGTCTCCAAGCTGGACCGCCTGAGCCGTGACGTGGCATTCATCGCCACCCTCATCAAAGATCGGAAGGTAACTCTACGTGTGGCCCAGATGCCGAACGCAGACCCCTTTCAGCTTCACCTCTATGCCGCCCTAGCCGAGCAAGAGCGCAAGTTCATATCGGAGCGCACCAAGGCCGCCTTGAGGGCCTCTAAGGATCGTGGGGCCAAATTGGGCGGCCTCAGGGACAAGACTATGAAGCGCAATGAGGCAATCCAAGCGAAGGCCAAACGGGAAGCCGAGAAGGTGATGAAGATCGTCGGGCCTCTCCGCCAAGCAGGGCAGACCCTTACAGCCATTGCCGATGTGCTGAATGACATGGGGGTGGCGACTTCGAGGGGTGGCAGATGGTCGGCTACTCAGGTAATGAGGGTCTTACAACGTAGCTAGGTTGACCATATGGCTGACCCGGACAGCGAAGAGCGACCGTGGCTGTACTTTCCCGAAAGGACTTCGCTGGCAACGTCCAGCCTGAATACGTTCCTTCGAGACTGCCGCGACATCTTCAACTTGTTCATGTTCGCTGTACAGCTGGCAGCGAGGGCCGATGAAACGCGCATAGGTGCAAGCAAAGCGCTCATTAAAGGCCTTGATCCCGCATCGCCGGAATTTGCCGAGTATCAGAAAGCAATAGACAATCCAGATGCCGTCCAGAAACGACTTGGGCGGTTTTCTTCCCTCAACGCGAGGAACCTCGTAACAGGGACCGCCGATTCGTTCCTCTGGTATCTTTCCAACATCATTCAGGATTGCATCAAGAAACGTCCTGAGCTTTTAAGGTCGTCCGAGACGATTAAGATTGATGATTTGATGCAGTTTCGCACAAAGTCTGACCTAGTTGAGTATCTTATCGACAGGAAGGTAAACGATCTTTCCTACGGCGGACTACGCAAAATGGAGCAATATTTTCAGGAGCGTCTCGGGGTCGATCTGTTTCTTGATTCTAACACTAGGGATATGCTCAATTTGTTTATTGAGGTGAGGAATATCTATGTCCACAATCGTGGCTTCGTAAGTACCATCTTTTTGCAACGTGTGGACAATACGTGCGGCCTAGAGCCAAAGCTGGGCGAGCGGTTGCACATCGATTTTGACTGGTATGCGCGTTTTCAAGGTGCAGCCGTGACCAGCGCTATATCCGTAGACAGCACCCTTGCGATGAAGTTCGGTCTTAAGCGCAAGCGTCTTTCCAACTGGGGCCGTAGAAAGCAGGACCAGCGGCCCAGCGGCAGCACTTAAGGCTTTGTTCCCTTCAAGTCGAACTTAGGGAACCTCGCCAGCCCATCTGCCTTGGCCTTCATCGTCACCGACCCGTAGTTGTCGCCAACGTTCTGTGATGCGTGGCCGACTATAGCGTTCAACACCAGTTCGGGAACTCCCGCGTCTCTGCCAACGGTCTTGAAGGTATGCCTCCAGCCGTGATTAGGCTGAATATCGGGGTCTTTGACAACGTGGCGAACCTCATCCCGCATCCTGTTCTTGGCGGTATTCCTTGCTGCTTGCCCGCTCCCTGTCCACATGAATAGGCATTGATCAGGGGCCGATTGGACGACCTCAGGGAAGCCCATCTCCACAAGATGCTCATGCAGCGGCACATCCCGAAACTGCCCGCCCTTCACTGCACCGGCATCAGGCGCGATGCGCAGCACCCAACGTCCCTCCTCCCGGCGCAAATCCTGCTTGCGTAACTGGACCATCTCACCGACCCTCGCACCCGTATAGGCACAAAGCCACGGCACCCAGCGCCGCATTGCGTATTGCTGCGAAGGCTCGCCCTGTATGGGCACTGCGTTAAGCGCTTGAAGCAAGATCGCCTGCCATTCGTCAGACGTGAACTCGGGAGGCCGCGACCGCTTTAGCTTCCCAACCTTGATTGTCACGTCCTTGGCGGGATTGCTGGAGAGTTTCTTATTGGCAACCGCCCAACCGAATATGCTCTTGAGGCCAGCTAGGTAGCTGTTTTTGATGACCCTCGTATCCAGCGGCTTACCTGTGCGAGCATTGGGAGAGGTTGCCAGATGGTCCTTGAAACGCACGATGTCCGCATCGCTAATCCGCGTTGCATCGTCATGGCGTAGAAACTGCCCTAGCTCCTCCACCGACTTGCCGTAGCTATACTTTGTGCTTGGAGACCGGCCCGCCGCCTTCGCTTCCCGCCACCACGCTTCAAACAGGCCTTGGAGGGATACGGCGGACGCTTTGAGGTCTGAGGAAGGCGACGAAGCCACAAATGCAGGAGCGGCCTCAAGCTCCTCCATCGGCCTGTAGTCACCCCCACGCCGTGCCTCAAGGCCACGATGCGCCGCTCCCATGAAGTCAGCCATCTCCAGATTAACCAGCCGCCGCGTTACGGCATCGACATGAAGGCCAAGAGCTTTGAGCGCCGCATCCGTGTCCGCGCCGTGCAGGGCCTCAAGCCCAGCCGCTAGATCAGCCCCAACCACACCGCGTAACGCCGGATGCTTGTCGAGCAGCCGAAAGGCTAGCTTGGAACGCCGCCCATAGTTGGCCCTAAGAAACTCCCGCACGTCCACCTTGAGCGCCTCCAGAGCGTCAGGAGCCAACTGCTTGAGCAGATTGGCCCACGCCGTGTCACCGGCCTCAGGAAGCTTCGGGAGGGCAGGCGCAGGAGGAGCCTCAAATGGCTCATCCTCATGGTTGGCAAGAAAAGCTTTGGCGTGGTCAGCGGCGATTGCCATTCGCTGCTTGGTAGAAAGAGCCTGAGGGCCAGATTCTAGAAGCACCTGCCAGCCTGCCATCTTGGCATTCCAAACCACAAGCGCCTTTAGATAAGCGTCTCCTGCCTGCTCCCGGTCCAGATTGCCGGTAGAGCGCGAATGCTCTTGCGCTTTAGGTATATCCTTTACGCCAAGCGCCTTCAGTCTATCCCGTTGTCGCCATAACGCCTCAGGTATTCGGAATCGGCCCTGCCAGAAGTCCGTCCCTTTGCGCTTATGAAGCCCTCGCACCATCCTTCGCCTGCCAGCCATGTCCGTAGCACTTTCCCATAGCAGTCCGCATTGACGGAAGCCATGGAAATTGCTAACCTTTTGACGCTGCTTCGAGAAAGAATGGTGGGTGTGCACAGGATCGAACTGTGGACCCGCTGATTAAGAGTCAGCTGCTCTACCAACTGAGCTACACACCCACGGGCCGGAAAAACCGGGAATGGCGGGCATATAGCCGGGCAAACCCGCACTGTCCAGCCCGCATCGTGGAAATTTCGGATATGGCTAGATGCTGAGCTTTCCCTCGATCAGCTTCACCGCATTTCCGCCGATGCGCGCCGCCTGCAAGAGCCCCTGCCGCGTCTCGATCTCCAGACGAATGCGCGAAGGCCGGCCCATTTCGATGCCCTGCTCGATCCACAATTGGGAAAAGCCGTCCATTGGCTTGTCAAAATGCACCACAGCGCCCGAAAAGGCAGCGGCAGCCGAGCCCGTCGCCGGATCCTCATAGGTCGGATTGCCCGGCACGAACATGCGCGCATGATAGGAGATGTCGTGCCCAACGGTTTCGCGCGTATACACATAGGGCGAGGCCACCTTGTCGACCGCCTTTGTCGGCGCAATCCGCATCCAGGCGTCGTTATCGAGCCTTGCCTGCGCCGCGACCGCAAGGTTGCGCACCGGTACGGCCACGTAAGGCACGCCCGCTGTCCACGCAGAAACACGATGATTTTCGAAACCCACGTCCTGCGGATCGAGTCCGAGTGCGGCGGCAATCATCGCGGGCTCGGCCGCGAATTTGACCTGTTCCGGCAAGGCCGGCAGGTCGAACTCCGCGAAATACGCTCCTCCTTCCCTCGACACCGCGCAGCGCAGGTCGCCCATGTTTTCCTCCAGAACGAATATGCCGGTGTCGATGCCATCAAGCGCGGCCAGCGCGACCGCGCTGCCGACTGTCGGGTGACCGGCGAAAGGCATTTCGTAGTCGGGCGTGAAAATGCGTATGCGCGCACGATGCGCCTTGTTGTCGGGCGGCAAGACGAAGGCAGTTTCCGAGAGGTTGAATTCGCGCGCAATGCGCTGCATCGCCGTCGTGTCGAGGCTTTCGGCGCCGAGCACGACCGCGAGCGGATTTCCCGCCAGCGCCGCATCCGTAAAAACGTCGAGCACCTGGTATCTGTATTCACCCATCGCGTCGTTCACCTTCAGTTCATGTACATTGCAAAGATTTAAGTTGTAATTCAGCCACTTCACACTGATCTCTATAGCCGGAAGCGGCGCAGGAAAATGATATGGATCAACGCTTGAGCACGACGGACACCGCGCCGATCACGGCAGGGTCGATCGAAGCCGAACTCGGGCTTGACCGCAAGGGACGGTCACGCCGGTGGCGGTTCTGGCTCTATGTTTTGATAGTGCTTGCCCTGCTCGGAGGCGCGGTCGCCTACTACATGCGCAGCGCCAGCACGAGCAACACGGTTACCTTCGTGACCGCGCCTGCCGAGACGGGCAGGCTCACGGTCGAGGTCACGGCGACCGGCACGCTCCAGCCGCTCACACAGGTCGATATTTCCAGCGAGCTTTCCGGCATCGTGCGCTCCGTGGCGGTCGACGAGAACCAGTATGTGAAGCAGGGCGACGTGCTGGCCGAACTCGACACCACGCGGCTTCTGGCCGAGATCGATCGCGCCAAGGCTTCGGTCAAGGCCGCCGACGCGAAGGTGGCCGATGCGCACACGACGCTGACGGAAACCAATGCCGCGCAGGTGCGTGCCGCACAGCTTACAAATCGCGGCATGGCAACCGAGCAGGCGCTGGAAGCGGCGACGGCTGCGCGCGACCGTGCGCAGGCCGCGCTCGACGCTGCCGAAGCCAATGCCGCGATTGCTGCGGCGGAACTGAAGCTTCAGGAAGCCGATCTGCAGAAGAGCACGATCTATGCGCCCATCGACGGCATCGTACTGACGCGCTCCGTCGATCCCGGCCAGACCGTTGCGTCCTCGTTGCAGGCGCCCGTTCTGTTCGTCATCGCAGCCGACCTGCGCAAGATGGAACTGAACGCGGCGGTCGATGAGGCCGACATCGGCGGCGTGCGCGCCGGCCAGAAGGCGCGCTTTTCGGTCGATGCCTTTCCGGGCCGCACATTCGACGCGGACATTCGCGACATCGCCTATGCATCCGTGACCACCGACGGCGTCGTCACTTATGATGCGCGCCTCGAGGTGGACAATGAAGAGCTTCTGCTGCGTCCCGGAATGACGGCAACAGTGGAAATCGTGACGCGCGAGGCCGACAATGTGCTGACGGTGCCAAGTGCGGCGTTCCGTTTCCGTCCGCCCGTTGTGGAGGAAAGCCGGGGTTGGAGCCTGGAGCAGCTTTTCCGGCCTCCGCTGTCGCGTCGGTCCCGCGATACACGCCCGCAACGCACTGATGGCTCGCGCCCGCTCTACATCCTCAAGGACGGGCAGCCGCAACTGGTCTATGTGACGCCGGGAGCAACCGATGCCGAGCGCACGGAGATCGTATCCGGCCTTTCGGCGGGCGATCCGGTCATCACCGCAATCGCCACGAATACGCAGCGGACAGGTCAATGAGCGAGGCGCTGATCCGTTTCGACAAGGTCTGGAAGACCTATGGCGAGGGAGAAGCGCAGGTTCACGCGCTTGCGGGCGTCGACCTTGCCGTCGAGCGCGGCGAGTTCGTTGCGATCATGGGCCCGTCCGGCTCCGGCAAATCCACCGCCATGAACATCATCGGCTGCCTCGATACGCCGACACGCGGACGATATGATTTTCTCGGCGTCGATGCGGGAAATCTGGACCGGCGTCGGCGCGCGATCCTGCGCAACCTGCATATCGGGTTCGTCTTCCAGGGTTACAATCTGCTCGCTCGCACCACAGCGGTCGAGAATGTCGAATTGCCTCTCGTCTATCGCGGCATCTCTTCCGCCGTTCGCCGCCGCATGGCGCTGGAAGCGCTGGACCAGGTCGGCCTCGCCAACCGCGCGGACCACACGCCCGCCGAACTCTCCGGCGGCCAACAGCAGCGCGTGGCGATCGCGCGCGCAATCGTGACCAATCCGACGCTGCTCGTCGCTGACGAGCCGACCGGAAATCTCGACACGCAGCGCAGCCATGAGGTCATGAAACTGCTGACGGACTTCAACCGGGAACACGGGCTGACCATCGCCATGGTCACGCATGAAGCCGACATTGCCGAATATGCGGACCGCACCATCCGCTTCCTGGACGGCCATATCGCTTCGGATCGCGCACAGGCGGAGGCGGCCTGATGCTTTGGGAAACCATCCGGCTCGCCTTGCGCTCGATCCGCCGCAATGTGCTGCGCTCGATCCTGACGCTGCTCGGCATCGTCATCGGCGTCGCGGCCGTGATCGCCATGATTACCATCGGCTCGGGCACAACCGAAAAGGTGCGGGCCGACATCGCCAAGCTTGGCTCCAACTTGCTGATCGTCTATGCAGGTCGGGCGCCGACGCCCGGCGCGCGGCCCGAACAGGCGCCACGAGAACTGTCCGAACGAGAGGTCGAGGCGCTGCGCAGCCATCTCGAAGGCGCACGCGCCATTTCCGGAGCTGCCCAGAAGCAGGTTCGCGTGATCTACGGAACCGAAAGCCTGACCGTCGGTGTGACGGGCGCGGACCCTGACTATTTCGTTGCCCGCGACTGGCGCGTGGCGAGCGGACGCCCCTTCACCGAGCAGGAAGGGCGCGGCGGCGCGGGCGTGTGCCTGATCGGGGAAACGGTGCGCAAGCAGTTTTTCGGGGCGGGCGATCCCGATGGCGCCGCCATTCGCGTCAACAAAATGAGTTGCAAGGTGATCGGCCTGCTCGAGGCCAAGGGAACGACGGGTTTCGGACAGGATCAGGACAATGTGGTGATCATGCCCATCGCCACATTCCAGAGGCGGATCGCAGGCAACCGCGATATCGACTCAATATACGTCGCGGCGGAGGAAGGCGCTTCAATGTCGGACCTTCAGGACAATGTCGAGGGCATTTTGCGCGACGTGCGCCGTGTTCCCGCGGATCGCGACAACGACTTCAACATCAGGGACATGACGCAGATTGCCGAAACCATGGCTTCGACCACGACGGTCATGACCGGCATGCTCGGCGCGGTCGCCGGGGTGAGCCTGCTCGTCGGCGGCATCGGCATCATGAACATCATGCTCGTTTCCGTGACCGAGCGCACGCGCGAAATCGGCATCCGGCTCGCGATCGGCGCGCATGAGCGGCACATTCTCGTGCAGTTTCTGGTTGAGGCAACCGTTCTGTCGTTGATCGGCGGGTCACTCGGCATCGCGCTCGGGCTTGGGCTCGCCTACGCCGCCGCATGGGCCATGGGCGTGCCTTTCGTGCCAAGCGCCACGATCATCTTGCTAGCCGTCGGCTTCTCGGCGCTTATCGGCATGGTGTTCGGATTTTTCCCCGCACTGCGCGGCGCGCGCCTCGATCCGATCGATGCACTGAGGCATGAGTAGCAGAGCCTTGGCCCCTCACTCCCTCCCGAAATGCCAGCGAACGATTGCCGCCATGTGGGGCGACATATTTTCGGGATTGTCGCCTTTGCGGATCACCACGGGGCCCTCGATTTCGGGCTCGGCTTCAGCCGCCACGAACCCCTCGATGCGACGGGCAAGAGTCTCAGCATCCTCATCCAGCCAATAGCGGCGAAAGAGCACAGTCGCATAGTTCTGCGAGAAAATATGATAGTGCGGATCGAACGGCGCGGAACTGATGTCGAGCCCCGTTTCCTCAACGACCTCGCGGCACATATTGCCGTGCACATCAACCTGCCCGCCCACGAAGTCACCGGGCTCGAACGAACCGGCGGGGAAATAGATACGCCCCGGATTTGCCGTGTGCTTGCCCATCCTGATCGCCACCAGCGCATTGTCGCGCGACACGAGCGCGGGGAACGCAAAGCCGTGCTCCAGCCCGTTCGGCCCCTTGTTCTTGCGCCAGTAAAGCAAGGTCGCGTAGTTCACCGCATTGCATTCGCCCGTAAGCCGCGTTCCCGACAGCCGGAATGCCGAGGGCATGACAATGATACCGTTGAAGAGATGCGGATTTGCCGCATGGTCCAGCTTCCAGTTTTCGGCAATCCGGTCCGCATAGGCGGCTTCGTAGGGATGCGGCGTGTCCAGCAAGCGCATGTCGATCTCATGCACTGGAAGCACCTGCCCGCGCGGCAGCACGAAACTCATGCCAGAATGTCCAGCGTGACGACCACCGGACAGTGATCCGACGCCTTGGGGCGATCCCAGCCGATCCGTGGATAGCGCTCGACCTCCTGCCCCGGCGGAAACGGCGTGCGGAACGGCTGGCCGTTGCGGATAATCTCGGGCACGGCATTGGAATTTTGCTGCGCGAGCAGCGGCGAGACCAGGATGTAGTCGAGCTGGCACAGGTGCCGCTCCTGCGGCCCACGATTGTGATAGAGCGTCCAGCGGTCGAGTTCGGGACGACGCCCGACAAGGCTTTCCGCAAACCCATCCGCCAGCAGCACGTCGAGCGAAGATTGGGTTTCCTCGACCGGATCGAATTCATAGCCATTGAACTGATCGCCATTGATGACAATCCGCTCGGCATAGTCATTGAAGTCACCGCAGATCACCCAGCGCTTTTTCGCCGTATGGTCCCTGCCAAAGCGGTCCTCGATGATGCGGCGTATGGCCTGCGCCTCGGCAATGCGCAGCGGCATTGTGGCCTCGCGCCCCGAAAGCCCGTTCCGCGGGCTGCCCATCGATTTCAGGTGCACGACATAGATAGTAAGCGGCCTGCCCTCGATCCTGACGTCAATCTCAAGGCAGTCGCGCCGGAAAATCCGCTCATAGGGCTTCTCGCCAAGCTCCGCGAGCGCGGGCGTGAACAGGCCGAACTCCTCGAATGTGTGGTGCGCGTGGCTGGTCATGCGCACAAATTCGATCGGTTGCCCGTCCGCCGTCTCCTCGCGCATCATGATGCCGACATCGATGCCACGGCTGTCATTGCCGGCGGTCGTGTATTTCTGGCGATAGCCCTGCCCGACCATCTTGAACAGATATCCATATTCGAAAGCGTTCAGAGCCTCGATATTGTCGACTTCCTGCATGCAGATAATGTCGGCGCGCGTCGCGACGATGGCGAGCGCCGTCTGCTGGCGCGTGTCGTCGGCGCCCGCAAGCTCCCGCGCCTGTTCGAGGATGCGGTATTCCTGTTCGTCCTTGATCTCGTAGAGGGCCAGCACCCGGTCCTGGTTGAGCTGGTTGCGATAGCCGGAATAGTCGAACCGGCGCATGAGATTCTCGACGTTGAAGGTGGCGATGCGCAACGACATGGTGGGAGCTTTGCCTGCAAGCCTCGCGAAACTCAAGCCATTGACCCCGGTTAAAATTGACGGATGCCTCACGCCTCCCCAAATTAGGGCGAGCTGGAGATTTTGCATGATACCTGGACAATGGCTGGTGGCGGGCTTGATACTTGCAACGACGCAGGCAGCGGGAGCGATTCCGTTCGCCCGGCCCAATGCGAGCGATCTTGTCATTGAGGTCCAGCTCGATTGCACGGGCCCGCGCTGCCTGACCATAGGCCCGATCCGGCAGCCATATCTTCAGGGAACTCGTCCGCCGCAACTGCCCGGCCGCGAAATGTTCCGGCAGTCGCCCTTCCCCCCGCCTGTCAAGCTGCAACAGCCGGAAATGGATTATCGCGTGCCGAAGATGCAGGAGGACAAGCCGCTTGTGCGCGAGATAAGGCCGCCCGACCCGACCTACCGGGCGACAGGGCTGCCGCAGAAGCATATCGACTGGTGCTATGCGCGCTATCGGTCATACAGGGAATCGGACAACAGCTGGCAGCCGTTCTCCGGTCCACGCAGGCAATGCCAGTCACCCGACGGCTGAAAGCAAAACCGGCGCCGAAGCGCCGGTTTTTCTTTTATTCGAAGGAGACGCCCACCCGTTCCCCGGATCTCCAACGAATACGTGCAAGGCACTTCCTGCTGCTTGGAAGAATCAAGATGTCGAATTCTTCCGGCAACTCATCAGCCTGATTGAGGAAGAGCGTCGCCCCAGTTTCGCTCTCATTCCTTACGACGCATTCGAAGACATGCCTGTTCCGGTCGAAGCTGATAACCCCATGCTTCAGCACTTTCTGCCGACGCCCGTCCCTGCGCTCCCGAAACACCACCCCATCAAGCCCGATGGATTTCTCCGCAATCACGTTCATAAGTCCTCGTCTCAGTCTCTTTGCCGCCACATAACATGATATGCGATTTCCGTGCCAGTTGAAATCGTCCCGAAACGGAACAACTTTTGCGTGAATTCACAGATCATTCGAAAGCAGTAGCCCACAGGTGTGGGACAGGTGTGTTGCAATGCAACAGGATGGCACGGGCGGATGCCGTGCCATCCTCCATAAAATCTAGTTCTTCGCCTTGTCGACGAGCTTGTTCTTGGAAATCCACGGCATCATGCCGCGCAGCTTTTCGCCGACCTGCTCGATCTGGTGGCTGTCGTTCATGCGGCGAATGCCCTTGAAGCGCGCGAGGCCGGAACGATATTCCTGCATCCATTCGGAGGTGAACTTTCCGGTCTGGATGTCCTTCAACACGCGCTTCATCTCGGCTTTGGTCTCCGGCGTGATGATGCGCGGGCCGGTAACATATTCGCCCCATTCCGCCGTGTTCGAGATCGAATAATTCATGTTGGCGATGCCGCCTTCATAGATCAGGTCGACGATCAGCTTCACTTCGTGGAGGCACTCGAAATAGGCCATCTCCGGCGCATAACCGGCCTCGACCAGCGTCTCGAACCCCGCGCGGATCAACTCGACCAGTCCGCCGCAGAGCACGACCTGCTCGCCGAACAAATCCGTCTCGCATTCTTCCTTGAAGGAGGTCTCGATGACGCCCGAGCGTCCCCCGCCCACGCCGCAGGCATAGGAAAGGCCGAGGTCAAGCGCATTGCCCGACGCGTCCTGATGGACGGCGACGAGGCACGGCACGCCGCCGCCCTTCTCATATTCGCCGCGCACGGTGTGGCCCGGACCCTTCGGAGCCACCATCAGCACATCGACGGACACCTTCGGCTCGATGAGGCCGAAATGAACGTTGAGGCCATGGGCGAACGCAATGGCAGCACCGTCGCGAATGTTCGGCGCAATCTCGTTCTTGTAGATGTCGGCCTGCAATTCGTCCGGCGTCGCCATCATCATCAGGTCGGCCCATTTCGCGGCCTCGGCCACGCTGAGCACCTTGAGGCCGTCTGCCTCGACCTTCTTCGCGGTGGCCGAGCCGGGCTTGAGGCCGATGGCGATTTCCTTGACGCCGGAATCCTTGAGGTTGAGCGCATGGGCGCGACCCTGCGACCCATAGCCGATGATGGCGACCTTCTTGCCCTTGATGAGATTGAGATCGGCATCCCGATCATAATAAACGCGCATGCTCGTTTCCTTCCTAGGTATTGATGTGCGGGTTGTTGGAATTTTCTCCGGCCGTCCCGGGCGGTCCGAAAAGGGTGAGAAACTGGTCCGTCGCGCGGCGTGCATCCGCCGCGATCTCAGGCGCGGAATATTTCAGGGCGTCGCCCAGCAGCAGCCTGATCTGCACGTCGCGACCGACCAGCCCGAAAAACGTTCGGAACGTGGATTCCGCGTCGTCAAAGCTGAGCAGCCCCGCCGTGCGCGCCGCTTCCAGGAGCGGCTTGAGGCGCTCTCCGATCGCCAGCCTGCCATTGGCGAGCACGATGCGGCCGAGATCGCTCCTGTGGGACGCCGCCTCGCCGATGGCGATGCGGTTCAGGGCGACCGAGGTACTGGATGAAATCACGGCGAGCCAGTTGCGCGCGAAGTTTTCAAGGCTCTCGCGCAATGCCCGGGCGTCGAGCTTCTGCGCGTCATAATTGCCCGCCCGCACCTTCGACGCCTGCCAGCGAACGGTCGCCGTCAGGATGCCGTCGCGGTCACCGAACCATTTGTACAGCGTTTCCTTGGAGCACGAGGCACGCCGCGCAATATCCGTCATGGTGAGGCTTCCGCCCTGCTCCACCATCAGCGCGAGCACGGCGTCAAGAACCGCTTCCTGCCGCTCCGTGAGCGGATCGGCTGTGCGCTCCGGCGCACCGATCTCTCGGGCAAGTTGGCTCATGTTGAAGTTCGCATGTCGGACCAAACGCCGTACCGTACGTTACGGTTCGGCGTTCTAGTCTCGCTCGACGGGCTTTGCAACAGGTTTTTGGCTGCCGCCCTTCACCAGTCCGAGGTCGAGGAGGCTGCGCGCCGATGACAGGATCGCCTCCTCGCGCGGGCGCGGCTTCCAGCCAAGCACATCTTGCGCCTTCGCGCTGCTTGCATTCCTGATGCGCCCAAGTTCCGGCCCCGCGGCGAGCCTCGCCGAAGCGCTGAACAAGGCCGCCACCCGCACCACCCAATCCGGCAGGACGCGGGTGGACACGCGCGATGCCGCACTGCCCAGCCCCGCTTTCAGCACCCCGGCAATGTCGCGCATGGACATGAAGCCGTCCGCCACAGCTAAGAAACGTTCACCTGCGGCCTGCGGTGCGGTCATCGCAGCAAGATGAAGGTCCGCAACATCGCGCACATCCACGATGCCGAGCATGAGGCGGGGCAGGAACGGAACCCTGCCTTCCAGCATCGAACCTATCAAGGCGATGGACGCTGAATAATCTGCCCCGAGCACGGGGCCGAGCACCACGACGGGATTGACAACGGCAAGCTCCAGCCCGTTTCCTTCCTCGTGGACGAACGCCCAGGCGGCGCGTTCGGCAATGGTCTTTGACTTTATGTAAGGCGTGGCGACGGCGGTCTCGTCGGTCCAATCCTCCTCCGTGTAGGGTTGTGATCGGGGCGCATGCCCGTAGCCGATGGCCGCGAAAGACGAGGTGAGCACGACGCGCCGCACATGTGCGTCGCGCGCGGCCCTGAGGACGCGAAGCGTGCCCTCGCGGGCCGGGACGATGAGTTCGTCCGGGTTCGCCGGTTGGGCATGCGGAAGCGGCGAGGCGATGTGCAGGACGTAGGTGCAGCCCGATACGGCTTCTCGCCAGCCGACATCGCTCATCAGGTCGGCGAGCACTGTCTCAAGGCGATTGCCCGCATCAATGCCTGCCCTTGCCAGCATCGCGCGGATTTCGGGCTCGCGCTTCGCCGAGCGAACCGTGGCGCGAACCCGATAGCCCGCTTCGAGCAGCTTCGCGATGCAGTGGACGCCGATGAAGCCGGAGCCGCCAGTGACCAGCACCAACGAGCCCGGCATGTCAGATCGTCACCTGCGTTCCGACCTCGACCACACGCCCTGTTGGAATCTGGAAGTACTCGGTCGCGTCGGCAGCGGTGCGCGCAAGGCCGATGAACAACTTGTCCTGCCACAACGGCATCCCGGAATTGGCCGACGCCTTGAGCGCGCGACGCGACAGGAAGAAGGAGGTCGTCATGATGTCGAACTTCCAGCCCTGCTTGCGGCAGATCGCCAGCGCCTTGGGAATGTTCGGCTGCTCCATATAGCCGAACGTCATCGATACGCGCATGAACAGGTCGTTGATCTGCTCGATCCTGACCCTTTCCGCCTTGGTGACAGTGGGTGTCGGGGCGGTGACAATGGAGAGAATGACATTCTGCTCGTGCAGGACCTTGTAGTGCTTGAGGCTGTGCATCAGCGCGGTCGGCGCGCTTTGCGGGTCTGAGGTCAGGAAGACCGCGGTGCCGGGGACAAGTTGCGGCGGCTTCTTCGCGAGATTGTTGACCAGAACTTCCAGTGGAATCTCGTTCTTGCGCGTTTTTTCAAAGAGATAGCGGCTGCCGCGCACCCACGTCCACATGACCATAAGCACGCAGAAGGCCACGGCCAGCGAAGCCCAGCCCCCTTCGAAGACCTTCACGATGTTCGAGGAGAAGAAACCGATGTCGATGAAGGCAAAAATGGCAGTGAGCGTGCCAGCGATCCACAGCGGCATTTTCCAGATCCGGGTCATGACGACGAACAGAAGCAGCGTGGTCATCAGCATGTTGCCGGTAACGGAAATGCCATATGCCGCGGCAAGGTCGCTCGACTCCTCGAAGCCCAGCACCAGAAGCAGCACCACGACGGCGAGCAACAGGTTGACGCGCGGCATATAAATCTGGCCCGACTGCGTCTCTGACGTGTGAAGAATGTTGAAGCGAGGCAGGATATTGAGTTGTACCGCCTGCCGGGTCAGCGAGTAGGCACCCGAAATCACCGCCTGACTGGCGATCACGGTGGCTGCCGTCGCCAGCAGAACCATCGGGATCAGAGCCCAGCCACGATTCATCTCGAAAAACGGGTGGCCGATATCGCCCTGATGCGACAGTACATAGGCGCCCTGCCCCACATAGTTTAGCAAAAGGCACGGAAAGACCACCCCCAGCCAAGCCAGAACGATTGGCTTGCGTCCGAAATGGCCAAGGTCGGCATAGAGCGCCTCCGCGCCCGTCACGGCAAGGAAGATCGCGCCGATCGTAACGAAGGCGACATCCGGCTGATGCGACAGGAAACCCACGATATAGTATGGATTGACCGCGTAGAGGATCGTCGGATCGTCGAAGATATGGTCGAGGCCCGCCGCGCCGATGGCCAGGAACCAGACCAGAGTAATCGGCCCGAAAACGATGCCGACGCTGCCCGTTCCGAATCGTTGCACGGCGAAAAGCGCAACGAGAATGACGATCGTTATGGGCACGACGTAGGGATCGAAAGACGGCGTCACCGTCTTTAGGCCCTCGACCGCCGAAAGAACGGAGATTGCCGGCGTAATGACCGCGTCTCCATAGAACAGCGATGCGCCCAGCATGCCGATGACGAGAATGGATACGGGCCGCGACCGGAAACTGCTTCGCGCAAGCGCCATCAGCGAAAGCGTGCCGCCCTCGCCCTTGTTGTCCGCTCTCAGCACGAACATGATGTATTTGATCGTGACGATGATCGTCAGCGCCCAGATGATGAGCGACAGCACGCCGAGAATATCTTCTCGCGACGCAATCTGACCGCCTGCCGACGCGACGAGCGCCTCGCGGAACGCATAGATCGGGCTGGTGCCGATGTCGCCATAGACGACACCAAGTGCACCAAGCGTCAGGACACTCAACCTTTGCGGCGGATGACCTGGTTGATCGGCGTATCCCGGCTGCTGACCGGGGTCCGTGCCGATTTCGGCATTGGCCATTTCTTGACCACTCCAATGGCGGGCGCGCTCAACTAGTCTCGTTGCAGTGCAAAATCAAGTGTTCGTCAAGCATGGCGATATGTTTCGCACGCATAAGTAGTGATCTTCGTCACCCCTTTGAAGCGGTACCCCAACCGCACGCGCGCAGGAAACGGCGCACCGTTTCCGCCATTCCATATTCGAGAGCGTCGGCGGTCAGCCCGTGACCGATCGAAACTTCCGCAAGGAAAGGAATCCGCTTCATCAGCGGAGGAAGATTGGCGACGGTGAGATCGTGGCCGGCATTGACGTCAAGCCCGGCCCGTCGGGCAGCCTCGGCTGTCTTTTGCAGCAATTCCAATTGCTTGTTCGCCTTTTCGGAATCCTCATGGAAACCCCCATACGGCCCGGTATAAAGCTCGACCCGATCCGCGCCCGTTGCCGCTGCCGCTGCGATTCCGTCGGGGTCAGGGTCCGAAAACAGCGAGACGCGGAAGCCGGATTTCTTGAGCCGCGCGACAATCGGGGTGAGATATTCGCCCTGTTTGCGAAAGTCCCAGCCATGGTCAGAGGTCGGCTGCGAGGGGTCGTCCGGCACGAGTGTCACCTGTTCGGGCTGCGCATTTTCCACAAGCTGGAGAAAATCTTCTTCCGGGTATCCTTCGATATTGAACTCGGCGTGAGGGAACTCATCATCGATCAGGGCGCGAATTTGCGGAAGGTCCGAATGCCGCGTGTGGCGTTCGTCGGGCCGCGGATGCACGGTCAGCCCATGTGAGCCTGCCTGCAGGGCGATGCGCCCGAGCCCCGTCACGCTCGGCCACGGCAGGTCGCGCCGGTTGCGCAGCAAGGCGATGGCATTGAGGTTCACTGACAGTTTGGCGGGCATTTCAAATTCCCTGGATTTGGCGCGAAGCTACAGGATCGGCTGCTGACGCGCTGGCCCTTTCGATTGATCCAGCGTCTCAGCGCACAACTGTCAGCCGTTCCGCGGCCCGCGTGATCGCCGTATAGAGCCAGCGCTGGCGCGTTTCCTTGAAAGCATAGCTCTCGTCGAACAGCACAACGTTGTTCCACTGCGAGCCCTGCGCCTTGTGCACCGTCAGCGCGTAGCCGAAATCGAAATCATCGAAGCGCTTCTTCGTAGACCACGGGATTTCCTCTTCCTGATCCTCAAAGGCGGCCTTGAGCAGTTTGATCTTCGCAACGCCCCGGTCGGGATCGTCCTCTTCAGGCGAGACCAGCAGGTTGATTCCCGGTTTCACGGTCTCGCGCGAGGAGGTCATGACCTTCCAGAGTGAGCCGTTCAAAAGACCCTTTGCGGGATCGTTGCGCAGGCATACCAGCTTGTCGCCCGCCTGCGGGTGCGGCGCGCTGAAACCCTTCAACTCGCGCAGCCGCTTGTTGTAGCGCCGCCGCGTCTGGTTGCGCCCGACCAGCACCTGATCCGCCGCAAGCACGAGGTCCTGATTGACATCTTCGCGCCCGATCACCTGCGCGGTGCCGTAGTCGCCGTTGATGAACTCGCGCCCCTCGCGCACATCGAGCGCAAGGCGGATGATGGGATTGTCGCGGGCCTGCCGATGAATTTCCGTCAGCAGATAGTCGGGTTCATGCTCAGTGAAGAATCCGCCGCCGGAAATCGGCGGCAACTGGCCGGGATCGCCGAGCACAAGGATCGGCGTGCCGAACGACATGAGGTCGCGCCCCAACTGCTCGTCCACCATGGAGCATTCATCGATGACGATAAGCTTCGCTTTCGCGACCGGGCTTTGCCGGTTGAGCGAAAAGGTCGGCGACATAGAGGTCTTGCCGGTGGTTTCGTCCTCGACCTGCTCCTCGCCGCGCGGACGGTAAATCAGCGAGTGAATCGTGCGCGCATTCGTTGCCCCCTTGGAACGCAGCACCTGCGCGGCCTTGCCCGTGAACGCGGCGAACTGCACCTGCCCGTCGACATGTTCGGCGAAATAGCGCGCAAGCGTGGTCTTGCCGGTCCCGGCAAAACCGAAAAGCCGGAAAAGCTGTGGACGCCCGCCCTTGAGCCAACGCGCGACCGCCTTGAGCGCTTCGTCCTGTTGAGGTGAGAATTCCATTGGTTCGGAGTGGCAGGATTCGGGTTGCGGACACAAGGGCCCGCTTCAAATCCTTATCAGAACACAACAAGAACGCAACCGAGCATGTCAGCCTTCCTCGGTTTTGGCAGCCGCCTTTCGCCGACGCACCTGCGCCGCTTGCGCAGCCACCTTTTCCACCACCGGCTCGTCATGGTGCACATGCACGGAAGCGATGGGAATGACGATCCCCGCTTCCTTGAACGCCTGCTTGATCGCGATGTAGAATTTCCTGCGCATGCCGAATGCCTGACCCGGCTTGCGCGTGGATTTCAGGCGCAGCACCACGCCATATTCTCCGAAATCCTGCACGCCCTGCATCTTGATCGGCTCGATCACATAGGGAGCAAATTCGGGGTCCTGAGCGATTTGCAGACCCACTTTCTTGATAAGCTTTCGAGCCGCGTCGATGTCGGTTTCGTAGCCGACGGTGATGTTGAACTTGTCGGTGGTCCAATCCCGGCTCTGGTTCTGCACAGCCCCAAGCTCGCCGAAGGGAATGGTGTAAAGCGGGCCGCGATGATGGCGCAGCTTGATGGATCGCAGGCTGAAGCTCTCCACGGTACCGGTATATTTACCGCTGCTGATGTACTCGCCCACGCGGAATGCATCGTCCAGCAAATAAAATATGCCCGATATGACATCCTTCACGAGGGTCTGCGCGCCGAACCCGACAGCCACGCCCACCACACCCGCGCCTGCGATCAAGGGTCCGATCTGGATACCCAGCGAGGACAGGATCATCAGGATGGCCATGACGACGATGACCGCGAATACGATGTTCTGGATGATGGGCAACAAAGTCAGCAGCCGCGCCTGACGCGGGTCGACTGCGTGCGCCGCATCCTCCAGCTCGGAACCTGAACGCGTTGCGCCGCCCAGCCGCCGCTTGATTGTTGCCTTGATGATGCTCCAGCCGAAATCCGCAACGATGATGATGACGGCAGCATTCAGAAGGCCCCGCAGAATCATGTTCAGGACGGGGCGTTCCTCGCTCTGCATGCTTGAAATTCCGAGACCGAACGCCCGCGCCAGCAGATAGGCACCGACAACGATGAGGGCGACACGTATCGCACGATCGATGATGGCGACGGTAATTGCCGGGATCGCCACGCCGGGTTCGTCAGACGGATCCTGCCGAAGAACGAAATGGACTGCCTTGTGCGCAAGATAAATAAGAAAGGGCACGCCGATTACCGCCATGAGCAGCCACATCGCAAACCAAAGACCGGCCAGGCGCAGAAGCCAAAGGACGACAAATAGCAAGGTGAGCAGCCAGGTCGTGGCAGTGAACCCAAGCCTGCGCGGGTGAGCGTCATCAACGATCTCGCGCGGTCGCCGCCAGACCGCCAGAAGGCCAAGCCCAAGCAGCACTGTGCTCGTGGGCACCATCATTGCCAGTATGCCCTGCGGCGTGAACCCAAGAATGGGCGCGAGAGAAAACGTTGCCCACCAGAATGAAGACCACACGGCAATGATGACCAGCCATCTCGTCCAGTGATCGGCGACCGCATTCGAGACAGGCAGCGCGCGCACCCTCTCCGCATCTTTGACGCCCATGAAGGAAGGGACAAGCGCGCTCGCCACATAGCTGCGCACGGCCCAGACGCATATCGCGGCGGTGAGATAGGCCAGCACAATCTCCCGCAACAGCGGCGGCCACTGAAACATAAGGAACGCACCCGCACTTCCGAAAACGAATGCAAGGATCAGGATCGTTGCGTAGAGATAGCGACCGCCGATCTTCTTGGCCCTGCCGAGCGGCGTATTGCGCGGCAACCCGATCACCCACAGCCGCAGCCGTTCGGTCAGCCAATAGACGACGCCCGACAGCAACAGGCCCGCAGCAATGAAAATGGCGACGATGAAGGCGACGCCGATCAGCCCGCGATTCTCAAATTCGAGCATGGTGATGACGCGGGCTCTTTCGAACTGCCGAGGCAGGTCGGGTACCGCTCGCGCAAGACCCTGCACATGCTCCCTGATGCGCTGAAGACCCGTTGAAACCACGGATTTGGACATGCCTTCCGAGGAATCGGCGGTCGCCTGCGAGGCCGGTTCCGCCTTTGACGTGTTTTGCGCCAGCCATTCCTTGATCGCAGGGTCGGAAAGCAACTGGATCAGTTGATCGACCTTCTCCGGCGGAGCCGCAGGCGCGCCCTGGCCGCTGGCGGGTGTGACCGCAAACAATATTGCGCAGGCCGCAGCCAATACACACGAGCGCAGACCCAGCCAAGCCATGCTTCAAACCCCTCAAGCGCAGGCGCGCCAACCATCGATGTGACGCAACCGAAACTCCGCGCGAGAATATCCGCTCTCGGGCGCACGTCCAGCCATTGCCGACAAGATTACGCGTGCGGCTATTTGAGCATCGGCCAAAGCGTGGTGGCCAGCAATACGCCCATGCAGATGTTGAACCATTTCAGCCGCACGGGATCGGACAGGAAGCCACGCAGGGCGACGCCGAAAGCCGCCCATGTCGAGACGGTCGGAAAGTTGGTAAGCGCGAAGACCACCCCGATCAGCAGCACCGACCAATATGGATTCTCGGCGTCCTGATAGAGGGCCATCGCGGTTATGGCCATCACCCAAGCCTTCGGGTTGACCCATTGGAAGAGCGACGCCTGCACGAAGTTCATTGGGCCTGCTGCGGCGCCTGTTCCTTCGTCCATCTTCCGCGACATGGCGATCTTCCATGCAAGATACAGCAGATACGCCCCCCCAAGCACCTTCAGCGCAAGGTGGAGCTGTGGAAACGCGGTCAGCAATGCGCCCAGCCCGAACCCGACGCCCATAAGCAGCGTGAAGAAGCCAAAGCCGATTCCGCACATATGCGGGATCGTGCGCACGAACCCGAAATTCACGCCCGAGGCCAGCAGCATGAAATTGTTCGGCCCCGGCGTAATCGAGGTCACGAATGCATAGACGAGGAGCGCTGCGAGCGTTTCATGGGACACGGCGAAAGTTCCAGGGTTGGAGCGCGCGAACGTTTGCCGGAACCGGCAATGCGTGTCCAACTTATTGTTGTAACAGTGACAATTGCGCCGGACGGCATGCCGGCGCGGCAGGCTACATGCCCTGTGCGCCGCGATTCATCGCGGCCACGCCGGTGCGGCAGACCTCCACCAATCCCAGCGGATTCATGATCGCGATGAACTGCTCGATCTTGGCGACCGCGCCGGTGATCTCGAAAATGAAGTGGCCGGTATTGGCGTCGATCACCTTGGCGCGGAAGGCATCTGCCAGGCGCAGCGCCTCGACCCGCGCTTCGCCCGTTCCGGCCACCTTGACCAGCGCGAGTTCGCGCGCCAGCGGCTTGTCCTGCCCGAGTTCGGCGGCGCGCACGGAAAGGTCCACCACGCGGTGGACCGGCACGATGCGTTCAAGCTGATGCTTGATCTGCTCCAGCACGTGCGGCGTGCCGCGCGTCACGACGGTAATGCGCGACAGGTGCTTCGCGTGCTCGGTCTCCGAAACCGTCAGGCTCTCGATGTTGTAGCCGCGTCCCGAGAAGAGGCCGATGACGCGCGCCAGCACGCCCGGCTCGTTGTCGACAAGCACCGATAGCGTGTGCGTTTCCGGTCTCTCGGTCTCCTTTGCGATAAAATAGGCGGAGCCGGTCGGTTGCTGCTGGGCGGACATGGTTCGGTCTTTCTGTGTTTTCTGGGTTCCGGCTGTCAGACGAGCTGCTTGCCTTTGGCGTCGATCGCATTTGCGACCGCTTCGTCGGTGGCCTCGTCGGGCAGAAGCATTTCATTGTGCGCCTTGCCGGACGGTATCATCGGGAAGCAGTTCGCCAGCGCCGCGACACGGCAATCGAAGATGACCGGCTTGTTCACCGTGATCATTTCCGTGATCGCGTCGTCCAGCTCGTCCGGCTTGTCGCAGCGTATGCCATGGCCCCCATAGGCTTCGGCCAGCTTCACGAAATCGGGCATCGCCTCCGTGTAGGAATGCGACAGCCGGTTGCCGTGCAGCAATTGCTGCCACTGCCGGACCATGCCCATGTACTGGTTGTTCAGGATGAATATCTTGATCGGCGCTTCATACTGGGCTGCCGCGCTCATTTCCTGAATTGTCATCTGGACGGAGGCATCGCCCGCAATGTCGATGACCAGCGCGTCGGGATGCGCGATCTGCACGCCGAGAGCAGCCGGCAGGCCGTAGCCCATGGTCCCGAGACCCCCGGAGGTCATCCAGTGGTTCGGCTTGTCGAAGCCGAAAAGCTGCGCTGCCCACATCTGGTGCTGCCCGACCTCGGTCGTGATGTAGACGTCCTTGTCCCTTGTCAGTTCGTAGAGCCGCTCGATGGCATATTGCGGCATGATGACGTCCTTGTTGGGCGCATAGGCGAAGGAATTGCGGGCGCGCCAGCGGGCGATCTGCTCCCACCACGGATACAGTTCCTTCTTGTCCGACCGTGCGGTAGCCCGCCACAGGCGGACCATGTCCTCGAGCACCAGCCCGACATCGCCCAGGATCGGAATGTCGACACGGACATTCTTGTTCAGCGACGACGGATCGATGTCGATATGGATTTTCTTGGAGTGCGGAGAGAACGCGTTCAGGCGACCCGTGATCCGGTCGTCGAAGCGCGCGCCGATGCACAACATGACATCGCAATCATGCATGGCCATGTTGGCCTCGTAAGATCCGTGCATGCCGAGCATGCCCAGCCAGTTCTTGCCGCTCGCCGGATAAGCGCCCAGTCCCATCAGGGTCGAGGTGATCGGGAAACCCGTCAGATCGACCAGTTCGCGCAGGAGGTGGCTTGCCTCCGGCCCCGAATTGATCACGCCGCCGCCTGAATAGATGACCGGCCGCCTGGCCTTTGCCATCAGTTCGACAGCCTCGCGGACCAGTTCGAGGTCGCCCTGCATTTTCGGCTGATAGCTGAGGCGCGGCGCCGTTTCCGGCGGCGTGTAGGTGCCTTTTGCAAACTGCACATCCTTGGGAATGTCCACGACAACCGGACCCGGACGGCCGGTCGTCGCAACGACGAAAGCCTGATGCAGGATTCGCGCAAGGTCGTTGACGTCCTTCACCAGCCAGTTGTGCTTGGTGCAGGGACGGGTGATGCCGACCGTATCGCACTCCTGAAACGCGTCAGAGCCGATGAGGCTGGTCGGCACCTGCCCGGTGATGCAGACGAGCGGGATGGAATCCATCAGCGCGTCCTGCAAGGGCGTTACGGCGTTCGTTGCCCCCGGACCGGACGTGACCAGCATGACGCCGGGCTTGCCGGTGGATCGCGCATAGCCTTCGGCTGCGTGGCCCGCGCCCTGCTCATGGCGCACCAGAATGTGCTGAACGTCGTCCTGCTGGAAAAGCTCGTCGTAAATCGGAAGGACCGCGCCGCCCGGATAGCCGAAGAGATGCTCCACGCCATTGTCCTTGAGCGCCTGCACCACCATCTCGGCGCCGGTCATTTCCCGCCGTTCACTTTGCTTGCCCATCGGTCTGGTCCTGTCTGTCGTTCTGATCGGTCGTTTAGTCGGATTGGAGGCAATAAAAAAGGCCCCCGAAGGAGCCTGTGTGCAGCGCATGGGAGGAACTTGCCCGGCGGTTACACCGCCTTGCCCACGCGCCTTCCTACTACGATAATGAGTGACGTTTTCATGGGCGCGGACACTAGTTGCGAATGGCATCGCCTGTCAATGGCGAAAATCAGCCGGAAATGAATCGAATTTTCGCGATGAATTTCAGCACTGATACACCATCATTTTGCATTCAGATTTAACCCAAGGACCTTAGCGTCCCTGATCGCAATCGGGGAAGCGAAGATGTTTGAAGAGACGAAATCCGCAGGCGAAGCGACATCACAAGAACGGCGCGACTCGACGCAAAACGATGTGCGCCTTCTCGGCCATGTGATCCGGTGTGACGGAGCGCGCGCCACACTTGCGGCGGAGGTCACCCCCGATGAGGGCATGGCGACAACCGAGCAATGGGTTGTCGGGCGGATGATCTCCATCAACCTCGGGACGACGCGTACAGTCGGCCTCGTCTACGAAATCGCCAAGACCACGCCCGAATGGCATGAAGAAGCCAGCAACCCGATCGAAATCAGCATAGAGCTCGTGGGCGAAGTTCGCGACATGGCGACAGGCGCCCCTCCCATTTTCGACCGCGGCATCACGCGCTATCCCCATATCGGCGCGATTGCACACCGCATTCGCGCGCGCGACTTGAAGGCGATCTACGACCTCGCCGGAAGGCAAACGGTCAATATCGGCACACTTTCTCAGGACGAGTCGATAGACGCGAATATCGCGATCCAGGATACGCTGACGCGACATTTCGCAGTGGTCGGCACGACCGGCGTCGGCAAGTCGACGGCGGTATCGATCCTGCTGCGCCGCGCCATCGCCGCGCGCAACGAATTGCGCGTGCTGGTGTTCGATCCGCATAACGAATTCGGGCCATCGCTCGGCGATGTCGCCTACCGGATCGATGCCGACACGCTGGACCTGCCCTTCTGGATGTTCCGCCTCGAGGAATTCGCGGAAGTGCTGTTCCGTGGCCGCGAGATCGAAATGGACGAGGTCGAAATCCTGCGCGACATTATCCCGCTGGCCAAGCACCACTACCGCAGCCCCGGCGCCGGATTGATGCGGCGTGGCGGCGGAGGCGACGCGTTGACCGCCGACACGCCGGTTCCCTATCGCATGGTCGACCTGCTCAAGCTGCTGGACGAGCGGATGGGCGCGCTGGATGCCAAATCAGACCGGCCTGTGTTCCGCTCGCTGAAGGCGCGCATCGAATCCGCCATCGTGGATCCGCGCTACAAATTCATGTTCGGATCGCGAATGATCGAGGACACGATCCACGAAACCATCGGAACGATCTTCCGCATGCCGCATAACGGCAAGCAGATCACCTGTTTCGAAATGGCCGGCATGCCGTCTGAAATCGTCAACGCGGTGTGTTCTGTTCTGGCGCGGCTTGCCTTCGACCTGACGCTGTGGAGCGAGGGCAGGATGGAGCTTCTGGTGCTCTGCGAGGAGGCGCACCGCTACATGCCCGCAGATCCGAAGCTCGGCTTCGCACCCACCCGCCACGCCCTCTCGCGCATCGCCAAGGAAGGCCGCAAATATGGCTGCTACCTAGGGGTGGTCACGCAGCGCCCCGGCGAACTCGATCCCACCATCCTGTCGCAGTGCTCGACCGTATTCGCCATGCGCCTCGCCAATGAAAAGGACCAGGCGATCATCCGCTCCGCGATTGCGGACTCCTCCGCCTCGACCCTCGCCTTCCTGTCCTCCATGGGGCAGCGCGAGGCGATTGCCTTTGGCGAAGGCGTTTCCACGACCATGCGGCTTAAATTCGTGAAGTTGAGTCGCAATGAATTGCCGGGAAATCACGGCAATGGCGACGGCAGCGAAAAGGCGCACAAAGAGGTCGATCTTGTCGCGGTGGTCAACCGGCTACGCAATGTGCCCGACCCGAAGGCGTTCATGGCTGCGCAGGGTTCGTTCCTTGAAACGCCCGTCGGCCCGGCTGTCACACCCGGCGCGCCTTACGCGCCACGACCTGCCACCCGCGAATCCGAACATCAGTCCGGTTCCCCGCTCAGGAGCAGCATGGGCCTGCGCGAGCGCTGACGCGCCGAGAGCAGGTCAAACTCCGTCCATCCCCACGCGACGCCAGTCCTGCCCGAACTGGTTGCGAAACCACGTCATCTGCCGCTTTGCGTATTGGCGGGTGGCGGCCTTGGCGCGAGCAACCGCTTCATCAAGCGGCAGCACTCCGTCAAGATGGGCGCCGAGTTCACGCAGGCCGATGGCTTTCATGACCGGCAATGCCGGGGATAGCCGCTGCGCCAGCAACTCCCCGGCTTCTGCCAGCGCGCCCTGCCCCATCATCAGGTCGAAGCGGCGCTCGATGCGCTCGGCCAGTTGCTTACGGTCCGGGTCGATCACCAACGCCCGGCTGGACGCAAGATCGACCAGCGGCGCTTCCCTTTGCGACTGCCAGTCCCTGATCGACCGACCGGATGCGTCATACACTTCCAGCGCACGCACGATGCGCTGCCCATCCGTCTCAGCAAGGCGAAGCGCGGTCTCCGGGTCGCGCGCCGCAAGCAGCGCGTGCAGCGCGCCCGGACCCTCGGCAATGAGTTTGCCCCGCCAATAGGCGCGCATGTCCGGCGGCACGTCCGGCATGGATGACAACCCTTCCGTCAGCGCGGTGAAATAAAGCCCGGTTCCTCCAACGAGGATCGGTGTCCTGCCATCAAGCATTTCGAACTGTGCGGAGACATCGCGCAGCCACTCGGCGGTCGAATAGCTTCTTTGCGGCGGCACATGGCCGTAAAGCCTGTGATCCGCCTGCCCCATCTCCTCCGCGCCGGGACGCGCGGTCAGCAGGCGCAGGACGTCATAAACCTGCATGGAATCCGCGTTGATGACCATACCGCCCGTTTCCTTCGCGAAGCGAAGGGCAAGCGCCGACTTGCCGCTGGCGGTCGGCCCGGCTATCAGGATCGCGTCTTTCATCGGGCGGGTGCGCCTGCCTGCAACAGAGTCTGTCATGCCGCTGATCGTTACGCTCCTGTCCAGTCCTGTCCGGCCTGTTCTGACGCCTGAAATCGCCGCAAGCGCGGCCAAATCGATCGGGGCGAGCAGGACCGACTGGCTGGCCGACTTGATCGCCTGCGATCTTGTGCCCGATCCAGCACTCACGGCGGCAGAATGCAACAGCCACGTTGCGGCGGCGCTCGGCGGCGCGGCCGTCGACATCGTCGTGCAGGAGGCGGACAGGCGGCGCAAGAACCTGCTGATCGCCGACATGGATTCCACCATGATCGACCAGGAATGCATCGACGAACTGGCCGACGAAGTGGGTGTGAAGGAGCATGTCGCAGCGATTACCGCACGGTCGATGAACGGCGAAATGGCTTTCGAACCCGCTCTGCGCGAGCGCGTCGCGCTGCTTGCGGGACTGGATTTCGGCGTGATCGACCGCATCATCGCCAACCGCATAACGCTGGCCTCGGGCGGACAAGCGCTGGTGCAGACGATGCGGGCAAACGGATGCTGGACGGCGCTGGTCTCGGGCGGGTTCGACGTTTTCACCGGGCCGATTGCCGCAAAGCTCGGCTTTGACGAAAATCGCGCCAATCACCTCAACACGAATGACGGCAAGCTCGTCGGAACGGTCCGCGACCCCATTCTGGGCCGCGAGGCGAAGGCTACCGCGCTCACCGAAATCTCCGCGCGGCTCGGCCTCACGCCCGCCGACGCGATTGCCGTTGGCGACGGCGCGAACGATCTCGACATGATCCGCATGGCAGGGACCGGCGTCGCTTTGCATGCCAAGCCGTCCGTCGCCGAGCAGGCGCGGGTGCGGATCGACAACGGGGACCTCACGGCCCTGCTCTACATTCAGGGTTACAGGCGGGACGAATTCGTGGGATCGCACTGAAAAGGCAGCCCGAAGGCTGCCTTTTTGCAGGTTTTTCAGATCGTTACGGCGGCTTGCGGACTCAATCCATCCGCATGGTGACGAAGCGCAACTCGCCATTCTTCGAAGCGAGCATGAGCAGCGCGTTCTTGCGGCCCTGCTGCTTGAGCTTTGCGATGCGATCCGTCACGTCCTTCGGAGCCTTGACCGATTCCTGTGCAATCTCGGTGATCACGTCGCCAACCGCAACGCCGCGCTCCGCGGCAATCGAATCCGGTGCGACCGCCGTCACGACGACGCCGGAGACATCCTTGCCGATGCCGAATTTTTCGCGGCTCGCATCGTCCAGTTCCTCGACGGTCATGCCCAGCACCGTGGTGGTATCGGCAGCGGGCGAATCCGGTTGGGTCTGGTCGCCACCGGACTCATCTCCGAGTTTCTCGCCATCCTCCAGACGCCCGAGCGTGACCTTGACCGTCTGCTCGACGCCCTTGCGCACAATGACGATATCGACTTCCTTCCCGACCGGGCTTTCCGCGACGATGCGCGGCAGGTCGCGCATGTCCTCAATGTCGCGCCCGTCGAACTTGACGATGACATCGCCTGCCTGAATGGTGCCTTCCTTGATCGGCCCACCCTTGATGGTGCCGGCAACGAGCGCGCCCTTGGCGCCCTTCATGCCGAGGCTTTCGGCAATATCATCCGTGACCGGCTGGATGCGCACGCCGAGCCAGCCGCGCCGCGTCTCGCCAAACTCACCAAGTTGCGCGACCACGCCTTGCGCGATCTGTGACGGGATGGAGAAGCCGATGCCGATGGAACCGCCGGACGGAGAGATGATCGCCGTGTTGATGCCGATGACCTCGCCGTCCATGTTGAAGAGCGGCCCACCGGAATTGCCACGGTTGATCGCGGCATCTGTCTGGAGAAAGTCATCATATGGACCGGAATTGATGTCACGATTGCGCGCCGAGACGATGCCGACCGTTACCGTGCCGCCAAGCCCGAACGGGTTGCCGATGGCCATGACCCAGTCCCCGACACGCATCCTGTTCGAATCGCCGAACTTGACCGCCTTGAGCGCCTTGCCGGCAGGATCGACCTTGAGCACAGCTATGTCGGTCTTGGTGTCGGTGCCGACGAGTTCGGCCTTGAGCTGCGAGCCGTCGGAGAAATTGACCTCAATGTCGTCGGCATCGGCGATGACATGGTTGTTGGTGACGATCAGGCCCTTCGCCGCATCGACGACGAAGCCGGAGCCGAGCGATTGCGCGGTCTGAGGACCGCTGTCCTGCTCACCCTCACGATCCTTGAAGAACTCGTCGAAATAGTCCTGAAAGGGCGAACCCTCGGGCAGCTTGGGCATTGGCACGGCTTCGGGACCGCCACCCTTCTGGTGCTGCGAACTGGAAATGTTCACGACCGACGACATCAACCCTTCCGCGAGATCGGCGACCGAATCCGGCCCCTTGGCAAAGGCAGCAACGCCGGTTGCGGGCAAAATGGCCGCTCCCAACATCAGGGCGGCACTGACCGCGATTATCGAGCTACGGACTCTGGTCATCGAGAAATCGCCTCCCGGCAGTTCATGAAAGCAGCGCAGCGCGCCAGGCCGCCCCGTTTTTTCGACAGAATTGGGGCGGGTTTGCGGCCTCACGCCGAACCCGCCGGAATGTGATCGTCAACCGTGCGCCAGCCATACGACAAGCACGCCCGCGGCCATAGCAACGATGCCCGCCACGCGTAAAACCGTTTCCGGCATCTCGATGACGTCCTTTGCCAGCCGCTTGGCCGCATTCGGAAATCCGCCATAGATCAGCCCCTCGAACACGAGCAGCAACCCAATGGTCGTGAAGAGATACTCCACGATCTATTGGGCCGCAGGCGCAGGCGAAACAGCAGGGGCGCCCGGCGCGGCATTGCCACCGGCGTCCCTGAAATACCGGAAAAATTCCGAATCGGGTGACAGCAGCATGGTCGTGCCCTGTCCGTCGAGCGCTTGCGAATAGGCATTCATCGACCGGTAGAAATCGAAGAATTCCGGATCGCGCCCGAATGCATCGGCAAACACCTTGTTGCGCTCGCCTTCGCCTTCGCCGCGCACGATCTCGGCCTCGCGTTGGGAAGCGGCGACGATCTCGACCATCTCGCGGTCGGCGCGCGCCTTGATGCGCTGCGCGGCCTCGCGGCCATTCGCCCGAAGCCTTTCGGCCTCGGCCAGTCGCTCTGCCTTCATGCGCTCATAGGTCTGCTGGGAAACCTCCGCCGTCAGGTCGGTCCGGCGGATGCGGACATCCTTGATCTCAAGGCCCAGTGATCTCGCGTCCGCGGCGATCTGCTGCTGCACCTCGCTCATCATCACCCCGCGTTCGTCCGACAGGGCCGCTTCGAACCCGCGCTGGCCGTAGACCCTGCGCAGGGCGGCATCCAGACGGGTGCGAATGCGCTGCTCGGCAAGCGAAACCTGCCCCGAAACCGCAGAGCGGAACCGGCGCGGATCGGCGATGCGATAGACGACGAAGGCGTCCACATCGTAGAACTTGCCGCCCGAAACCTGAACGCGGATGTTGTCGAGATCGAAGCGGATCAGCCGATCCTCGATGATCTGAACATTATCGGCCTCGAACATGCCGAAAGGCATTTTGAAATAGATGCCGGGCTCGCTCTTGACGTCGACGATTTCACCGAAGCGCAGGACAATCGCCTGCTGCCGCTCGTTGACGACGAATATGGACGAATAGATCAGCACCGCTATGACCGCGATGGCGATTGCAATAATCTGGAGACGGTTCATCAGTTCGCCCCCTCTGCATTGCGCTTCTGAAGCTCAGGCAGCGGCAGGTATGGCACCGCGCCGCTTCCGCTCTTCTCATCCATGATAACCTTGTTCGAATCCTTCAGGACCTTCTCCATCGTTTCGAGGAACATGCGCTTGCGCGTCACGTCCGGCGCCTTGGCATATTCGTCGTAGACCGAGATGAAGCGCTGCGCTTCACCTTCTGCTTCCTGTACGACGCGGTTCTTGTAGGCGGCTGCGTCTTCCGTGATCTGCGCCGCCTGACCGCGCGCCTGACCGAGCTTCTGGTTGGAATACTGGTTGGCCTCCTCCACGAAGCGGTCCTCATCCTGTTCCGCGCGCTGCACCTCGTTGAAGGCGTCGGCAACCTCCGGCGGCGGGGACGCGTCCTCGATGGAAATGGCGTTGACGGTCAGTCCCGCGCGATATTCGTCGAGCGACCCTTGCACGATGGCGCGCACGTCATCCGCGATCCCCTGTCGGTCGTCGCGGAAAACATCCTGCGCGGGGCGCCGTCCGACCACCTCGCGCATGGCGCTTTCGCCAAGCTGGCGCACCATGGCGTCGGGATCGGTCACGTCGAACAGATAGGCTTCCGGATTGCTGACCTGATAGGCGATCGAGAACTGCACATCCACGATGTTCTGATCGCCGGAGAGCATGAGCCCGGAAGTCGCGGCGTCACGCGAGCGGGACCCGATAGTGACCAGCTTTTCCGCCGTGTTCACCTTCTCGACCGTTTCAATCGGCCAGAAATGGAAATGTAGCCCGGGTTGCGACAGTTCCTGCTTCGGCTTGCCGAACACCAGTTCGACGGCAAGCTCATCGGGCTGGACTGTGTAGATGGCCTTGAAAAGCCAGCCGACCAGCAGCGCGAGAACCACCACCCCGACGACGACCGGGCCCGAGGTGCCGCCACCCGGCAGGGCATTCTTGAGACGGTCCTGTCCTCGGCGGATGATATCCTCCAGATCGGGAGGTGAACCTTGCGGCCCGCCACCTTGGCCTTTCGGACCTTGCCCCCACGGGCCTCCGGCATTGCCGCCGCCTCCCCAGGGGCCGCCGCTGCCGCTCTGATTGTTCCAGGGCATAGATTTCCTTTCGCGCTGCACCGGGTTGATGGCCGGCGTCGGATATTTTCACCCTCTATAGGGATCACGCACGCGCCTTTCAACGCAACCGATCGGTCACGCCGCATTTTGTGACCAATCAGCCGGTTCTCATAGGCGCTCGTAGACGACATAGCGCGTCGGATGGCTGTCCCGCTCCCCTTCGGGGAAGTCCGTGCTTTCCACCACCCTCCACTCGTCGGGCGCGATTTCGGGAAAATGAGTGTCGCCCGGCACATTGCCGATCACATGCGTCACATTCAGCCTGCCGGCGCGGTCGAACAGCGCACGGAAAATCTCGCCGCCGCCGATCACGGCAGTTTCGTCGGCTCCTGACCTAGCCGCGATCTCCACCGCCTGTTCCACCGATGCGGCAAGCACCGCCCCCTCGGCGTGGTAGGACGAGTCCCGGCTGACGACGATGTTCAACCGGCCGGGAAGCGGGCGGCGCGGCAGGCTGTCCCATGTCTTGCGGCCCATAAGAAGGGGCTTTCCCATCGTCTCGGCCTTGAACCGCTTGAGGTCGGACGACAGTCGCCAAGGCAGCCCGCCTTCATGGCCGATGACTCCATTGTCGGCAATGGCGACATAGAAGGCGATCCGCATGGCCGAGTTCAGACCGCGATGGGGGCTTTTATCGAAGCGTCCGCGACATAATTGTCCAGCCGGAAATCCTCGTACCGGAAGGCGAACAGGTCCTTCACTACCGGATTGATCCACATGGTCGGCAAGGGCTTCGGCGTGCGGCGAAGCTGCTCGCGCGCCTGTTCGAAATGATTCGAGTAAAGATGCGCGTCACCCAGCGTATGCACGAAATCGCCCAGTCCAAGCCCGCGCACCTGCGCGATCATCATGGTGAGGAGCGCGTAGGACGCAATGTTGAACGGCACCCCGAGGAAGATGTCGGCGGAGCGCTGATAGAGCTGGCATGAGAGGCGGCCATCCGACACATAGAACTGGAACAGGCAGTGACACGGCGGCAGCGCCATGGCCTCAACATCGGCGGGGTTCCACGCGGACACGATCAGGCGGCGCGAATGAGGATTTCGCTCCATCTCGTTGAGGAGATTCCTGATCTGGTCGATGGGCTTGCCGTCATGACCGCCCGGCCAGGACCGCCATTGCTTGCCGTATACCGGGCCGAGATCGCCATTCTCGTCGGCCCATTCGTCCCAAATCGTGACGCCGTGGTCGTTGAGGTACTTGATGTTGGTATCGCCAGCGAGAAACCAGAGAAGCTCGTGGATGATCGATTTGAGATGCAGCTTCTTCGTGGTCGTGACCGGAAAGCCCTGCGACAGGTCAAAGCGCATCTGGTAGCCGAAAACGGAGCGCGTACCCGTGCCGGTGCGGTCGTTCCGGTCCGTGCCATGGTTGAGCACATGTTGCAGAAGGTCGAGATACTGGCGCATGTCGTCAGATGATTCGGTTCAGGTTGCATAGAATAGCGAAAGGCGCGGAGCAGCGCCACCGCGCCCCACGCCGCGTAGAAGCCGCTTGAAAGCAATCAGAGGGTGGCGAGCTTTCCGTAATGCTTCGCAACCAGATAATAGAAGGTCACGCGCGCCTTGGTGCGGTCGGCGGACATTGACTGGCAGACCTTTTCCAGTACCGAATCGGCCTTGGCGGCGTCGCCTTCGCCCAGTTTCTTGGCGATGAAACCCTTCTTTATGCGATCCAGCTCTTGCGGATCGGTGCAGGAGACAAGCTGCGCGTCCGCGTTGCGCAACGCAATGCCAAGATGCTTGACGATCTTGTTCACCACTTCTTCGGATGCGGTCGCATCGTATTTCTTCACGTCTGCGAGATAGTCAGCCATTATTCCCTCCGTCTCAACCGCAGCGTGAATTTTCCTGCTCACCTGCGTCACACACGACCAAGCTGCGATTTTTGACGGCTTCAAGTCAAGTTCAAGACGCTTTTCTTTTTGTTCGCGGATGCCTATATCAATCCCGTCAGCTTGACTGACTATGGCGATAAACGGCCGATGAAATAAGCCATTCGGACCCGGGGGCGGTACCCGGCGCCTCCACCACAAACCGCCGCGCACCGATACCGGGCGGCTTGTGATGGGGGCGAAACAGGATCGACGAGGGTGTAAAGATCGGACTTTTGCCCGGCATTGTACCACCGTTATCGGGCTAAACTTATAGTTGCCAACGACAACTATGCTGAGGCACGTCTCGCTGCTTAATGCGGCGCGATAGTCTCGAATAAAGCCCTGTCGGTTAGCACCCTCAGGCGGGGTTCGGAGGTACCTGGCAACAGAAACCTCCACTTCGCTTTCTTTCGTCAACGGTCATTAAGTCCCGCAAGTGGATGGGCCGGTTCAAATTCACACCTGATCCATGCGATATCGGTTTACCTCGCGGACAAGCTTGACTAGACGTATGGGACGGAATCGAACCAAACTCTGGCGCACATGGCCGAAGATCAGATTCGCTACGACATTCTTGCCCAGGAAGCCTTGCGCGGCGTCATGCGCAAGGTGCTGGCTGAAGTTGCGCGCACCGGGCTTCCCGGCAACCATCATTTCTTCATCACCTTCCTGACCGGCGCGCCGGGCGTTCGCATATCGAGCCGCCTGCGCGAGCGTTATCCGGAGCAGATGACGATTGTCCTCCAGTTCCAGTACTGGGACCTGAAAGTCACAGAGACGGGCTTCGAGGTCGGGCTATCCTTCGCGGATGTGCCGGAAAAGCTGGAGATTCCGTTTTCCGCCGTACGCGGCTTTTATGATCCCTCGGTCAATTTCGAGCTTGAGTTCGACGTAAAGGCCGATGCGCCCGTCGAAGGCCCGATCCCAATCGCACCCGAAAAGAAAGCGAAATCCTCCGCCGCGCAGTCGAAGGCAGAGAAGGCGGGAAAAGCCGCCAAGGAAAAGCAGGAAGCGCGCGCCGAGGAAGCGCAGCCCGCCGATGGAGAAAACGGCAAGAGCGCGCAAGTCGTGTCGCTCGACGCCTTCCGCAAGAAATAGCGATGGCGGACGTCGTTAACCTCCGCCTTGCCCGCAAGCGAAAACAGCGTGAGGAAGCAGGCCGCGAGGCCGCGCACAATCGCGCCGCGCATGGCCGAACCAAGGCCGAAAAGCGCGCCGCGCAAGACGAGCATGATACACAACTGCGCCGTCTGGAAGGCCATCGCCTGACCAAGCCCGACGAGCAATGAGCGCCGTCGTCAAGCGCTCGGTTTCCATACGGGGGCACCGCACGTCCTTTTCCGTGGAACAGCCGTTCTTCGATGCTTTGCAGGAAATCGCGCTGGCGCGGAACATGCCGGTCGCCCAGCTCATAGCCGAGATCGACGAAACGCGGGCGCGCGACACCAATTTGTCGTCGGCAATCCGTCTCTATGTGTTCGAACGGGTTCGCCGAAATCCTGACGTTCCAAACGCAGGATAGATTCAGCCTCCGAGCGACCGAAGGAAATCCGTGATCGTCGAAGGCTTCGGCGGCGGCGGAAACGCATTTGCAGGTGGCTGGGCCTGGCGCGGCGCGGGTTGCGGCGGCGGAGCAGGCTGCGCTGCCGGCGGCTGGGGTTTCGGCTGCGGTGCGGGCGCGACATCGGGTACGCTGGTTTCGCTTGCGGGCGGCGTTGCCGGCGGCGGACCACCCGGCGCATTCGGACCGACTCCCTGTGACGGTTGAGGTGCCGGCTGCGCAGGCACAACGGGCGCGGACTGCTGTTCCCGGCGCGCACGCTCGGCCTCCTCGGCCTTGCGCTTCGCTTCTTCCTCTGCCAGCTTGCGCGCCTGCTCTTCCGCCTGGAGCCTGGCAGCTTCTTCCGCTTTGGCACGGGCTTCCGCTTCCGCTTTCAGGCGGGCATCCTCTTCGGCTTTGCGCTTCGCTTCTTCCTCGCGGCGTCGCTGTTCCTCGGCAGCCCGCTTGCGCTCAAGATCGAGCGCAGCGAAATAATTCGCCTCGCGCCGCAGCCTCTGCTTCTCCAGCAACGCCGCCTGCATGGCTTCCACGCGCGCCTGCTCAATCTCCAATGCGCGCTGCGTCAGGAACTGGCCAAGCTGCTGCGTATCGACCGCCAGCACCGGAGCGTCGAGCGGCCCCGACAGGACGAGACCCACCGTCGGTTCGGAACCCACCAGCGCCTCGTCGCCCGGCTTGTAGGCCATCGTCCCCTTCGCCTCCACGTCAAAGCGATTGAGGTCGACTTTGAGTTCACCCGAAAGAAGGCTGTCCGCGCGATCAAAATGCAGGGGTGGCATGCGCACCACGCCCGCCGCAACCGTGAAGGCTGCATCCGCATTGCCCGCCTCGAAAACACCTTGGCGGACAATGCTCGGCGCAAACTGGGCCGTGCGCGCGGCATCCACGTCGCGACCGACCCGATCTGCTTCCTTGACCAGTTCGGGAAAGGCCGTGGGATCGATGCCCTGCAGCGAAACATCTCGAAGCGAAGCGCTGCCGGAACCCGCCAGCGAAGCCATCATGCCGCTGACGGATTTGCCGTTAGCGGTCAGGGAGGCGGACAGGTCGACGCTGCCAGACAGGGCGGAAAAGTTCACGCCGAGCTTCGGCAGGACGTTTTCAAGCCGCGCCCCGGCCAATCTGAACTGACCGGTAAACAGCCCGTCGGCCGCGCTGTTCTTGAGGTCGAACAATCCGGTCAGCGTGCCTTCGTTGAAGCGCGCACTCAGTTCCGGGACCTTCAGGCCCTCATCGTCAAGCTGGAGCGAAAGCACCGCGTCGTGCAGGGCGAAATCATCGCCGAACAACAGGGTCGCCGCGCTGATGTCGAGGTCCGCCCTCACCGGCGCGTTCGTGTCCGGCTGGAACGCCGCTGACGGCCAGTTGCCGCCGTCGCTGTCAAACGCATTTGGCCCGAGCACCATCTGCGCGGCCTGCGCAAGATCAATTTCGTCGGCAACCAGTGTGCCGGTGACGTTCGGCAAACCATCGTGCAGTTCGACGTTCAGATCGCCTGAAACCGCACGCTCCGAGATGCGCCCGCTCATGTTTCCAAGAACGAGCAGCCCCTTTCCGTAGTCAACTTCGGCCTTGAGGCCGACTTCCGTGCCCGTGCCCACGCCCGGAAAGGCCACCCCCGCCGTCATCAGCCAAGGCTCGACGTCCGCCGCGCTGAGGCTTCCGAGACCACGGATTCGCAGGTCATCATTGCCTAACGACATGGTGCCCGCGAAATTTGCGGTGTCCGCATCGGCCTTTACCGCAATATTGGTCTGCATGTCGGCGGAAGGCACGCCTTTGATGCGGATGTCGGCCTGCGCAGGGCTAGCCAGTCCAAGCGGCAGGACCGGGACACCCGCAAGCGCCAGAAATGCGCTGCCGTCATCCGCCTTCAGCGACGAGGTAAGGTCGATGGTCGCCTTGTCGGGCTGGCCCCACATGCCCGATGATGCAAGCGTGGTGTCAATCGCTGTGCCGCCGGCAATGCCCTTGGCCGTCAGGCGAAGGTCGCCCTGACCGCCCTCGCCCGCCGACGCATCGATCAGGAAATCGATATTCGTGTCCTTGAGAAGGCCGGTGTAATCACGGGCGCTGCGCTGCAACCAGGATGCGACGCGATTGCTCCCTCCCGCCGCCAGCAGGCCAATGAACGGTTCAAGATCGTCGGCCAGCAGCGACGCATCGAGTTTGAGCCTGGGCTGCGCGCCAAGCTGCTCTACGCTGCCCGTCGCGGCAAGTGAAGCACCCGCGAGATTCGTGACCGACAGGCGGTCGATTTCGACCGTTTGCCCTGACAGGCGCAAGGCAAGGTCAAGGCTTTCGGCGTTGTAGGGCTCATCTCCGATAGGAGTGACGCGAAGCTTGAGATCCGTGTCCTCAGAAGCGAGCCGGTTCTGACGGTTCTCGTCCAGAAACAGCGAAAGAAGCGCGGCTGCTTCGTCTCTGCTGGCAGGGCCGCCGTCGAGATTGACCGCAAGATGAGGCATCGCGCCTTCCGGCTGACTGCGCGTCACGCTTCCGTTGAAGCGCGCGCCGCCAACAATCAGTTGAAGGTCGGTAAGCACCTGCCGCTGCGAGGAAAGCTGGACGTTGGCCTCGAACCCGGCCTTCGACAACCGGCGCACGGGAGCGTCGATGTCATTCGCGAGCCACGCCGCAAAACCCGAAGGTTGGCCGACCGCCAGCAGCATCCTGCCATCGAATGACAGTGCGGGCCGCACTTCCAGCGCGCCGTTCGATTCGAGCGTCGTGCGGCCCGGCAGGGTTGCGGTCAGCCGGTCGATATTCCATCCGTCGTCGGCGGTGGTCGCGGCAAGCGCGACGTCACGTATGGTCGTATCGCCCGCGACGATTGCAGGCAGCCTTATATCGACCGCGCCCGGCATGACCGGCAGCGGCAGGGAAGCCAGCACGGTTTCGATGGTGGAGATGCGTTCGGCCATGGTGGAGCCGCTCGTCCCGCCCTGCTCCGCCTCGTCGTCAAGCCTTATCTGGGCGCCCGTCGCGCTCACCGAAAAATGCGGCGCAATGCCAAAGTCCACCGATGCGTTGCCATTCGCGACGTAGGGGTCTTCCGCCGGTCCAGCCTCGAAGCGGAACTCCTGAACCAGCAGGCGCTTGTCGTTCAGGTCGAAGGCCCCGCTGACGCGGTTGCCGACCTGTTGGGCCCGCGCGGCCCCGCCCTTCCTGTCGCCCTTGGGAGCGGCCAGGCGTTCATTCGCATGGAACGTGCCCTTGTAACCGATCACCCCTCCGTTGCTGGAAGCGAGGCCTTCAAGCTCCGCGATAATCGGCAGGTCGGTCGGCTCGACCTTGAGCTTGAGCCGCAACCCTTCGGCGTCGGCCACCCCCGTCGATCCCGAGACGGCGGCTTCGCGCCCGTCCAGCCGCAAGGTGCCTTCTGCCCGCCATGGACCGGCCAGCGTGCGCGCCGCGACAACCGCGTCGATATCGCCAAGTGTCCTGCTGGTCCCGTTCCCTGAATGAATCTGGACCTCGCCATCTGTGATGGCGACGTGCTCAAGCGTGATGTTGCGGGCGTCGAACGGCACGCTCGGGCGCAGCGCCCAATCCACCCTGCCCTCGCTGTCGATGACGATGGTCGCCTTCGGCCGAACCAGCCGCATGTCGAAGATCAGCACGTCGCCGCTCAGGAAGGGAGCAAGCTCGGCATCCATGGAGAACTCGTCCACGGTCATGGCGAATCCGTCGCCGCTCGCGTTGCGGACGGTCACGTTCGAGAATGTCACCGAAGGAAAGGGCAGGATGCGGGCCTTAGCCGCGCCGTTCACCTTGACTTCCCGGCCCAGTATCGTGCTCGCCTCTCGCTCGAAATCGGCACGATAGGACGTCCAGTCAATGAAATATGGCCCGATCAACGCGGCCATCAGTGCCAAGACGATCAGGCTGCCGACAAAGACAAAAAGGCGGGCAAGCATCGGTTCTCAACGACAGGCCGGGGTTCAGGGCGTTTCGCCGATCTCTCAGGCAAACACAATTTTATCTTATGCGGTCGAACCGTGGATGAAAGCAAGGTTTGCTTTCAAAGAGGCAATATCTTTCCCGGGTTCATGATGTCGTCCGGATCAAGCGCGCGCTTGATCGCCTGCATGAAGTCGACGGCGTCGCCAAGTTCGCTGCGCAGGAAGGCGATCTTGCCCTGCCCGATGCCATGCTCGCCCGTGCAGGTTCCCTCCATGGCGATCGCCCGCGCATTGAGGCGTCCGACAAATTCCTCCGCCGCATCGATCTCGTTGCGGTCTTCCGGGTCCATCAGCACCAGGACATGGAAATTGCCGTCTCCCACATGGCCGACAATCGGGGCGATCAGGCCGGAACTCTGGATGTCGGCCTCCGTTTCGGCGATGCATTCGGCCAGCCGCGAGATCGGCACACAGACGTCCGTCGACAGCGCCTTCGCGCCCGGACGCAGGGTCTGCGCCGACCAGTACGCATTGTGCCGCGCCTTCCACAATTCGTTGCGCTCCTCCGCGACGCTGGTCCAGAGGAACGGGCCTCCGCCAAACTCCGCCGCGATTTCTCCGAATGTTTCCGCTTGTTCGGCGACGCCCGCGTCCGAGCCGTGAAACTCGACGAACAGGCATGGGCTTTCGGGATAGTTGAGCTTCGAATAGGCAATCATCGCCTGCATCTGGAGCTGGTTGACCAGTTCGATGCGGGCGACGGGAACGCCCATCTGAATGGTCATGATGACCGCCTTGCAGGCAGATTCGATATCCGGAAACGGACAGACGCCGCCGGAGATGGCCTGCGGAATCCCGGACAGCTTGAGCGTGATCGCGGTGATGACCCCAAAGGTTCCTTCCGAGCCGACGAGCAAGCGGGTGAGGTCATAGCCCGCGGAGGTTTTGCGCGCGCGGCTTGCCGTGGTGATCGCCCGTCCGTTTGCCATCACCGCCGTCAGCGAGATCACATTTTCGCGCATCGTGCCGTACCGCACGGCGTTGGTGCCGGATGCCCGAGTCGCCGCCATCCCTCCAAGGCTGGCATTCGCGCCGGGATCGATGGGAAAGAACAGGCCGCTGTCGCGCAGATGCCGGTTCAGGTCCTCGCGGGTGACGCCGGGCTCGACGGTGCAATCCATGTCCTGCACATTGACGGCGAGAATGCGGTTCATCCGCGATGTATCGATTGAAATGCCGCCGCCGGGCGCATTGACATGGCCTTCAAGCGAGGTGCCTGTCCCATAGGGAATGACGGGTACGCGATGCTCCGCGCAAACGCGGACAATCTCCTGGACCTCCTCCGTGCTTTCAGGAAACACGACGCCGTCGGGAGCCTGATTGGGAATATAGGTCGTCGTGTGGGCGTGCTGTTCGCGCACAGCCTGCCCGACCTGGAGCCTGTCGGCAAAGCGCTGCTTCAGGATCCCGAGCGCGGTCGCAATGCCCGCTTCGTTGCGTTCAACCCTGCGCAAATCCTTCAATGCCATGGCCATCCTCCCTCAGTCAGCGGCGGTTGCACTTATGAAGGCGGTCGAACCATAAGTCCAAGGGAAATGGTGAGGTCAGCAGACGCGAGAAAAGAGAATATTTTCCCATAGCATCTTGCTTTTTCGGTACAAACCAGAAACGTTGCTGGCCTTTCGCGACGGAATCACTACATTCGGGCGCAATGTCCGGCTTTCCCGATGATATGCCCTTCTTCGATGAGGACCTTCCAGCCTCGCCCGGTGCGCAGGCGGGGGGAATTGCGGCCCGTGCAATGGCGGCGCGGCGCGGCTCCCAGCCATCCTATCTCGAAGGCCTGAATCCCGAGCAGCGCCTTGCGGTGGAAACGACCGAGGGTCCGGTTCTCGTGCTCGCCGGCGCAGGCACGGGCAAGACCCGGGTGCTGACAACGCGCATCGCGCATATATTGGCAACGGGGCGCGCCTTTCCCAGCCAGATCCTCGCCGTCACCTTCACCAACAAGGCGGCGCGGGAGATGAAGCAGCGCATCGGCCTTCTGATCGGCGAGGGCGTTGAGGGAATGCCGTGGCTTGGTACATTTCACTCCATCGGGGTGAAGCTTCTGAGGCGGCACGCCGAACTGGCGGGGCTGAAAGCCGACTTCACCATCCTCGATACGGACGACCAGATCAGGCTTCTCAAGCAGCTCATTCAGGCGGAGGGTCTGGACGACAAGCGCTGGCCCGCGCGCCAGTTCGCCCAGATGATCGACGGATGGAAGAACAAGGGGTTCGGACCAGCGGACATTCCCGAGGGCGATGCGCGGGCATTCGCAAACGGCAAGGGCCGTGAACTCTACAAGGCCTATCAGGATCGTCTGGGCACGCTCAACGCCTGCGATTTCGGCGACCTGCTTCTGCATCCGATCCGCATTTTCAGGTCGAAGCCCGACGTTCTGGCCGAATATCACCGCAAGTTCCGCTACATACTCGTGGACGAGTATCAGGACACAAACACCGCGCAATATATGTGGCTGCGGCTGCTGGCCCAGCGCCCGCGCGCGAAGGACGAGCAGAACCCGCCTGCGGTCAACATCTGCTGTGTGGGCGACGACGACCAGTCGATCTATGGCTGGCGCGGCGCGGAGGTGGACAACATACTGCGCTTCGACAAGGATTTCCCCGGCGCGACGATCATCAGGCTGGAGCGCAACTATCGTTCCACGGCGCACATTCTGGGCGCGGCCTCACACCTGATCGCACACAATGAAGGGCGGCTCGGCAAGACGCTTTTCACGGACCACCCTGCCCCGGACGATCCCAAGGTGAATGTGCATGCGGCCTGGGATTCTGAGGAGGAAGCGCGCGCGGTCGGCGAGGCGATCGAGCAATTTCAGCGCAAGGGCGAAAAGCTCAACGATATGGCGATTCTCGTGCGCGCGTCGTTCCAGATGCGCGAGTTCGAGGACCGCTTCGTCACGCTTGGCCTGAATTACCGCGTCATCGGCGGCCCGAGGTTCTATGAGCGGCAGGAAATCCGCGATGCCATGGCCTTCTTCCGGGTGGTCGCGCAGCCCGCCGATGATCTCGCCTTCGAGCGCATTGTGAACGTGCCTAAACGGGGTCTCGGAGAGGCGACCATCAGCCAGATTCACGCGACGGCGCGCGCTTTGCGCGTGCCGATGCTGGAAGCGGCCGCAAAGCTCGCCGAAAGCGACGAGCTAAAGCCGAAGCCGCGCGCGGCCCTGCGCGAGGTCGCCGCGAATTTCGAGCGGTGGCAGAAGGCGCTGGAAGCGACGCCGCACACGGAACTGGCGGAGACCATACTCGAGGAAAGCGGCTACACCGACATGTGGAAGAACGACCGTTCGGCGGATGCGCCGGGGCGGCTGGAAAACCTCAAGGAGCTTATCCGCTCGATGGAGGAATACGAGTCGCTGCGGTCCTTTCTCGAACATGTGGCGCTTGTCATGGACGCCGAGCAGAACGAGGATCTCGACGCCGTTTCCATCATGACCCTGCATTCGGCCAAGGGGCTGGAGTTCGAAACGGTGTTCCTGCCGGGTTGGGAGGAAGGTCTTTTCCCGCACCAGCGCGCGCTCGACGAGGGCGGGCGCTCCGGGTTGGAGGAGGAAAGGCGGCTGGCCTATGTGGGACTGACGCGCGCCAAGCGGAACCTGCACCTCTGGTTCGTATCGAACCGCCGCATTCATGGCCTGTGGCAATCGACCATTCCATCGCGTTTCCTGGACGAATTGCCGGAAAACCACGTGGAAGTCGCCGACGCGGGTAATTCCTACGGCGGCTACGGCCAATCCGGATATGCGGCGGGGCGCGGCGGTTACGGGCGGCAGAACCCATATGGCGCTTCGCGCTTCGATTCGGTCGGGGAGCGCAGTTTTTCAAACACTTACGCGACGCCGGGCTGGGCGCGCGCACAGGCCAACCGCACGGAGGCGACGGACCGAAACTGGGGATCGCGCTCCGGCCACAATCTCGAACGCATTGGATACGGCGAGGCAGATTCCGGATACGGCGCGGGTCGCGGCTCGGTGAAAGGGCGCGTGATCGACGGCGAGCTGGTCGCCAAATCCGTTTCGGATGCGCCCTCCCCGTTCAATATTGGCGACCGGGTTTTTCACCAGAAGTTCGGGAACGGCAATGTCGCGGCAGTGGAAGGCAACAAGCTGACCATCGATTTCGACAAGGCAGGCCAGAAAAAGGTGCTCGACGGCTTTGTGAAAGCCGTGTGAGCTTCCTTCCGCAACGTTTCGGACGCTGGTCGAACGCCAACAATGGACCCTCCATCGATGTTCCTCTCCAATCGCGACATGATCGAACTCACCGACTTCCGGCACGCGCTGCATCGTGCCCCTGAAGTCTCCGGCGAAGAGCAGGCAACGGCCCGGGCAGTCTCGGATTTTCTCAACACGGCAAGGCCGCATCGCGTGGTTACGGAACTCGGCGGCCATGGCGTCGCGGCGATCTACGAAGGCGCGGAGCAAGGTCCGACGGTGATGTTTCGCTGCGAACTTGACGCGCTGCCTATCGACGAGATTTCCGAAGCGCCCTACCGCTCCCGGACACCCGGCAAGGGACATCTGTGCGGCCATGACGGGCACATGACCATATTGGCGGCGCTCGCTCGCGGCCTTGGTCGGAAACCACCCGCGCGAGGTCGCGCGGTCCTTCTGTTCCAGCCATCCGAGGAAAACGGCGCGGGTGCCGCCGCGGTCATTGCCGATCCGAAATTCGCCGCGATCGCGCCGGACTACGCCTTTGCCTTGCACAATATGCCGGGGCTGCCGCTGGGATATGCAGCGGTATCGCAGGGTCCTGCAAATTGCGCCTCGCGCGGCATGCGGATCAAGCTGACCGGCAAGACCTCCCATGCCTCGGTTCCAGAGGCGGGGCGTTCGCCGATGGCAGCCCTATCGACGCTGATGCCGGCGCTGACCGCGATCGGAAAGGGCGGAGCGCTCGATGAAGCCTATCGGCTCGTCACGATCACGCACGTGGCGATGGGCGAACCGGCCTTCGGCATTGCGCCCGGCCATGCGGAAATCTGGGCAACGCTGCGCACGCTGCGCGACGAGCGCATGGATGCGCTTTCCAAGGAAGCGGAAAAGCTTGTCGCCGACGCTGCTGCCGCCTCGGGGCTTGGCGTCAAGATCGCCTACCGTGATGTGTTTCACCACTGCGACAACGATGCGGAGGCCGTGGCAATTCTCCGCGGTGCCTTCGAGGCCGAGGGAATCGCGCATGGCGAAAGCGAACCGATGCGCGGCTCGGAAGATTTCGGCCTTTTTGGCCGCGCCGCCAAATCCGCGATGTTCCTTTTCGGGTCGGGCGAGCGCACCCCGCAGCTTCACAATCCCGATTTCGATTTCCCCGATGCGTTGATCGAACCCGGCGCAAGGATCTTCATGCGGGTTGCCCGAACGCTGCTTGGGTGATGATTGGATAGGTGGGTCAGGCCGCGCGATGGCCGGTGGCGTTGCCGCCCTTCTTGCGCGCCGAGGTCCGGCGGCGTGCAGCCTTCGGCAACGACATCTCTATTTCGCCCTTTTCGGCGCGTTTTGCCGCCGCTTCGCATTTCCGACGGATTTCCTCGACTTCGCTTTCGGTCAGATGCTCGATGCCGATGAAGTGGTTTTTTGCCTCGCTCACCCGGACAAGCTCGTCCAGTTTCGCCTGCATGGCCGCGCCATCCCTGTTCTGCGTGTTCTGGATCAGGAACACCATCAGGAAAGTGATGATCGTCGTGCCTGTGTTGATGATGAGTTGCCACGTATCGGAATAGCCGAAGATCGGGCCGCTAACCGCCCAAACGACGATGATGCCGACACACAGAATGAACGCCATGGGCGTGCCTGTGGCGTAAGCTACCCTGTTGGCGATCCACGTGAATTGCTTTTCCATTGGAACAGGCCCGGCTGATGTTTGCGCACCATAACGCCCGCGCCTTCATGGAGTTCCGGCGCTCAGGCGCCGCGCGGCTCCCAACGATCGAGAAACGCGTCGATTGAAAGGTTTTGCATGTCCGGGATCGCCTCAAAAAGCATTTCCACCGGCCAGTCCCACCACGCAAGCCGCTCGATGCGTCGCGCTATTTCATCGGGAAAGCGCGCCCGCAATGGCCGCGCCGGCACTCCGGCCACAATCTCGAAAGGGCCGACGTCTCTGGTCACGACCGCATTTGCGCCGACAACCGCGCCATTTCCGATCGTCACGCCGGGCATGACCACCGCGCCGTGGCCTATCCAAACATCATGGCCGATGCGCACTTTCCTGGCACGCCGCCGCTCGCGGAAGGCGCTGTCGACACCCTGGTAGCGGAAATATTCATTCGGCCGGTAGCTGATCTTGTGCTGGGTCAGGCGCTCGATGGGATGTTCCAGCGCGTTCAACCTGCTGTTGGCCGCAATCGAGCAGAACTTGCCGATATCGGCGTAGATCGCCTCGGCATGGCGCTCGAAATAGGTAAAATCGCCGACCGTCACATCGCGCATCACGCAGCGTTCCGCGACGGACACATACTGGCCGAGACGGCATGATTTCAGCTCTGCCGTTGGATGGACCTTCGGCTGGGGATCATGAAAGCGAAACACATCGTCCATTGAGGCTACTGCGGCTTGCCCTTTTCCCAGACGACATTCTGTCCAAAGAGCGGAACGGTTGAAATCGCCATCTTCGCCGATCCGTCCTGCACCTGTCGCGAATGCGAAAGGTAAATGAGCGTATCGTTCTTCCTGTCGTAAATGCGATTCACCACCTGCTTCTTCCAGATCAGGCTGATGCCCTGCTTGAAAACCTCCTCGCCACCCGTGCCGAGATCGATGTCGCCGATCTTGATCGGTCCGGTCTGGTTGCAGGAGATGGCGGTGTCGGAAGGGTCCTCGAACCAGTTGCCTTTCTGAAGCCGGTCGATGACGCCGCGCTCGAAATAGCTGACATGGCACGTGACGCCTTCGACCGAGGGGTCCTTGATCGCCTCCACGATGATGTCGTTTCCGAGCCAGTCGACTCCGACCTGGCCAACTTCATCCGCAAGCGCCGGAACGGCGATGCCGGAAACAATGACCACGGCCAAAGCCGACAAGAATTTGCGCATCGAAAGCTCCCTGGCCACAACGATTCGATGCGCAAGAGATGGGGCAGGCAGACCCTGCCCGCAAGCCTTCCTCAGGCGCTCGGCACCAGCATTCTGCGCAGGACGTTGGTTTTCCAGAAGAACTGGTGCACCAGAGCGCCAAGCACGTGCAGGCCGATCAGCGGCAGTAGCACGGTTTTTGCGATCTTATGCGCGTCGATTGCGCTGCCATTGCCGAGAATCCAGCCGACAAGGCCTGAAACCGGCAGGATGATGAGCAGCGCGTAGAGCGCGACATGGGCAAGTTTCGCCAGCCATTGCAAGGCCACGGGTTCAGCCGGATCGGCGGGCGGCGCGCCATATTTGAGACGAAGCCATAGGCGCGCGGCCATCAGCAGCAGAACCGCGACACCAACCACGATATGCGCCAGCGCGAGCGACGAAAATGCATCGCCGACGACGCCGGTGTCCTCGAAGGCGTCCCACGCCTGCTCGATGCCTTCGGAGGCGAGAAACTGGAAGGCGATGAAAACCGCCACAGTCCAATGCAGAAGGATTTGCGATTTGTTGTATCCGGTGGCAACGCTCATTTTTGAAAGTCCGATCTAAGTTAAGTCGCGGCAATATGGTGCCTTTATTTGGGGTCCCGCGCACATTATATTTTTGTAATGAGACCGAATCCGAAGGCCCTTTTTCCACCGGCGGGCGTGCTAGCGCTCGCCGTCGCGACGATTGCTGTCGCCACAGGGGCGGCCTTTGCCGGATGGCTCAACAATGCGGACGGAATATTCCTGTCCGTGGTAGAAGCCGGTCTTTCCTGGTGCATGTAGGATCGGGATCCGAAAATCTTCTGGGAAAATTGGCATGATGCGCTTTGTTCTCGCCGGAATCATCTTCCTGATGGCGCTGACCGTAGGCTGGATGACCTTCGACTGGTACCGGATGCAAAATGGCGAGGTCGCTTTCGGCGGCCCATTCCAGCTTGTCGACAGCCGTGGCGCGCCGATCGACGAGCAGGCTTTTCGTGGACATCCTTCGGCTGTTTTCTTCGGCTTCACGCACTGTCCTGAGGTCTGCCCGACCACGCTTGCGGAGATGGACGGCTGGCTCACGACACTTGGCGACGAAGGAAAGGACATCCGGGCCTATTTCGTGAGCGTGGACCCCGAACGCGACACGCCGCAGATCATGAACGACTATGTCACCAATGTTTCGGACCGCATCACCGGCATTACGGGCGACCCGGCGAAAATTGACCAGATGGTAAAAGACTTCAAGATCTATGCCCGCAAAGTGCCGACGGACGACGGCGACTATACGATGGACCATACCGCTTCCGTGCTGCTGCTTGGCAGCAAGGGGCAATTCTTCGGCACCATCGCCTACGGAGAAAACACGGATACCGCACTTGCCAAGCTGAAAAGACTGGCGACGGAAGGCTGATCCGGAAATGACGCAGACGCGCCTTTTTGCTCGCATGAGCCGCGCAGACGTGGAGCGCGCATTCGCCGCTCTCGAAATGGATTTCGAGGATGCGGGTTATCCCCTCGCCATCCTTGAAATCGACGAGGATCGCGACATTCACGAACTGTCTGTCTATGTGGAGGGCGAGGCGGGTGAAACAAGCAGGGCAATCGAAACGCGACTGTCGGAATTGCGCATAGCCGCACCGATCGGGCTTGAGGAATTGCCGGACATCGACTGGGTGGCGAAATCGCTGGAAGGGTTGAAGCCCGTTCGCGCCGGGCGCTTTCTGGTGCATGGCGCGCATGACCGCGACAAGCGACACATCGGCGATATCGCCATCGAGATCGAGGCCGGGCTTGCTTTCGGCACCGGGCACCATGGGACGACCTCGGGCTGCCTCGAAATGATCGACCGCGTGGTGAAGCGCGAGCAACCGCGAAACGCACTGGATCTGGGAACCGGAAGTGCGGTGCTTGCAATTGCGCTGGCGAAGCTGGCGCATATCCCGGTATTGGCCACCGATATCGACCCGGTCGCGACAAGGGTCGCTGAAGCGAACGCGCGGCTGAACGGCGTGAGCGCCTGGGTCTCGGCCCTCACCGCCACCGGATTTGGACACCCGTCTTTTGCGGCGCGCGCGCCCTTTGACCTCATCGTGGCCAATATATTAGCGCGCCCGCTCATGCGGCTTGCACCTCAGATGGCGCGGTTCACGGCATCCGGCGGATCAGTGATCCTGTCGGGTATTCTCGAACGCCAGCGAAACGCGGTGCTTGCCGCCTATGTGGGCCAGTCGTTCCGGCATATCGATACGCTGCACCGCGAGGGCTGGGTGACAATTCACCTCAAACGCTGAGGCGCGCCGATTTCCGCAGCGTGTTGCGGTCATAGCCGTGCGCCTTCAACGTATCGTCGTCGAATGAAAGAAGCGCGCGGCTCACATAGACTTCCGCTTCGCGCTCGCGCGCCGCTATGAATGCGTCAAGGCTGCGGCGAAGAAAACTGCTGATTTTGATGGTCATTGCCTGTCTCCGAATCTGCTTCGGCTGGCTCCTCCCATGCGTTTAAGTTAGACATTATTTGTGCAATGCAAAAGGCTTTATATTGCATTGCACCCAAGCATTGAACGCATAGCTTTCTTTGATTTCAGCGGGAAGTTCGGATAGCACTTTGCGCGCGAAGTGGAGAGGCCGCGCCATGTATGAAGCAAAGTTCCAGACATTCGAGGCGACCGGCGATCCAGCGGTCGGCGTACCGCGTGTCGCATTGCTCCGGGATTGGCTTGCCACGCACAATCTGGATGGCTTCCTGGTGCCCCGCGCCGACGAGCATCAGGGCGAATACGTGCCTCCCTGCTCCGAGCGGCTGCGGTGGATTTCCGGGTTCTCCGGGTCAGCGGGTGCGGCCATCGTGCTACGCGACCGAGCCTTCATCTTCGTGGATGGCCGTTACACCTTGCAGGTGCGCCAGCAGGCCGACATGAACCTCTTCAAGGTGGAAAGCCTGGTCGAAAACCCGCCCGCGAACTGGCTCGCCGACAATATCGGCAAGGGCGCGCGAATCGGTTTTGACCCGTGGCTCCACACGATTTCGGAAGCGGCCGCGATGCGAAAGTCGGCGGCCAAGGCGGGCGCCGAACTCGTGGCGCTGGAGCAGAACCCCATCGACGCGATCTGGAGCGACCGGCCAAACCCGCCGCTCAGCTCCATCACGATCCAGCCGGCCGAACTGGCAGGCGAACTGGCGCGCGACAAGCTCCAAAGACTTGCAGCCGCCGTTGCCAGACAGGGTGCAACCCACGCGGTGCTGACCGACCCGTCATCAATTGCCTGGGCCTTCAACATTCGCGGCTCTGACGTTCCCCACACACCGCTTGCGCTCGGCTTTGCCGTGATCGCCGCCGAAGGTCCCCATCTGCTTTTCATGGACAAGCGCAAGATGGGAATCGAGACGGAAGCCTATCTGACCCAGCTTGCCGATTTGCGTGCTCCGGCATCGCTCGAAAAGGAACTGGCAAGACTTGCTCACAACGGCGCGCGCATTTCCCTCGATCCGGCGCTTGCCGCAGAGCGGCTGCGCATGATCGTCGAGGCGAGCGGCGGCACTGTGGTGGAAGCGGCGGACCCCGCCCGCCTGCCCCGCGCGACCAAGAATGCGGCAGAGCTTGTTGGCGCTCGCGCCGCGCATCGCCGGGACGGCGCTGCCGTTGCGCGGTTCCTGTGCTGGCTCGATGCCCGGAAGCCCGGCACGGTTGACGAGATTGCGGCGGTGACGCGTCTTGAGGAAGCGCGCTACAGGGTCGGCGAGGAAACGCAGAGGCCGTTGAAGGATGTTTCGTTCGAGACGATCTCCGGCGCGGGTCCGAACGGGGCGATCATCCACTATCGTGTGTCCATGGCCACCAACCGGTCACTCGGCGAAGGCGAGCTTTTCCTGCTCGATTCCGGCGCACAATATCAGGACGGGACCACGGACATCACGCGCACCGTTGCCATCGGCAGGCCGAGCGAGGAAATGCGCGAGCGATTTACGCTTGTCCTAAAGGGATTGATGGCGATTTCGCGTCTGCGGTTTCCACCCGGCACGCGGGGAGCCGACCTCGACGCGTTCGCGCGCGCGGCCCTATGGAACCACGGTCTGGACTATGCTCACGGAACCGGCCACGGCGTCGGCGCCTATCTCGCTGTGCATGAAGGCCCGCAACGGCTCGCAAAATCCGGAACGGAAAAGCTTCTGACCGGCATGATCCTTTCCAATGAGCCGGGCTACTACAAGGAAGGTCACTACGGGATCCGGTCGGAAAACCTCATCGTCGTCAATGCGCCCGCGCCGATAGATGGCGGGGACATCGACATGCACAGTTTCGAGACGCTGACACTTGCGCCCTTTGACCGCAGATTGATCCGCGTGGACCTGCTGACCGGCGAGGAACGCGACTGGCTGAATGCGTATCACGCGCGCGTGCTGGCGGAAATCGGCCCGATGGTGGACGGCGAAACGTTGAAATGGCTCGAAGCGGCTACGTCGAGGCTCGACTGACCCGCGCTAAGCGAAATTGCGCAACAGGATAAGCATCGCAGCGCCGGATACGAACATTGTCATGAGACCGAAGCGCAACGCCACGATGGCCGCGAAGAGCATCGCAATGATCTCTTTCGGGCCTGCGGAAAGCAGAGCCGGCGCGAACAGGGCAGTCAGGACTGCTGCGGGCACGGCGTTGAGCGCGCCCTCAATGCGCGGATGAACGGTTTCGAAGCGGGACAGAACGAGATTTCCACCGACGCGCGTCAAATAAGTGGCAAGAGCCGAGGCGAGGATGAT